>NZ_JAPCIM010000027.1:0-173023 GCF_025910055.1 Pantoea sp. JV6 | reverse complement strand
AAGCTCGTCCTCGGTGTTGTTCGTGATTTCCGGAGCCGCCGTGCTGGTGTCAACGGTAAAGCTCCAGTCGCCGTCTGCCTGCGGGCCTTCGTTGCCCGCCGCGTCCACCGCCGCAACCGTCAGGTCGTGAGAGGTGCCGTCCGCCATATCCTGCTCCGGCGTCCAGCTCCACTTGCCGTCCGCGTCCACCGCTGCGCTGCCGACGAGCTCGCCGTTGTCATAGATATTGACGTGATCGATGTCGGCGGTTGCGTCGCCGGAAAGGGTCGGCCGCGCGTCGTCGGTGACCGAGCCGCTGGCAATCTCGCCGGTGATCGCACCGACGTCGTCCGTCAGGGTGACTGAGTCACTGACAATGCCGGAGTTGATGTTATCTGGAGGAGTTATGTCCGGTCGGGAACCGTTGGACGGCGGAGAGACATTACCCGCAGGATCGACAACCACGATAGTTACGTCGGTATCCCCTTCATGGACAGGGTTAGGCTGGATACTCCAGTCACCATTTTCATCAACTACAACCGTGGTGGTTTCACCGGTACTGCCATCGGAAATAACCACAGTTGAACCAGGTTCTGCTTTACCTGAGATTTGTCCATCATCATTGCTATTTATAACCGCCGCTTCTGGCGAAGAGGTGTCAGTAAACTCTTCAGTCAGGCTACCGCTATTGCCCGCACTATCAGTTACCGTAACAGTGACGGTGCCATTTGGTTGTGAAGTCGGTGCTTCCACATACCAGTTACCTTCACTGTCCGTCTGGGTCGTGATCTGGGTGCCATCAGGCAGTTGAATGACAACCTGTGAGTCAGGGCTATTCGATGTTCCGGAAAACTCTGGACGACCATCATTATCACTGTCCGCAACAGGATCAAGTGTCACCGATACACTCTTAGCGGAAGAGTCATGGCCACTGCTACCACGCCCGGACGCACCAATAGCAACGCCGCCTGCCGCGCCGCCCAGCAGCATAAAAGGCAACCAACCAAAATTGTTGTGACTGGCAGTCAGCGGATCGGCACTGGCATATCCTTCACCACCTAATACCTGTTCACCGCTCTGACCTTCAGTTAAAGCTGGCGGGTATTCAGCCACATCGCCGGAAGTCGGCACATATTCATAAAATTGACCGTTTTCGCCCAGCCCAATCAGATGAACGTTTTCATTATCATAATAATCTTCCAGTACAATATCAGGATGCTGAGAATCATCCTGGCTAAAGAAAAGCTGCAGATTATTGCCAACGCGCCTGGTTACAACCATTTGCGGAGCATGTCCTGTAGCGCTATCGATCAGTTCTATATTTAATGCACCCTGATGCGGAACTTTGATCGTTGTAGGATTTTCAGATTTTGTATCAACAGTGTATGAAGAGATAATACCCTTCACACCACGCAAGTTCACTTTCAACATAACAACCTTCTTAATTAACGAGGATTGATTAAATTCAATAGAAATAAGGCTTTCACAAACCCTTAATCTCTATATTCATATACTTCGAATAACCGTGATTTTATGACGAGATAATCTGCAATCCTGACATTGCTTCCAGCACAACTCTTGATTCTGGAGTCAGTGAACGGCATTATCAGAACTGATTAATAAAAAATATGGTGCCAGATTGCATCAATGCAGTGAGTATGCAGCGCCCTGAGCTTTACTGCTTTTATCAGCTATCTTCATAGCATTGCTCTGAGCATGACTACTGTCAGAATTTAATAGTGAAGAAGCCACCGGGTGATTCAATAGTTTTGACTCGCCCGCTTCAGAACAAGAACGTTCATTCACTACACGCGATAACGTACGTGATTGTGCTTTGAGACTGGTTAAAACAGATTCAGCTTCCTTTGCAGGCACCAGACGCGCCGTGATTTTCTGCTGATCATTTACCGCTAACTGATAGTAATAGCGCTCACCTGATTTCAGCTCTGGTGTGGGTACTTCAATTTTTGCTGGCTGGACAAAATCATGCTGGCTGAACATAACGTCCAGTTTTTTCTGGCCAGGACACACACTAATTTCAGTCCCTCTATCACCTGACATTACGCTAGTATAGTATTGATTATTAACAAATACGTTAACGACGCGTTTTGATGCGGCAGGATTTTTTTCATCAATACGGTAGACAATAATGTGCGCACGCGGTTCGTGTATCTGCTCCGGCGCCTTGTCATTTTTGACTTCTTTAAACAACGATGGCGCAGGAGCGTTCTGCAATGGCGCCGCCTCAACATAATTGCAGTACAGGTAGCCTGTAAGTAATAAAACCATACTCAGCATTACTCCCTGCATAAATTTAAAGGGACTATTCGATGCTTTGCATGTTAAACGTGAATTATTTTCCATATAACTCTCCTTAAGGTGCTTAATCACTATATTTAAAACACCTTATATCCGATGTTGAACAGGAGTTGACAACTCCTTAAAAAATAAAAAATGGGAAATTTAAACAGCGCAGAAGGGTGAGCCTACGCCTCTGGATAACGTTAAATCTCATTTACATTGATAACTCCTTTGTAAAGTTCAAGCAACGAGACATCATTGATAAATGCATTAAATTCTTTGTCTCCTTTCAGAGCGAACTTTCTCATCACATTATATTTATGTGCATAGATTGTTTTAACTGACAAATCTAACCTTTTTGCTGTCTGGATTACACTGTATCCTTTCTTCAAAAAACTAAGCACCTGAAGTTGCACCACGGTGATACGTGCAAATTCGCACCGTAAACAGTCTGAAGGCAGATATCCCATAACTCTTCCCTGAGTGTTTAACCAGGCCTTGGTTATTTTCTCAGTGATTAAACGTACCGAATCCCTTTTTGACACTTCAAGCAAAGATTGATAACAAAATGGTAACGGGTTTTTAATTTTCTCTCCGAAATCATCGGTAAATACCAATATGATACTGCCAGGCTTTCGCTCGCGATAAGCGGGTTGACACATATAAAGACGCCATTGCGAAACATTGATCAGGATGAAGTCAGCCTGCCGCAGGTTATGACTATCAAAACCTGATAAAAATTTTACTTCTGCATCAGATAGCAGTGCCTTCTCAATTACCTTTGATATGCCCAGTCTGAAGAAGTAATTGTCATCCGTACAAACCACATTAACATCCATTTTTTCCCTTCAGCATCACAAAATTCACGATGACAAATATTATATTCAGGTGAATTTACCGTTAATCAGTACCAATTCGCCTTTCTCTTTTAGTTCCTTGAGCACTCTGCAAATGGAACTTTTTGATAAATGAGAACTATTTTCAATAAGATATAGTGCTGAAAATCGTTTCTTTAAATGAGTCGGCAGTTTTTTCCATCTTTCAATCAAAGAAAGAACTTCATCATATGAGTTACTTTTTGGTAACTGAATGTAATTCATCAGATCAGAATACTGTCCTGATAAAATAGACATTGCGTCATTAAAAAGATCTTTCTCAAAAACCAATCGCCAGAACACGTCATAGTCAATGAAACTGACTTTTCCATAATCGACTCGTTCCAGATAGACTGGCGGCTCGTCTAAAGCTGGAGTGACGCCGACAACAAACGGAGCGGATAAGATATTCAAAACCTTATTCTCGCCTTTAAGTTTAAGTAAAAAATCGCCGTCAAGAATGAACATAACGCGACGTACATGATCTTTAGTCAAATGATAACGGCGCTTGCCTCTTGAAATTTCATCTGGATTAGCAATCTGCGTAAATCCTGCTAATGCATCGATGATCCGTTCATGATTTTCAGTCACTCTATACATATTAATTAACTCAATCTAACTGACGCATTGGTCAGTGATTAGCAACAATTCGTAAAATCAGTTTTTTATAGTCTCTTTCTCTTTCGCCTGGTGTACTCGCTTACCTGAGCTCGCCTCCATAACTCGGGCAGTTAAAAATAGTCTTTATCGGTTCCACTATAATAAAACCGTCCCAACAAAATTCAAAACCGCAAATACAAATAAATAAAGACATTCAGGCTAATAAAAGAAACAATAACCAGATCTTACACCATTCAAACGCTGTTTAGTTAGCACATAAATCTACTTTGTAGCACCTTACGGGCAGTGTTATAACTTTTTTCCTAAAAAAAGAATTTCCCATTACCATTTGAAAGATGATGTTATGAACATGCTATTTTAAAAGCACGCATTTAAACACCTCTCTCAATTTTCCAGCATGGCTGAAAAGAAACAAATCAAATTGGCATCAATGTTAATGCTCCTTACTAAAGTTACGCTGTCAGGCAGCATTGCATGGAAGGAATTAAACCACGGCACCCATCGAACAGACACTTAAATTGATTATCTTTAGATATTTAGTTTTTTATCCTGACATATATGATTTAATTAGCTTAAATCACCAGAAACTGGCAGATGGGATTTTTCCCTTTTTAATTCCACTTCTCAAATGACATCACATTCAGGCAAGTGAAATCATTAACTCATGACTTTATGCACAAGCTTATTCATAGATGAATCAGTTTTACTGAACCGCGTTCATGGCATGCGTTTCCCGGATGCCAGATAATTTTAAGCATCAGGCATAAGCAGTGCTGTTAATGGTTAAATCACGCATAAGAATAATGTACGCTCAAAAAATTCCAGAATACCAACAGCAGTTAATATTATGTAAAAATATAATAGCCATATCCTTGCTTACGATAACAAAAGAAGAATTATGGATGTTTTACTATTTCATTTTTTATGGCCACCCATTCTAATAGCGCCGTTCGCTAGAAGCGGCATAAATAATAATATTGAAAAAATGATACATGGAGATATCGATGAGAGAGTTAACATCTTTTGAAATGCAAAACGTTTCAGGAGCAGGTTTTTTTGACTTTATTGGTGCTGTAGTTGTCGGTGCCGTTACGGGTATTAGTTCTTTTGGTCTTAAATGGGGAATGAGTGGCGGAAGTACCGGTGGCGTGTTGGGTGTTGGTATTGTCTCTGCCGGTGTAGGTCTGATTGTCGGCGCAGTCCTTGGTCTTGTTGATGGTGCTTTATATGGTGCTATGAATGGCTGGGATAGCACGGCAGGCTGGTTTAACGCGGTCGTTGAAAACCAGTTTGATCCTAATGCATCTGTAATTACAGCTTAAGGAAACAACATGCGTGAATTGAACAATAAAGAAATCGAAGGCGTTAGCGGTGGTTCATTAACTTCGGTGATCCTGGATTTCTTTAAGCAGCTAGGCGCAAGCTCAGAAGAGAAAACTGAATGGACGCGCCCAGACTCAATTCCAGCAGCGAACCCGGTTAGTGGGTCTGCCTTTGGCATGGGTATTGTTGGTGTCGCAGCAGCAGTCGTATTTGGATTGCTGATTTTCTAATTCTCTTGTGAGGAATGAATCCTCCAGGGAAGTGAACGATTATTAAATCGTTCATTAATTGATGTTATTAATTATTTTATACAAAGGAAAGTATATGAAAAAGTTATCTATGGTTGCTCTTGGTCTGATGCTGGCTGCTGCTCACGTTAATGCTGCTGAAGCTTCAGATGGCACCATTAACTTCACAGGAAATATTGCGTCTCAGACTTGTACTGTAAGCGTAAACGGCGGCGGCAGCACTGCAACCGTTACACTGCCTAAAGTAGCAAGTAGTATTTTAAGCACATCTGGTCAGACTGCAGGTAACACTCGCTTCACTATGGCGCTGAGCAATTGCTCAGCTACGACTGGTGACGTGTACGCTTACTTTGAACAAGGTGCCAACGTCAATGCTGATGGTCGTTTGACCAATACTGGTACTGCAACGAATGTTGACCTGCAGCTGCTGGATAGCGGAAATGGCGTGTTGAACGCGGGTAGCACTGAGCAGACCACCTCTCCAAAAACTGTCGCTCTGACTGCTGGTGCAGGTACTCTGACCTATTCTGCTCAGTACTATGCAACTGGTGCAGCTACTGCTGGTACCGTCTTATCAGCTGTGAACTATTCAATCAATTACCTGTAATTGATTATGGTGGGAGCATCTGTTCCCACCTCTCTTCCTCTATCATCATTTCTGTCAAAATCATGAAAAAAAAAAGTTTTAAATTTTTGATCTCCTGTCTGCTGGCTTTTACGGTGACCTCATCGGCTTTTGCCAGCGTGACGATTATCGGCACCCGGGTAATCTACCCCGCAACAGAAAAAGAAGTCACAGTCCGCTTAGATAACCATGGCAATCAACCTGCGCTGGTACAGGCCTGGATTGACAATGGAAATCCTGATGAAGCACTGGATAAAATAAACGTACCGTTTGTCTTGCTACCGCCTGTTTTCCGTATGGAGGCTAACAAAGGACAGACATTACGTATCGTTTATACCGGTTCAAACCTGCCCAAAGATAAAGAGTCGGTATTCTGGCTTAACGTACTCGACATCCCTCCTCGCGATAAAAGCCTTGCGAATCAAAATCAGTTGCAAATGGCTATTCGTAGTCGCATCAAAATTTTCTTTCGCCCAGCCCGGTTCGATGCGATGCAAGCCACAGAAGCAGCGTCGGGTCTTATCTGGCATCAAGGGGAGAAAGCGAATCAGCTGACAGCAACCAATAACTCTTCGTTTTACGTCAACGTTTCACAGATCAATGCCGAGGATAACGCGGGGCGAAAAGTAGTCAGTGAAAAGGGAGATATGCTTGCACCAGGCGAAACAAAAAGCTTCTCCCTAAAAGGATTGAACGCAAATCAAATAAAAACAAACTTTCATTATCAATATCTGGATGATTATGGCGCTGCACGCAATGTAGACGCCAAAATTAGTCAGTAACTTTGGTAACTCATCAGGGGTAATAATGATGGCAAGGATGATTAAAAATAATAAACCAACGGCAAAAATATTTTACCGATCTTTTCTGGCGCTTTTTTTAACTGCATCAACAGGCGCCGCATTTGCAGAAAATTCGTATGATTTTGACGAATCATTTGTGAAGAATTTACCGGGCGTTAAAGTTGATGTGGCCCGCTATGCAACCGGTAACCCTATTGATCCTGGTACTTATACGCTGGATATTTTCCTGAATGGTCGTCAGATTGGTCGGGAAAATGTTCAGGTCATTCGTGAAGGGGCGGGTACCAAAGCGTGCCTTTCCTATGATCTGGTCAAAAGCTTGTCACTTAAGGACACAGTTTTTAGCCCGGGACAAGCTGAAGATTTGCGCTCTGGTAAACAGTGTATGGCGCTGGAGGAGGTAGTTAAAGAGAGTCATGCAGCTATCAATTCTGCCGATATGCAGATGGATATCTCAATTCCGCAAATTTATCTGTTGCGATCTGCGCGCGGCTACGTTGCGCCAGAATTCTGGGATAAGGGTGAAACAGCACTTACGCTAACCTATAACACCAACTATTATCGCTCTGTAAATCACGGTCAGCCATATGACTCATTTTATGGCCGTGCGCTGGCGGGCTTTAACCTTGGCGGATGGATGTTCCGTCACGATGGTTCTCTCAGCTGGCAACGTCAAAAAAACAACGAGTATCATCATTACGATGCAATTAATACCTATGTCCAGCGTGATATTCCGCAAATAAAATCACGGCTGTTATTAGGTGAAGGCAATACCAGTGGAGAAATTTTCGATACGCTTTCTTTTCGTGGTGCGCAAATATCTACAGTTGACCAGATGTGGCCAGACTCTCAGCGAGGCTATGCACCAGAAATCCGCGGCGTAGCCCGAACCAACGCTCAGGTAACTGTATCGCAAAATGGCAACAAAATTTATGAAACGACGGTCTCACCAGGCCCTTTTAATATCACCGATCTCTATCCTACAGGCTACGGTGGTGATTTAGACGTGACCGTGAAAGAAGCTGACGGCGGTGAGACCCGTTTCTCAGTTCCTTACGCAGCGATGACGCGTCTGAAACGTCCGGGCATGACTTTTTATAGTCTGACCGGTGGTGTATCCCGAAAAGACAATATGGTTTATACACCTTCGGTCTATCAGGGCACTATTCAGCATGGTTTTAGCAATAGTCTGACTGGTTACTCAGGTATTCTGGGATCAGATAACTACACCTCTGTGCTATTGGGAGGTGCATTTGGTTTACCTGTTGGTGCGATCTCACTGGATATTACTGGCGCTCAGACAAAATATGGTGATGAGAAAAAGCAAGGTGTAAGTTATCGGGCAACTTATAGTAAGAAGGTTTCTCAGACTAACACGAATTTTACTCTGGCGGCTTACCGCTTCTCATCATCCGGTTATTACAGTTTTGATAACGCATTACAAATCAATAACTATTATAAAAAAAATCATAAAAACAGTTCGTCAAATTATCTTTCGCGCCCCAAACAACGTTTTTCTATGACGGCAAGCCAAAATTTTGGGGAGTCATATGGGAATATGTATCTTACTGGTTTCGTTCAGAATTACTGGGATTCTGCCGGAACAAATACGCAATTTCAGCTGGGTTACAATAATACAATTGGTCGGGTCTCCTATACTTTATCAGCAAACCGATTATTATATTCAACCGGCGGGCATGACACTCAACTGTCACTCGACTTCTCGGTGCCAATTGGCAGCGAAAGTCAAAGTTATGTAACCGGAAGTGCGACACATAATAAACAGGGTGTGAATGCACAAACAGCAGTTAATGGTGTTCTGGGTGAACATGACCAATATAACTACAACGTTGGAATAGCGCGCGATACTGATAATGAGAAGTCCGGTTCAGTTAGTGGGCAATACCGTTCGCCCTACAGTATGCTGACGGCGTCTTATACTAAAGGGGAAAACTATTATTCTGCCTCGGGTGGTATCAGCGGTGCGGTAGTCGCTTTACCTGATAGCATTAATTTCAGCGCTTATCAGTCTACGACTTATGCTGTTGTTACCGCAGAAGATGCAGAGGGCGCGCGTGTACTTGGCTATCCAAATATTGTGTTAAACGGCAGCGGCAAAGCTATTGTGCCAAACCTTAACCCGTACCGGATAAACGAACTGGCCATCGACCCAAAAGGAATTCCACTGGATGTTGAGCTCGAATCAACTCAGCAGCGCGTTATTCCTGTTGAGGGTGCAGTCGTCAGACTTGATTATAAAACCAGCAAAGGAAAGCCACTGTTAATTCGGGCTAATCAGCCGAACGGAAATGCCTTGCCATTTGGTGCAACGGTTAATGATGAAGACGGTAACCTTATCACCACTGTTTCACAGGGTGGTCAGATTTATGTGAGGTTAAATAAAGATGTCAGCCGCCTGCATATTTCCTGGGGTAAAGCAGCCAGTGATAAGTGTCTGGTTAACCTGGAGTCTGGTGTTGTTAATTCCAGTGAAAACAACACCCTTGCAAGGCTCACAACAACATGCAGCAGCGATCAATCAAAACCTGTTCGCTACGTATCTAACGGCGAAATAAACAAAGATAATCAGGGTTAATCGGGTGACATTATGATGTTTATTAACTTAAGAAGGACACTGACCAGAATAGTCAGCATCATGACTATGGTATCTGGTTTCGTCATGCTAGCACCAATTAATGCGAACGCGGCAGATGATGTCACACTGACGTGCAAAAAATCTCTTTCTGATGCGGTATTAGATTTCCGCTCGCTGGGGATAAACATTTCGGCAGCTGTTCCGGTTGGCACGGTCGTGCATAGTGGCAATTTAACAGTCACGTTCAAATGTGCCCTGGATAATCTGCAACAGTTTTTAGATGGATTAACAGCAGAGGTTTACTTAAAGCGTAAAACAATAGCTGAAGATGCACTTGGTTATGGCTTAACCATTTATACCGGTTACGGTGGTGAAATGTCCACCGACGCTGCCATTATTCCTACCGGCAACAAGATCGCTACTTACGCGTTAACCAGTGGTGGTACAGTCGGTTCTTATACTGAGGTCACGTTAAATGTGCCTTTTCAGATTGTGCGGACGTCAAACTCGATGGCTGGCCCCAATTTGCTCCCGGACTATGTCAACGTATTTGATGTAGGCTCATTGGTACCAGGAAATGACCTGAAACTTTATGTGAGATATATTAAAAGCGGCATCACTGTGAGGGATCAAACCTGCTCAGCAGCAGGTGATGTTAACCCGAAGGTGTCATTAGGGAGTTACACAGCGAATACCAGCAGTGGTTTGGGTTCCGGTATTGGACAAACCAGCCCATCTACCGCTTTTAATCTTCAGCTTAACTGTGAGGCACTTCTTTCAGGTACCTTTGACGTTATGATGCAGTTGGATGGGGATGCGGCTGATGGGCTATCGGATGTCGGCGTAGTTTCTCTGAATTCGACCTCAACTGCCAGCGGAGTGGGTGTTCAGATTCTGAATGAAAGCCAGCAACCTGTTGCACTGGCAGCACCATACAGAGTTGCAGCTTATCCACTGTCGTCTGCATTGATAACAGTGCCCTTATATGCACGTTATTACCAGACTGCTGCCACAATAACTCCTGGTAGTGCTAACGCAGTTGCTACCTATACCATTAGTTATCAGTAACCATATGGGCTCTTCGGAGCCCTTTACCAGACTTTATAAACTGAGAAAGGATTTTATCAGTGGATAGGCCATTAAAAGGAAGGAGGTTTAAAGTTGGTGTCTCTGATGAGAGTCCTTTTATTTTTTATTCAATACAAAAAATACTCTCAACCGGATTTCACAACCTGGACATTGCAGCATACCCGGTAGAAGCAGAAAACCTTTTTGTAAAACTGAATAGCGATCCTCCTGATATATTAATTACTGATTTTTGCTTTAACTTTGAACGTAATGATTTGAACGGCGTTAGAAAACTAGAAGAAATTTACAACCATAATGCTAACCTTAAAATCATTATCTTTACGGCACAGAATAGCCCGGCCATTTTGAAAAGAATATTGCAAATTCCGGTAAATGCAATAGTGAGCAAACGTGATGATATACGGGATCTGGTAGAAGCTTTGCACTGGGTTTGCTCATCGAACTCTGAAATATTTTATTCAGAAAAGATGAAAGATCTGGCGCATTCTGCTTCAGAGGAGCCTGCACAGACACTTTTATCACCCGCAGAAGTTGAAGTAATCAGGCTTTTTGCTATCGGGTACAGTTTAATGGAGATAGCAAAATCACGTAAACGTAGTATCAGTACGGTTGCAACGCAGAAATATAACGCCATGCGTAAACTTCAGCTGCAGTCTAATACTGATTTGATTAAATATGTCTTTGCCCAGCAACTCATTTAATTTCGGGCTTAATTTTTAAGAAACAGCGAGCATCATGAAATTTTATAATTTTAAAATTGCATTTATTGTACTGTCCTGCGTGCCATTTGGATCTTATGCGACCAGCTTACAGCAGGCTGCCCGAGCCGCATTAACCTATGACTCTGCATTGCAATCCAGCCAGATGACCAGTGAAGCCGATCAGCAAAAATACTGGCAGGGTATGGCCGGAATGTTGCCCACATTGACGCTCGAAGGAAACTGGGATCGTCAGGAACAGCCGGATAAAAAATATCAAAGTGGTGTAACAAATCACAGTTACGATCTCAGTGTCAGACAACCCCTGTTTGATATGAGTAAATATGCTGGCTGGCGTAAAGGCGTTGCTATTGCCAATACCGCTGAAGCCCAGTCAAAAAAAGCTGAAGAAAAGTTATTAAATGCGATCAGTAATGCCTACTTTTCGGTGCTCTATCAGCAGGAAGTTTTACAGGCTGCGAAAGCTGCCAGTCACAACTTCAAACAACAGCAGCAAAAACTGCAGGCCGGTATTCTGAATGGACAAAACACCCGTACAGAGCTGGATGAAGCTAAGGCCAATTACGCTCTTGCTCAGGCCAAAGAAATAGAGGCGAGTAGTCAGTTATTGCTGGCTGGAGAAGCATTTCGTCGCTTATCGGGTGTCAGCCCGGACACTGTCGAGCCGGTAAACTTTCAGTGCCTTAACGCTTCGCCCTACGCTTCTTTAACTGATGCGATTAATGCCAGCCAGCAACGTAACACTGAAATCAAAATTGCCCTGTTTCAGAATGATCAGGCCGATGCTGATGTATTGGCTGCAGATGGCGCACATATGCCTGTCGTGTCACTTTACGCCAGATATGGCAAAAACTGGAGCCGTAACGATAACGACGATAATTTACTTTATGATGCTATTTTTGGCACTAACTCTAAAAGTAATAATCTGCAGTATGGCGTTAACGTTTCTATTCCATTATTCGCGGGTGGCAGCCAGATTTCACAATCTTATGAAGCTGCCTATCGCCGTCAGGCAGCGAAATATTCCACCATGGAAGCACAACGCAAAGCGGCTACAGATACACGTTCAGCATGGCTTAGTCTTACGAATGGAAAAGCGTTAATCAACGCGCAGAAAAATGCCGTCGAGTCTTCACGCGAAAAAGTGGTGTCTGTTCAATATGGCCGGGAAATGGGTTTCCGTACGGTAAATGATGAGCTTGATGCTCAGCAAAAATATTTTAGCGCACTTAAAGATCAGGCTGAAGCTCGCTTCAATTACCTGAACGCCCTCATTAATCTGGCACAAAGTACCGGATCACTATCAATCGACATGCTGAATTTTTTTCAGTGCCGTTAATCCCTTACTCATGATGATTATATAAATGGAACAGTCACTATTCCGTCAGGAGGCACTTGATGCAGCCAACCGTGGAAACCTGGGCATTGTGGCACTCTATTGCCCACCTTATCGCTGGTTAGTTATTTCCGTTGTAGTGCTGATCACTGCCGCGACAGCGCTGTTTTTTATATTTGGCAGTTATACAAAATATGAATCCTCTACCGGAGAACTTCTGCCTAAAAATGGCATGCTGATCATTCCGCCCCCCGTAAGCGCCACGGTGGTCGATATTCCGGTAAAAGAGGGCCAGCATGTAGAAAAAGACGATGTGCTGATGGTGTTGTCATCAGAGGTTTCAACACAGTTAGGTCAGACTCGTCAGGTTATTGCCGAGAATCTGAAAGGCCAGCGTGAAAGGCTTCAGCAGGATCTGGTGACGCTTGAAAAGCTTCATCAGGTTGAAATGAAGGGCCTGACCGACACTATTGCCAGCCTGAAACTGCAACAGGAGCAGCTGAAGCTGCAACTGACACACCGTCGGAAACAGGTTTCCCTGGCGAAAATGCAGTTGGACAAGCTGGAAGCCATGCACAACGAAGGGTATGCCTCAAGCCGTCAGATGGAAGAGCAGGAGTCTAATCTGCTCGATAGCCAGGCGCGCTACCAGGAATATCAACGTCAGCTGTTGGACATCTCGCAAAAAATTGTTCAGACCGAGCAACAGCTGCATGAAAAACCGCTGGATGACGAGAAAAAGCGTAACGATATCGAGCGCCAACTGGCTGATAACCGGCAGTCGATGGCTGAAAATGAAGCGCGCCGCTCGTTTGAATTACGTGCGCCTAAAAGCGGATATGTCGGCATGATTATGGTCAAAAATGGACAGATGCTCACCGCCGGTCAGTCAGCCATAGCCGTTTTGCCAAGCAATACTGAACTGGTCGCCCGCATCATGGTAAACACGCAGTCCATTGGTTTTATCCAACCGGGACAGCGGGTGGTGCTGCGCTATAAAGCGTTTCCTTATCAAAAGTTTGGTCAACAGTATGGAAAAGTTATCGAGGTTTCACGCACCGCTCTGTCTCCTCAGGAAGTCACTACGTTAACCGGCAAAAATAATATTCAGGAACAGCAGTACCGCGTGCTGGTCTCCCTGGACAAACAATCAATTACTGCTTATGCGCAGAATGAAAAACTCAAGCCGGGTATGGCGCTGGATGCCGATTTTATCGTCGACAAACGTCGTCTTTATGAATGGGTGCTGGAGCCAATTTTTGCGCTTGGACACAAAATCTCTCTCTGATTAAAAGGTCTGTTCTGTGTTGTCATTAGAGAAACTCAATTTTAAATGGTTTAACCGCCTGCCGATGATTCGTCAGTCACAGGCGACGGAATGTGGTCTTGCTTGTCTGGGGATGATTGCCAATTATCACGGTCATGAAATCGACATGATCACCCTGCGTCGCAGGTTCGCAACGTCGCTTAAGGGTGCAACACTTAGTGATGTCATTGCCATGGCACAACAACTCAATATGAGTTCCCGTGCGTTACGCGTTGATATGGAAGAGCTGTCTAAATTACGCATGCCCTGCATTCTGCACTGGGAATTGAACCATTTCGTTGTGCTAAAAAAAGTGCGTGGCAATAAGATCACGCTTCACGATCCTGCACGCGGCATTCGGGAACTGACATTTAAAGAAGCATCACCGGCGTTCACCGGCGTTGCACTGGAGCTGGTTCCCTCCTCCACTTTTGAGGTCAAAAAAGAAAAAGAAAGCATCTCGATGATGAAGCTGGTGGGCAGTGTGACAGGGGTGAAATCTGCCTTTGCCCAGGTGCTTATCCTGTCCATCGCTCTGGAGCTTTTCGGCGTACTCTCCCCCTTCTTTATGCAGTGGGTGATGGATATGGTGCTGGTCTCCGCAGATTACTCGCTACTCTCCTTGCTCGGGATCGGCTTTATCATGATTGCGTTGTTTCAGACCATGATTACAGCGCTGCGCTCATGGGTGATGAGCTGGTTCTCAAGCCAGCTCAGCGTGCAGTGGACGGTCAATGTCTGTCACCATATGTTAAAGCTGCCACTTGAATGGTTCGAATCCCGTCACGTTGGTGACATTCTGTCCCGCTATGGCTCGCTGAACACCATCCAAAGTACGCTGACCAGCCGCTTCATTAGTACTGTGCTGGATGGGGTAATGTCGATCGTGACAGTAGTGATGCTGTTTATCTATAACGCTAAGCTTGCCTGGCTGGTAATTGGCCTTTTTGTCGCCTATGCACTGTTACGCTTCATGGCTTATGATCCTGTTCGCCGCGCCAACGAAGAGCAAATCATCAGTTCAGCCCGCACGCAATCTTCATTACTGGAAACGCTTCGCGGTATCCAGGCGGTAAAAACCAATAACAAGCAGGTGCCTCGTCTCTCCGCCTATATGAATTTCCTGGTGGATACGACCAACAAAGGCATTGTGATTCAGAAGCTTAACATTTTGTTTGGTTCCGCCCAGGGATTGCTCACTTCTGTAGGCAGGGTAGTACTGGTCTGGCTGGCTGCGCTGCAAGTACTGGATGGCAACTTCTCTGCAGGTATGCTTACCGCCTTTATTAGCTTCTCCGATCAGTTTATGAGCCGCGGTGCAGGTCTGATCAACGCCGTAATCGACTTCAGAATGCTGCGTATGCATGGTGAACGACTGGCCGATATCGTGTTGTCAGAAACTGAAGTCAGCTCAGAAGCCAGTCCGGTACTGGTGAGTAAAGATACGCATGATGAGACAGAAACGCCGCAGGATATCAAACTAACGGATATCCGCTTCCGCTATGCACCTACCGAACCCTGGGTAGTAAATGGTGCCAGTCTGGAAATTAAGGCTGGCGAAAGCGTTGCGATTGTCGGCCCTTCAGGTCAGGGAAAGACCACCATGGCCAAAATCATTCTGGGTCTGCTGCACCCGGAAGGTGGAACAATCACCGTGGGCGGAATGGACATTACCCAGACAGGACTTGAACACCATCGTAACCGCATCGGCTGTGTTATGCAGGATGACATCCTGTTCTCAGGCTCGATCAGTGAAAATATTAGCTTCTTTGATAATAATCCTGACCACGCAAAAATTACCCGTGTAGCACGCCTGGCGCAAATTCACGGCGATATCATGAAAATGCCGATGAACTATCAAAGCCTTGTCGGTGATATGGGATCGTTTCTCTCTGGCGGGCAGCTGCAGCGTATTCTGCTAGCTCGCGCCCTCTACCGCGAACCAAAAATACTGGTACTGGACGAAGCAACCAGTCATCTGGATATCTATAACGAAGCGCAGATCAACAATGCAATAAAGCAAATGAAAATTACCCGAATCATGATTGCACATCGCCCGGAAACCATAAGAAGTGCAGATAAAATCGTCCTGTTAAATAACGGTACGCTCAGTGAAGTTACCGCAGAGCAGTTATTTGGCCAGACAGAAAAAACTAAAGAAATGGAGATTACACATGGATAAAAATATTTGCCGGTTTAGCGAAGGTATGATTACTTTACCGGAAGGCTACTGCGAGCGAACCCTGAACACGCTGGCGGATCCCCGTTCAGCGATGCCACCCGTCACTATTTCTCGTGATAAACTGGCCAATCACAACAATCCAGAAGAATATATCAGCAGCCAGCTCGCTATTCTGCAGAGACAAATGAAAGACTGGCAACAGCAAGCAAATCAACCCGTGGTGTTGGGCGATAATCTGAGCACAGGCATCATGATTACTTATGATTTTCTGCGCCCGGATAATATCCGGCTTTATCAAAAACAGGCGATTTTCACCTTAAACCTGGAGGATGTATTAATTTTCTCTTTGTCAAAGGCTGCCCCCCTGACCGATGAAGAAATTCAGCTGTTTAATAATATCCTGAAGAGTTTCCAGAGCTGGCCCTGATGCTTTTCCTCAGCAAAGCCTGACGACATAACGTTAAAAGAAAAACCGGGCAGGATAAATCCTTCCCGGTTTCATGCATTCTGAACACCGCTAAGTTAGCCGTTTACAGAGCTTAGTAACGCTGGCAGGTAAAGAGATAGGAGATCGGCCCACCGATAATATAGGTATTTTTATCAATCTTATCGACATCCAACTGCAGATGCGTTGGATCCAGTGTGATCTCTGCTAACAACTTATTAAAGATGACATCAGGGGTAGTATCAGTATTCGAAGTGACAACTTTGCTGATCTGATACTGGTAAGTATCATCGGAAATTTTAGCGCCATTGATTAATGCAACCCTTCTGTTAAGAATAGTAACACCGTCATTGCTCGTTGCCTGCCCATTCAGCAACAGATAGCCTGAATCCTTTTGATCAAAACGTAAATCCTGGGCAACAGCGAACTCAATTCGTTTATCGTCATTACGACTGAGATCGTAACGGCTAAATGCTGAGCAGCGAAAAGGAAAATCTTTGGCCTGATGTGTTAAGTAATAAACCCCTGCAAAAGTCACCATTAATAGCGCAGCCAGCATGAAGATAATATTAATACCAATGCTCCGCTTCATCCCATTCTCCAGTCAAGATAATAAAAATTGTCGCATGAGATGATATGACCATCGCTATTAATTTTACACGATGAAAGAATTGTTCTTCCGAAATTCTTAGTAGTAAAAGAGGTGTTTTTATCAAAAATAATCCGGTGACCCGCATCGCAGGTTTGATTATTTTCCCTTAGAATTTGCACTATTTGCTTACCCAATGCCTGTCGTTCAACCTCATCCAGACCCTGCAATAATACTGCTTCGCAGCCACCTTCAAGTTTTATGGCACTCATTGGAATAATTTGCTCGTCAGGACGCGATACCGTGAAATACCAGAGCACCATGCCCAGCACTATCAGAGCAACAGAAGCAAACCAGTATCGCCGGGTGACGTTAACGGACGTAGCTGGCAGCTGATTACCGGTCGGAGTGGCAGGCAGGACAACGTTTTCAGCAGACCCTTCAGTTATACTTCCTTCCGATATGTCATCAGTTAAAACTTCCGTCACCCCCATGACCGGGGCTGATTGACGTTCAATTTTAATATCGGTATTCAGGCGTATACCAATTTTCGGGATGGTGATAATCAGATTTTCACAACCATAAGCCGCGAGCGCCCTGCGCACAATACTCAGATATTGATTCAGATTACTATTCGATCCACGCAGGCCATATTTATCCCAGACCTCGGTCAGCAACGTATCACGCGCCAGTATTTCTCCCCCGGAATTCAGTAACTGTTCAAAAAGCCGACCTGAAGAAATACTGAGGCTCAGCGACTCCTGAGTAGGAATGTGGCTAAGCGTGCAGTCATCAGAATTGTAAGAAACCTGATCATCGATTATGTAAATCATTAAGAAATCACTGAATTCCCGCTCATTTATCGACAGTATAATTCAGCTTATATGAAGAAGCACTACAGACGCGTTAATCAGGCGATTAAGGAAATTTTTACAGATTAGCCAGCAGAACGGGCCGGGCAGAGTGCGTCCCTGCCCGGCAGCTGGTTAATAATTTAAGAAACGTCAAAGAATCATAAGGTTAGCGGCGATTTTTATGGCTGATTAGCGGCAGCAAACTCCGCATAATTACTTTGAGTAATGGTTTTATAGGGGATCCAGTTCAGTGATTCGACTTTCTGTTTATCCAGTAACGCTTTCACGACTTTCACAGCGCCTGTCGCCTGCCCTTTCGCATCCTGGAAAATAGTCAGCGTCATCTTTCCATTTTTGACGAACTGCTGACCATCAGGCGTGCCATCGATCCCGGCAACCAGAATGTGGCTGTTTTTCGCCTGATTCAGCGCCATAATAGCCCCGATAGCCATTTCATCATTATTGGCGGCGATTGCATCGATCGGTCGCTGATTAAGCAGCCAGCCCGAAACTACGTCTACCGCTTCATTACGCTGCCAGCGTGCAGTCTGTTTTTCGATTACCGCCATCTGCTTATATTTAGCGATCACCGCTTCAACGGCACGCGTCCGTTCCCGCGCTTCTTCATTTGATAATGCGCCCATTAAAATGGCGACATTGCCCCGATAGTTCATCTGTTTTGCCAGCGCTTCCATCTGCATCTCACCCCCCAGGGCAGAGTCAGAACCGACATAGGCCATACTGGACGGTAATTTCACTTCCGGTTTACGGTTAACAAACACCAGCGGAATGCCCGCCGCTTCTGCCGCTTTCACCATCGGCAGTACGCCCTGTGTATCGACCGGGTTGAGAATAATGGCATCCACGCCCTGATTGATAAAGTCTTCAACCTGCTGTACCTGAAGAGCTACATCCCCTTTGGCATCGACGAACTGCCCATCCATTTTCAGCGCTTTTATCTCATCCACCATCTGCGTCCGCAGAATCGATACGAAGTTAAGATCGAAATTAGCCAGTGCGACACCGATTTTAGGTGTTTTAGCCCAGGCGGTAACGCTGATCATCAGGCTGAGCAGCAGTGCTAACATTTTGGTTTTCATCGCGTAATCCTGTAGGGTTTATTATTGATAGAACCGCCGGGCAACAGGCAAATACCCGGCGGCAGAGCTCACAACGTAAAGTGATCGCGGAACTGTGCCAGGGCTGTTTCGCTGTCGCCTTCGGCCCAGCCCTCCAGCGCAACGACGCCGCAATAGCCGACCTGCTCCAGCGCACGGGCAATGGCGCGATAGTTAATTTCCCCGGTGCCAGGCTGCATGCGCCCCGGCACATCAGCCACCTGGATTTCACCGATAGCGGGGCCGCAGCGTCGTATCAGCTCTATCAGGTTGCCCTCTCCAATCTGGGCGTGATAGAGGTCCAGATTCATCTTCAGTGCCGGGCTGTTGACCGCTTCGACCAGCGCCAGCGTATCGGCAGCCCGTGCGAACGGCGTACCCGGATGATCAACTGCCAGATTCAGGTTTTCGAGAGTAAATACCCGCCCGGCCTGCTCGCCGAGCGCAGCGACACGCCGCAGGGTGTCGGCCGCTTTAAGCCACATCTCACCGGTAACCACCTCAACCGGACGAACCGCCTGGCCGTGAGCATCCAGCCCGGTGCCATGCAGATTCAGGCTCGGGCAGTTCAGACGATCTGCAATCGCCAGTGAGGTTTCTGCGCTATGCAGCAACTCTGCAATCTCATCATCATCAGTCAGGTTACCGTTGAGGTAGCCGGTCATGGAGGTAAAACGCGCACCTGTCGCCACCAACGCGTCGATATCTTTGTTGGCCCAGTTCCAGATCTCCACGCCAAATCCCAGCGCATGAATCCGCTCAACACGCGCGATAAAAGGCAGTTCGAGAAACACCATCTCCGCACAGACTGAAAGCTGATAACCGGCCATTAGCGTTCTCCCAACAGAATGGGTTTGCGTTGCTGCACCGATTCAATACAGGCCAGCGCAATTTCCAGCGCGTTACGCGCATCAGTGCCAGTAGCGCGCGGCGTGTCACCGTGCAGAATCGCGCGGGCGAATTCTGCCATTTCAGCAACATAGGCCTCACGCAGCAGATCGGTATCCATTCGAGACGTTGCGATGGCAATACCCTCGGCGTGATAGCGCACACAGTTGTCCTGATTGATGTTGCCCGCCTGCAGCATACCTTTACTGCCAAACACCTCACCGCGAACGTCATAACCGTAAACTGCCTGGAAGTTGGCTTCCGCAGTGGCAATGGCACCGTTATCAAAGCGGATGGTCACCACCGCGGTATCAAGTAATCCCTTATCTTTAAAATCGGGACGCACCAGCGCATCAGCCAGCGCATAGACCTCAACCGGCCGGGAACCCGGATTGAAGTGCAGCAGGGTGTCGAAGTCATGGATTAAGGTTTCAAGGAAGATGGTCCACTGCGGGATTGGGGCCGGATCGCGCAGGCCAGGGTCGCGTGTCACCGAACGGCTTAGCTGGGTGGTGCCATTGGTGCCTGCTCTGACAGCTTCAATAGCTGCGGCGAAGCCTGCACTGAATCGACGATTGAAGCCGACCTGCAACACAACGCCCGCATCCTGTGCGGCCGCGATCGCCCGATCTGCCTCATCCAGCGTTACCGCCATCGGTTTTTCGCAAAACACGTGCTTGCCAGCCCGGGCTGCAGCGATCACCAGTTCGGCGTGAGTGCGAGCCGGCGTAGCAATAGCAACGGCATCGATTTCGCTATCATTGAGTAACGCCTGGATATCGGTATAGGCTTTCTCCACCCCCAGCCGTTCTGCCAGTTTCTGCGCTGCGCCGGGTTGCAGGTCGGCGACCGCTGTCAGCCGTGCCCCAGGCACCCGCAGCGCCAGATTCTCTGCATGAAAACTGCCCATGCGGCCAGCACCGATCAATCCCACTCGTACTGTATTAAGGTTCATAACTGCTCCTGTTTTTTGTTGTCAGCCCAGTCAGGCTGAATAGGGTGTCCGGATGTCGCCTGCGCTTTGGCGGCAAAACGACGGGATTTTGAAAGCATCAGCGGCTCGATGTGCTCCAGTGAGATGCCTCGGGTTTCAGGCAGAAAACGTTTTACAAACCAGAAGGCCACCAGGCAGCCAGCGGCGCAGAGCATCAGTGGAAAAGCACCATGGAAGTGATCCATCAGCAAACGGCTACGGTTCATCATCGGGAAAGTCTGAGTAACGAGGAAATTGGCGAGATACATTGAAGAAAAGGCGTAGCCCATCGCGACGGCACGAATCCGGTTGGGAAATATTTCAGAGATCAGTAGCCAGGCACCCAGACTCCATGACATACCAAAAATCAGTACGAACGCCACCAGGCCCACGACCGGCAGCAGGCCACCGATCTGCGCTATAAAGGCCCAGGCCGTAATCACCAGGCTGACAGCGCAACCCAGCGCTCCCCAGCGCAGCAGACGCGTCCGTCCCCAGCGATCCACTGCGTTCAGACAAAACGCTACTCCGACCAGCAGCGCCAGTCCGAGGAAAATGCTGTGATAGAGGGAGGTCTGTGTATCCGGTGAGATGTTCTGCAGCAGCGACGGTGCGTAATACAGCAGGATGTTGATGCCCGAAACCTGCTGCAGAATCGCAATCGCGCAGCCGATCAGCAGGATGTAACGCATTCTGGCGTCGCGGAGCAGACGGGTTCCCTGCTGACGGGTAACAGAATCCGCGTCCGGCGCACTGATTTCTGCCAGCAGACGCCGCGCATGTTCAGGCGTCGAAAGCCGGGTCAGCACTGCCAGCGCGCGTTCACGCTTGCCGTTTAACGCCAGCCAGCGTGGTGATTCCGGCATAAAGGGCACCAGTGCCAGAAACAGCAGGCAAGGCACCACACCCGACGCCAGCATCCAGCGCCAGCCTTCACTGACTATCCAGGCATGGGGCATACCGCGTGCAATCAGGTAATTCACCACATAGACCGTGACCTGACCGCCAACCATCAGCATCTGCTGCAGCCCAAGCATGCGCCCTCGCCAGTCCTTAGGTGAGACCTCTGCGATATAGAGCGGCGTAATTGCCGACGCCATCCCGACCGCCAGGCCACCCACCAGCCGGTAAATCACAAACCCGGTTAGGGAATCTGCCAGCGCAGAACCCACCGCAGACACGGCAAACAACAGCGCGGTGATCACCAGTGTAGGTTTACGCCCGATCCGATCTGAGATCGCGCCGACACAGCCAGCGCCGACGATACAGCCGAGGATGACATTTGAAACAGCCCATCCACTTTGCCACGGCGTTAGTGCAAGGTGTTCCGTCAATGGCTCAATAACGCCGGAAATCACTGAGGCGTCATAACCGAGGATCACCCCGCTCAATGAGGCGATGGAACAGATGAACAGCAACAACTTCAGATTATGTTTACGCATAACACCTTAACTTTCCCATTGTTTTTGACAGGTGAGAGTTAGTGTCAGCGTTGCAAAGTGGATGCCAGTTTTAAAGCGGGCTTTTATGTGAACGCGCTCGCAGATGGCACATCAGAATTGAAAATAAAATTTACATGTCAACTTAACATGTCATTAAAATGGACATTCCATCGACCACGAGAGAGTGAAATGCAATCTTTGCATGATTTGCTGCCTAATAAAGAAGAGAGCGATGCCATATTCAGCCTGCCGGAAGGCGGTGATGCGGCACAGTGGGAAGCTCGGTTTGCCCGGGGCTGGCAGGCATTTAGCCAGGGTGAACAGCCGCGCTGGATCCGCCGCAGTATTTTGCAGTCATGGAACCGCTCGCACGAACATGGCATCGATCCGGTATCTTTTGAGTACAGTGCCTCCGATCCAACGGAGCTGGCCGCCGTTCTGCGTCATAACAGTGAGCTGATTACTGTGGCGCATAGCGTGATGGAGAACCTGCTGGCTTACAATCCCGACGGTCATATCAATCTTACAGATGCGCAAGGCATCGTACTGAGTTTTTGCGGCAGCGACCTGACTCCGGTCGGCAGCATCCTGCGTGAGGAGGTGCTCGGCACCAACTGCACCGCGCGCTGCCTGCGCGAGCAGCGGCTGGTCTATGTACTCAGCGGAGAAAACTGGAAAATCGCGCTGCGTGAACGTAACCGGCAGTGCGCCGCAGCTCCTATCCGTGATGCCAGCGGTCGTATGACCGGCGTACTGACGCTGACCGCCACGCCTGACAATTTCAGTGCCCATACGCTGGGCACCGTGCAGGCTGCCGCAGAGGCAATTGGCCAGCAACTCACCTTACGCCGTCTGCTGGCCGAGCAGCAGTCGATACTGGAGACCCTGAATGAGGGCGTTGTGGTCTGCGACCGCGACGGGCGCATCAAAACCCTGAACCGCTACGCTCGTCAGATCTTTGCCGGTATTGATACCGACAACGCCCTGATCGATCAGGTGCTGCAGCCCCAGTCCGGTTCATTGCTCACACTGCCCTGCTGTAATGACCGCGAGATGGTGTTCCGCCCCGATGGCAGACCCAGTGTTTCATGCCTGGTCTCGCTGATGCCGGCACCGGACGGCGGTCGCATCCTGTCGCTGCGGGAAAATCAGCGCATCCGTGCCATTACCCGTCGTGTGCTCGGCGTCAGCGCCAGCTATACCTTTGAGATGATTCGTGGTCAGGCACCCACGCTGCAGAAGGCTCTTCAGGATGCCCGCGCCAGCAGTCGCAGTGACAGTACCGTTCTGCTGACCGGTGAAAGCGGAACCGGTAAAGAGCTGTTTGCTCAGGCGATCCACAATGCCAGCAGCCGGGCGCATGAGTCCTTTGTCGCGGTTAACTGCGGCGCACTGCCGCGTGACCTGGTGCAGAGTGAGCTATTCGGCTACGTCGATGGCGCGTTCACCGGCTCACGGCGCGGCGGTTCGGCAGGTAAATTTGAGCTGGCCGACGGTGGCACGCTGTTTCTGGATGAGATTGGCGAGATGCCACTGGAGGCACAGACCAGCCTGCTGCGCGTGCTGCAGGAGAGTGAGGTGCTGCGCATCGGAGCGGCGCATCCGCTGAAAGTGGATGTCCGCATCGTGGCGGCAACCCATTGCGATCTGCTCAGTGCAGTGGAACAGGGTGCTTTCCGCCGTGACCTGTTCTATCGCCTCAATGTTATCTCCCTGACCATCCCTGCCCTGCGTGAACGCCAGAGCGACATTCCTGATCTGGTGAATACCTTCATTCACGCCCTGTGTCAGCGGCTGAATAAAACGCCTCCGCAGGTGAGCATTGAAGCAATGAACGCCCTGCAGGCATGGCACTGGCCCGGCAACGTGCGCGAGCTGGAAAATCTGGTCGAGCGGATCGTTAATCTTTGCCAGAGCAGCATCATCGACCTTGCCGATTTGCCGCCAGCGATGGTGACGCGCGCAGCCGAAAACAGACCAGCGGCCAGCAGCCTGTTGCAGGATAATGAACGAGCCTGCATCCTGCAGACCCTTCGCGCGCAGGGGGGTAATCTGCGGCAGTCCGCTAAGCTGCTGGGCATTTCTCGCACGGCGCTCTATAACAAGCTCAATCACTGGAATATCTCTATAGATACGCTGCGCCAATAACCGGCTGGTGGCACTCAGCAACACCAGCATACATTCAGCCCGTTCAAAATATGGCTTTTGATCGCAACAGGGCCTAAAATGTGACCACCCTTAACAGTGGTCACTGAATTTTTTCACCCACCTTTGATCTGCCAGGTTCTGACAATGACTCAATCCGTAACGGAAAATGGCACACGCGGCCCGGCCGGGCACAATGTGCGTGACCAGATTGTCGATGCTGCCATGCAGCACTTCGCGCATTATGGTTACGAAAAAACCACCGTCTCCGATCTCGCCCGTGCTATCGGCTTTTCCAAAGCGTATATCTACAAATTTTTTGAATCAAAACAGGCGATTGGCGAAGTGATTTGCTCCACCCGGCTTGCGATGATTATGCAGCACGTCGAAGTCGCTATCGCCGATGCGCCTGGAGCATCGGAACAACTGCGGCGACTGTTCCGCACGCTTTCCGTCACCGGCACTGAACTCTTTTTTCACGAACGTAAACTCTATGATATTGCTGCCGTCGCGTCGCGTGACCGCTGGCCGTCGGCGATGGCGCATGAAGAACGACTGCTCAGCCTGATTCAGCAGATCCTGCGCCGGGGGCGTGAAGCAGGTGAGTTTGAGCGTAAAACCCCGGCTGACGAAGCGGCGGAGGCAATCTATCGGGTGATCAAACCCTACGCCAGTCCGGTACTGCTGCAGTACAGCCTTGATGACGCTGAAGAAGCCTCTGCACAACTGGCAGCGCTGGTGTTACGTAGCCTTGCGCCCTGAACAATGCGCATGATGTGACTATTGACTTATTTAGTCACAAGAGCAACGATAGCACTCTGTCTGGTTATCGCTCAGGATTCTGATGCTGCTAAGCTTATCTCTCTCTGCTCTATTCCATCCCTGCGTTCGTCCATCGCACCATTCTACGCAGGGTCTCACCTTCCGCGCTCAAGGCGTGTATCCATTGTCTGCGGCAGCATTTCAATTACTGTCCGGACTCTCTACGGGAGTAATCCAATGAGTCACTTAGCCTCATCACAACGCATTGTCATTACCGGCGCGGGCATCGTTTCGCCACTGGGTTGTGGCGTTGAAACCGTCTGGCGGCGATTAACGGCTGGAGAATCAGGTATACGTACCCTTCCCGATACGCTTACTGCTGGCACCGGTATTTCAGTAGGTGGCAGCGTGCCGGGCATCGATGAAGATCCGCTGGCAGGTTACGACCCCGAAGCGTTCATTGCGCCGAAAGAGCGTAAAAAGATGTCGCGCTTTATAGAATTCGCGCTACTGGCAGCAGAAGAAGCGCTGAATCAGGCGGCCTGGCATCCTGAGAATGAGGCAGCGCGTGAACGTACCGCGACGATTATTGCTTCAGGCGTCGGCGGCTTTGGTGCCATTGCCGACGCGGTGCGCACCACCGATGCACGCGGCCCGCGCAGGCTCTCACCCTTTACAGCACCTTCGTTTCTGGCCAACATGGCCGCGGGTCATGTCTCGATCAAACACGGCTTCACCGGCCCGCTGGGTGCGCCCGTTACCGCCTGTGCGGCGGGAGTTCAGGCAATTGGTGATGCAGCCAGGTTGATCAGAAGCGGTGAAGCGGACATTGCTATTTGTGGCGGCACAGAAGCGGCGCTTGATCGCGTCACGCTGGGCTGTTTCGCGGCTGCACGTGCGCTATGTGTGGGCTATGAAGATCAGCCGCACCATGCCTCACGTCCGTTTGATCGTGACAGAAACGGCTTTGTGATGGCCGAAGGTGCAGGCCTGCTGGTGATTGAGTCGCTGGCCCATGCCGAAGCACGCGACGCGACACCGCTGGCGGAGATTGTCGGCTATGGCACCAGCGCCGATGCATACCACTTAACCGCGGGTCCGGAGGATGGCAGCGGAGCTGCGCGGGCGATGAGAACCGCCCTGCGTCAGGCGGGCATCAGCCCGGAAGACGTCCAGCATATCAACGCACACGCAACCTCAACTCAGGTTGGCGATCACGGTGAGCTGGCGGCTATTCGTGCAGTGTTTGGCGATGATTCGCAGGTCGCGATCGCCTCAACGAAATCCGCCACCGGCCATCTGCTGGGTGCGGCAGGCGGCGTTGAGGCGATATTCACCCTGATGGCGCTGCGGCAGCAGCTTATTCCGCCGACGCTGAACCTCCATCATCCCGATGAAGCCGCAGGCAATCTTGACCTGGTGGCGCTCAATGCACGTCCCAAGGCGCTGACTTATGCCATGTCGAACGGTTTTGGTTTTGGCGGCGTCAACGCCAGTCTCCTGTTGCGTAAGTGGCAATGACTTCAGAGTGACGATTAAGCCCGCGCTGCCAGACACCCTCTCAGCGCGGGTAATACATCGGACGTCCTTAAAAATCATGCACAGCTGTTCCCTGTGTGCCGGGGTTTATCAAAACACCCTCTGTACAACACTCGCTTTATAAATCTGTACCTTTCCTGACAAAATTGCCTCCGCCAGACCTCCTGCCCTTTTTCTTTCAGAACTACAATTAATCGGATGAAAACAACCTCAGAGAACGTTAATGAAGATTGCAGCTTTCGATATTGGTGGTACCTCTTTAAAAATGGGCGTGATTGATGAGCAGGGAAATATTCTGACCAGTGAGAGTGCTGATATTTCCCATAATTCACGCGACAAAATACTTGATGAGATCCTGGCCTGGCTGGAGAAAAATCCCGGCTGTGCTGGCATCGCCGTCAGCACGCCCGGTTATATTGATGCAGAAGCCGGATATATCGCCATGGGCGGCACCATTCGGGACTTCGACCAGTTTCATCTGAGCCAGTGGCTGACGGAAAAAACCTCACTGCCTGCCACGGTCGAAAATGACGCCCACTGCGCCTTACTGGCTGAACAGTGGCTGGGCAAAGCAAAAAAACTCAGTGATTTTCTGATGTTAACTATCGGCACAGGATTAGGCGGAGCGGCCTTCTGCAACGGCGCGCTGATCCGGGGCGGTCGTAACCGCGCGGGCGAGTTTGGCTGTCTGCTGACTTCGCGCCCCACCAGCAGCAATATTGAACGCCATACCATGAGCCAGAGTTGTACCATGACGGCGCTTCGGGAGAATTACAGCCAGCTCATCGAAAAATCTTCCGACGACGTCACGGGTAAAGATGTCTTTGACGCATACGATCGCAAAGAAGAAGCCGCGCAGCAGGTGGTGAATAAATTCTACCAGGATCTTGCAGCCTGCTTATATAACCTCTTCAGCGTGTTCGATCCGCAGATGATATTTATCGGTGGTGGAATTACCGAGCGGGAACCGTTCCTCGAGGAACTGGCAGAGCAACTGGCAAAATATGATCTTGATATCCGCATTGATACCGCGACCTACGGCAACGACTCCGGCATGTTGGGCGCAACCTGGAATTTCCTGCAGCGTCAGCCAGACAAATAATGGCTTGTAGTTCAGGACGTATGCAGGTTACACCTTTCTGATAATTATGATGATTTATCTGGTGCGGTATTCAAAACGATAACCCGGTCATGACCGGGTTTACTCTTGTTTATATTAGTGTCGTATTTGCGCCAGATCGTCTGACGTCAGGCCAGTCATTTCTATGACAGTTTTACGATCAAGGCCGTTTTGTAGCATAGTGCGCGCAATTTTCAGGGTAGCTTCACGCTGTCCTTCAGTACGACCTTTCTCAATACCACGCCGTTCACCAAGCTCGATACCTTCTGCGCGACCTTTTTCGATCCCTTTTTGTTCAAGCTGCTGTGCGATGGTCATCAGTGCGTCTCCGTGTTGTGGCACCCGCTGTGCCAGTTCGCGAACGAAAGCTTCGTAGTCAGCTGACTCACCAGCCTGCAGTAAATAGTGTATCAGCGTCATCACCTGGGGTGAAGAAAGATAATCGGCCATGAGTAGCGTGACCAGATGGTCAGTCAGGCTTGCAATGTCGCGTTGATGAATATGTTTCTGCAAAAGCGTCAGGGCGGCCATACTGCGATGAGTCATGATCTCATCATCCGGGATGACCGTAATGTCCACCAGCGGGAAGGCGCCTCTATAAAGGCTTTCAGCCACTACCGGATCATCAAATTCGTCGAACCAGCGGGTCGACCACGGATAGGGAGTGCGCTTACCGGTATAGAACAGTACAGGTATGACTAAAGGCAGTTTTTTATGGCCAGCTTCAAGGTGGCGCTGCATAGCGGCTACCGCATAACGTATCAGGCGGAATGCCATATGCCTGTCAGGGGTGGATTGGTGTTCAATCAGAACATGAATATATCCGTCACCGGTTGAGGTTCTGAGACTATACAAAACGTCACTGAAGTATTGACGCAAATCGTCTTCAACAAATGATCCGGACTCAAGCTTCAGTGTGGTGAGATCGCAGATTTTAAGCAATTTCTCCGGAAGGTGGATCTGCATAAAATCTCTGGCAACATCCGGATGCGTAAGAAACTGTCGAAAAGTAGCATCATGAGGTGTAGCACTTTTTTTATTTTTCATCAGTTCAGCCCCTGTAAATTCCATGCGCTGCTACCACAGCGAAGAGGCTATCTTAATGGATCAGATTTTAATTTATAATATTTAAACCTTGCCCAGTCTATATAGATTAACTACACCCATAGTCTTTTAAAAAATTTATTAGCAAGATGCATTATGACGCAATCTAAATTAACCACCTTAATCAATTTATATAGCGATAATTAAAACATCCGGATGTACCCGAAACTTCTAACGCTGACCATTAATGTCTGAACCGCTTTACGAAAAGTTAATTTTCTATTTAAGTCACGGCATAACCAGCCCGATCACGCTGTTTATACCGCTCGCTCCCTATCCCTGTCCCGGCGCATCCAACAGGCTAAGCGCCACGCCTGTCAGGGTATAGACCACGACATACAACAGAATCAGTGCCGCAAGCAAAAGGCGGTGGCTGCGCATCTCACTTTTCTTCATGGTGCCATTCAGAAGGTGTAGCTCAATGCCAGGGTGGCCGATGCGCCGTTGTGCCGTGCAACGATGGGGCTATCTGAAGCATGCTTATCCAGCCAGCTGTAGTCACCGATCACACTGGCAGCCCAGGCAGGCGTGAACTGATGGCTCCAGGTCAGGCTGGTATCGGTGCCATAAAATCCACCCGCGGCGTCGTACCGTTCAAATCCGCTGCGCGCACTTTGCTTGCTGTTAACGCCATACCAGGTATTCATATAACGCCCGTCGCCAAACAGTCCCGCCACCTGCAGTGCCACCGTATCGTCACTGGTCTGCCAGGGGATCAGGGTTACGGAAGTCCGGTACTGCACACCCTGACTATCACTTAATGGCAGCGTCGCTTTGCCCTCCAGCACCAGCCACGGCGTTACCGACCATCCCAGCGCCAGCGCGGTGTTCATCGTTGCGTCGATGTTCCCCATGCCTCTGAGCCGGTCATCCCCGTCACGCCAGGATGAATTCTGGTCAGAACGGCCCAGCCCGTAGCCCAGCGTATGTTCCAGATACAGTCCATTATCTGCCTGCAGGTCATAGCCAATGCCTTTCTGTGAGTCTAAAAAGAAGGCCCCGTCGCGTGCCTGGATCACCGGCATCAGCTGCCAGTGCTGCTTATCTGCGCCGCTATAGCGTGGTGCATTGATACCTGCAATGCCCAGCGTGACGCTTGGCGGCGGTGTAGTCTCATTAGCCATGGCAGTCGCGGCACTGAATCCCAGCGAAAAACAGACCATGTGCAGCGTTATTTTTCCGGTTATCATCACGTTTCCTCATTATCACATCAGGTGCGGAGCTGAGGGGTTCAGAGCCGCGTCAATGGCCGGAGTATGCGAGGCGAGTGTCAATTAACGACCAGGGATTTATGAAGAAACAGTCAAGGTGATCCGAAAATGCAGTCAAAACGTGTACTGATTATTGAAGATGATGCTGATGCGGCGGGCGTACTTGAGGCCTACCTGAAACGTGAAAATTATGAGGTCATGATTGCCGGTGATGGGCCAGGCGGGCTGGATGCCGCCAGACGCTGGCAGCCCGATCTGATCCTGCTGGATATCATGCTGCCCGGCATGAACGGCACTGAAGTGCTGGCAGCGCTGCGACGTCGTGACGATACCCCGGTGATCATGGTAACCGCGATGGGTGATGCGCCGGACCGCATCGGCGCACTGCGCTATGGCGCGGATGACTACGTGGTCAAACCCTATCATCCGGGCGAAGTGGTGGCGCGCGTTCAGGCAGTACTGCGCCGTAGCCAGCAGAGTCAGGTACCCGCGGCAGAAACCCTGCGCTGGGCGGGTTTAGTGGTGGACCCGGTGGCGCTCACCGCAGTGGTCGATAGCGACAGTGCTTCACCGCGCCGCCTCGATCTGACACCGACCGAATTTTCCCTGTTGGTCACCCTGATGCGCGCTCCGACGCGTCCGTTTACCCGCCTGTTTCTGCTGGAGCACTGTCTGCCGGAAAGCGATGCGCTTGAGCGGGTGGTCGATACCCACGTCTATAACCTGCGTCGCAAACTGGAAGCCGCGGGCATCTCTGATGTCTTACCGGCAGTGCGCAGCGTCGGTTACCGGTTCAGACAGCCATGAAGAACGATACGCATACTTCATTGTGGCGCTGGATCTGCATCCGGGTGCTGTTTCTGGCGATTGGCAGCGTGGTGCTCATTGCCATCTGTATGTGGCTGCGCTTCGCAGTGCAAGCGTACTGGGTCTATTACCGGATGCCGCCCGCGCTGCTGGATGAGTTCACCCGGTTGCGCCACCACCCTGCCAGCGATCCTGTGCGCTTTCATCAGATTATGGACCAGTGGTGGGGCATCAACTTCTCCGATCCGTCGCTGGCCTCGTCGGACTGGCTTACCGTGATCGTGCTGGTCGTGGTAACGATTCCGTTTATGGTGCTGATGGCGCTGCGTTTCGCCCGTCCGCTGTCGGCGCAGTTCAGCCAGCTGGCTACCGCGGCGCGAGCGGTTTCAAAAGGCGAATTTGGCCGATCGGCGGTAATCGTAAAAGAAGCCCCACAGGAGCTGGTACGTTTTACTGAAGATTTTAATCAGATGACGCAGCAGCTGGCGCGTTACGAGCGTGAGCTGCGCACCTCGCATGTGGCGATGGCGCATGAGCTTCGCTCGCCACTTACGGCGGCGATGGGCCGCCTGCAGGGGATTCTGGATGGCGTCTTTCCTGCCGAACCGCAACAGCTGGCAATGATCATGAAGCAACTGACGCAGCTCAGTCGCCTGACAGACGAACTGCATCTCTTGTCGCTGGCGGATGCCGGGCAGCTTACCCTGAACCGCGAGTGGTTTAATCTCAGCGAGTTACTGCGCGAGCGCTCCGGCTGGCTTCTGCCGCAGGCAGAACAGGCGGGGATTGCCATCAGCGTGACATCACCCAACGATCTGCGGCTGTATGCCGATACCTTCCGGCTGGGCCAGGTAGTGACCATCATCTGTGAGAATGCAATGCGCTACGCTGCCGACGGTGGCGCGTTGCTGATCACGGCCAGCCAGAACGATCAGGCGATCATAATGACCTTCCGCGATTATGGTCAGGGTGTGGAGCCGGACTTCCTGCCGCAATTGTTTGACCGCTTTACCCGCGCTGACTCCTCACGCGCCCGCCACTCCGGCGGCAGCGGTCTGGGACTGTCGATTGCCAAAGCGATTGTCGAGGCGCACGGCGGGTCGCTTCACGCCACACTGCCCGCCGACGGCGGTCTGCTGATCGGGATAACGCTGCCGACGAGATAAATTGTTCTGGCTTGACCATTTCTTGATGGTTCATGGAACGTTTCTGGACACATGCCGGGTTCAATGAGCACAACTCATTAAAGGAACCCGGTTATGACAGACTTCTTATCGGATGCTGCCCGCCAGGTGTGGCGTCATCTCTTCGGTATTCACATCTTTGCGCCGATCATCTTCGTGCTGCTCGGGGTATTCATCATGACCGGTTGCCGGGACAATAGTTCTGCTCCGCCTGCCGCCCCGCTCCGCCCGGTTAAATCGGTGATTGCTCCACCGCTCAGCAGTGATGCATCGCTGGTGCTGACTGGCGAAATCCGCGCTCATGAAGAGGTCGCGCTGGCCTTCAGACTGGATGGCCGGGTGGTGAGCCGTGCGGTTGAGCTGGGCGATCGCGTCAGCGCCGGGCAATCGCTGGCAGCGCTGGAAAATGATCAGTCACGCAATCAGCTAAGCAGCGCACGGGCCGATCTCGACAGCGCACGCGCCGCCGAACGGGTCGCCGCGCTTAACCTGCATCGGATGCGGCTGCTGATGCCCGGAGGGGCCATCGCCCGCAGCCAGCTGGACAGCGCCCAGGCGGACTGGCAGAGCGCACAGTCCCGCCGTCTCAGCAGCGAAGCGGCTCTGAAAAATGCCCAGGATAACCTCAGCTGGACTCAGCTGACTGCGCCTGCAGCAGGCCGGATCACCGCCATCACGGTTCAGCCAGGTCAGGTGGTCAGCGCCGGACAAAATGTGATGACGCTGGCAGCAGGGGATGCACGCGATGCGGTGTTTGACCTGACAACGCCTGCGCTGCTGCATCCTGATGATCGGACACCGCTGAAAGTGACGCTGCTCGCCGATCCCGGCGTGCAGGCCAGTGGCACAGTGCGTGACATCAGCCCGCAGGCCGATCCACAGACCCGCACATGGCGGCTGCGCATCTCACTGAATCAGCCGCCTGAGGCGATGGCACCCGGTGCCACAGTCATTGTCACCCTTCCCGATGCGCAGCCGCCGGTCATCGCCCTGCCCGCCAGCGCCCTGACCCGCTCCGCAGACAAACCCGCGCTGCTGGTCGTTGATGCGGCGTCACGCCTGCAGCTTCGTCCGGTAGTGCTGGCCCGCTTTAACGCGCAGCAAATCTTCGTCACTGCCGGGATCAAGCCGGGAGAGCGCGTCGTCACCGCCGGAGTCAGCACCCTGCAACCTGGCGAAAAAGTGGCGCTTTCGCAGGAGGCTCCATGAAAAAAACGTCTGGCTTTAACCTCTCCGGCTGGGCGCTGGCGCATCAGCAACTGGTGATCTTTTTCATGCTGCTGGTCATGGCGGCGGGTGTGCTGAGCTATGAACATCTGTCACGCAATGAAGACCCGGCGTTTACTATCAAAACCGCCGTAATATCAGCCCAATGGCCAGGCGCTGATGTGAACACCACGGTGCAACTGCTCACTGACGTACTGGAACAGAAAGTGCAGGAGATCCCGTCGCTGGATGCGGTTGAGAGCGAAACCCGCGCCGGACAAACCGTCATCTATGTCAACCTGCGCGATGACACGCCGCCCTCTCAGGTGGCCGGCATCTGGTACCAGCTGCGTAAAAAGATGCAGGATGTTGCCCCTTCACTGCCGCAGGGCGTGCAGGGTCCGGCCGTTAACGACGAATTTGATGACACCTTCGGCACCATTTATGGCTTCACGGCGGAGGGTTTTACCGCCAGAGAGCTACGCGACCGGGTCGATAACCTGCGTCGCAATCTGGCCAGTCTGCCCGACATCGGTAAAACCAGCCTGTTAGGTGTACAGGAGCAGCAGGTGGTTATCGCCTTTTCGCCGCGCAAGCTGAACGGCATGGGGCTCGATTTACAGCAGGTCAGCGACGCCATTAAAGCTCAGAACGATGTCGTTCCGGCGGGCAGCCTGCGTACCGACCGCGAGAATATTGCGCTGCGGGTCAGCGGCACCCTGACTTCGGTTGAAAATCTGCGGGCGATTACCCTGCATATCGGTGAGCGTTTTATTCCGCTGACCGATCTGGCCACCATCAGCCTGCAACCTGCCGAACCACCAGTCCCGACGTTTCGGGTTAACGGCGTTCCGGCTATCGGGCTGGCGATCTCCATGGCCGGCAGCGGCAACATGCTCGATTTCGGTCAGCAACTCAGTCAGCGCATGCAGATGCTGGCCAGTCAGTTACCGCACGGTATTACTATGACCCGCGTGGCCGACCAGTCTTCCGTGGTGAAAAACGCGGTCAGCGGCTTCGTCCGGATACTGGGCGAAGCGGTCGTCATCGTGTTAGCCGTCTCCTTTGTCTCACTGGGACTGCGTGCCGGTCTGGTCGTTGCGGCGGCGATCCCGCTGGTACTGGCAATGACCTTTACCGGCATGTTAATGGCAGGCATCGGACTCCAGCGCATCTCGCTTGGCGCGCTAATCATCGCGCTGGGGCTGCTGGTGGATGATGCCATGATCACTGTCGAGGCAATGGTGGCGCGACTGGAAGCGGGCGACAGCAAGTGGCAGGCCGCCACCTATGCGTTTAAAACCACCGCATTTCCGATGCTGACCGGTACGCTGGTAATGATCGCCGGGTTCATTCCGGTCGGGTTCGCCGCCTCCAGTGCCGGAGAGTATTGCTACTCATTGTTTGTGGTGATTACCCTGGCGCTGCTCTGCTCGTGGGTCGTCGCGGTCATCTTCTCTCCGCTCACCGGCTGCTGGCTGCTGTCGGCCAGGCACATCAAGGCCGATAAGCCGCCGGGCGTGCTGACGCGCAGCTATCACCGGCTGCTGGAGGTGATTCTGCGTCACCGGCTGGTGACGATTGGCACAGCGATGGCGGTGCTGCTGGTCAGCCTTTACGCCACCACTTTTATGCAGGGTGAGTTTTTCCCTGCATCGGATCGCCCCGAGCTGCTGGTCAGCCTGACGCTTCCCGCCAGTGCAGCCCAGGCTGAAACCACCCGCCGTACCGCACAGCTGGAACAGATGCTGCGCAACGATCGGGATGTGGCGAACTACACCAGCTACGTTGGCTCGGGCGCAATACGCTTTTATCTGCCGATGGATGTGCTGCTGGATAATGAGAACATCGCGCAGCTGGTGGTGGTGGCGAAAGATCTGGCGGCACGCGATCGGCTGCGCAGCAGGCTGGAGCAGAAGCTGGCGGTGGATTTCAGTGATATCACTACCCGGGTATCGCCGCTGGAGCTGGGGCCACCGGTCGGCTGGCCGCTGAAATATCGCATCACCGGCCCGGATAATGCCAGGGTGCGTCAGGCGGCCGATCGGCTGGCGGCGCTGATCGCCCGCTCATCGCTGACACGCGAGGTCAATCTTACCGCCGGAGAGCCAGAACGGGTCATGACGCTGGCGGTGAACCAGACCGCAGCCCGCGCAGCCGGACTCTCTTCCGAAACGATAGCCACCGCGCTGAATACTCTGATGTCCGGCAGCGTGGTGACCACCCTGCGCGATCGTAACCGCCTGATCGACGTCGTGCTGCGCAGCAATGACCCGGAGCGGCAGGACACTGACACACTGGCAGGATTGATGATCACCAATGCCAGCGGACAGAAAATCCCGCTGCGACAGGTGGCAACCCTGAACTGGGGAGTGGATGACCCGGTGATATGGCGACGTCAGCGGCTGGCTTACATCACCGTACAGACCGATATTGCGCCCGGTCAGCGGGCTGAACAGGTCTCGCAGCAGCTCGCACCAGCCGTCGCCGCCCTGCGCGCCTCGCTGCCGGCCGGATACGGTATTGAAGAAGGTGGCGTGGCGGCCGAATCGGACAAAGGCAACGGTTCAGTGTTTGCTCTGCTGCCGGTAACAATCTGCGTCATGCTGGTCTTGCTGATGATTCAGCTGCAACGCTTCTCCGGCATGCTGCTGGCGCTGAGCATGGCACCGTTTGGCCTGCCCGGCATCGTATCCGCAATGCTGCCGGCTGGCACACCGCTGGGGTTCGTGGCGCTGCTGGGGATTATTGCCCTGGCGGGAATCATCATCCGCAACGCGGTGATCATGATCAGTGAAGTCGATGCGAATAGCCGGGCCGGACTGTCCGCGGGTGAGGCAATCCGGCAGGCTGCCCATCACCGTGCACGTCCCATTCTGCTGACTGCCTGTGCGGCAATACTCGGCATGATCCCCATCGCCCATCAGGTTTTCTGGGGGCCCATGGCACTGGCGATTATTGGCGGTCTGATCAGCGGTACGCTGGTAACGCTCACGGTGCTGCCCGCCGCGTTAAGTCTGTTGATGCAGCGCGGCTCACGTTAAAACAACACCCGGCGATCCCGTGCTGAGAACGGCGGGATCGCCGGAAAGGATCAGTTCATCACCTCGACCAGAATCAGCGGGCACTTTCTGACTTTGCAGGCCTGACTGTAGGCCAGCGAGCAGACCGAACAGAGATCGCGCACGTCAGACTGGTACTCATACTCCATGAAATAGCGGAACTGGCCGCCCGCCGAATCTGTTCTCCAGAATCGCTGCGGCTCCAGAATTTCATCCAGTTGCCTGAATGTCAGGGCTGACGGGTTGTGAAACCCGACTCTTACGCGGTATGTAGTCATGCACCGATTATTGGCATCCCGGTCCCTGGCCGCCAGTTGGTTATTGTTTTCAGTTCAATAGCTGGCGCTTATCAACCCGCTTCGCCTGGTGCCGCAGGCTGTTCTGCCAGCAGCGCCAGCAGGTGCAGTACTGCTTTTGACGGGTGAAGCCGACGCCAGGCAAAGGCAACGTCGGTAAATAGCGTGTTGTTTTCGATATCGCAGAAGCTGACCCCGGGGTTATCGACGCAGCGCATCGACTCCGGCACCAGCGCAATCCCGCAGCCCGCCGCCACCATGCCCAGCGACGTAGTGATCTGCGGAGCCTGCTGAAAAGTGTGGCGCGAAAAGCCCGCCCGCAGACAGGCAGTGACAATCAACTCATACAGGCTAGGCGAGACGTCGCGCGGGAAGATCACCAGGGTTTCTCCCGCCAGCGCGGATAGTGCCACGGTGGGTGTGCCGCTGAGGGGATGGCAGCGCGGCAGCGCAATCAGCATCTTTTCGGTGGAGATGACACGCAGATTAAACGCCTTGCTGCTTTCACACGGCAGCCGGATAAAAGCGGCATCCAGCAATCCTTCCTGTAAATCCTGCATCAGCAAAGACATATTCTCTTCGCGGGTCAGAAGCTCCATCGCCGGATAACGTTCTTTAAACTGGCGGATCAGGGTGAAGATGCGTGGATTAAACGCCACCGAGCTGGCAAAGCCCAGCGACAGCTGACCACTGATCCCCCGCGCAATACCGCGTGCGTTCTCCAGCGCCTGATCGGCCAGTTGCACAATCTGCCGGGCATCCGCCAGAAACGCTTCGCCCGCTTCGGTGAGTTCCACTCCGCGCGTCAGGCGCTTCAGCAACGGTGTGCCAATTTCCTGCTCCAGCCGCAGTATCTGCTGACTCAGCGGCGGCTGCGATATGCCCAGTATCTCTGCGGCACGAGTGAAGTGAAGCGTCTCGGCTACGGCAACAAAATAACGCAGATGGCGAAGTTCCATATCAAAAACGTCTCAAAGTTAACAGGTTTCGCTATTGGACCCACCGACTGAATCGGTTCACCATTAGGTTAACACGGCTTAACGGTTAATCGATGAGGCATCAAATGAGCAATTGTGTAACTGATTGTTCCTGTGAGGATCAACTAAAACATACTGTCCTGACGCTTTCACAGGATGCACCAGAAAGCGTTATCTATCAGACCTCTTTAATGAGTGCGCTGCTGAGCGGCGTTTACGACGGCAATGTCCGTATTGCCGACCTGCTGCGTAAAGGGGATTTCGGCCTGGGTACCTTTAACCGGCTGGATGGCGAGATGATCGCGTTTGACAGCAAGGTCTATCAGCTGCACGCCGACGGCAGTGCGCACCCGGCCGATCCGGCGCAGAAAACTCCGTTCGCCGTGATGACCTTTTTTAAACCGCAGCATCTGTATGAATTTGACCGGCCGATGTCGCGTGAGGCGATCCATCAGGTGATCGACAACGAAATCACCTCCGATAACCAGTTCTGCGCGCTGCGCATCAGCGGTCGTTTCAGTCGCGTCGAGACCCGCACCGTGCCATGCCAGTGTCGTCCCTATCGCTCAATGCCGGAAGTGCTGGGCGATCAGCCGACCTTTGCCTTCAGCCAGCGCGCGGGCGAACTGATCGGATTCCGTACGCCGCAATATATGCAGGGCATTAACGTTGCAGGCTATCACGAACATTTTATTACCGACGACCGCGAAGGCGGCGGCCACATTCTCGATTATGCGCTGGAGCAGGGCACCCTGACCTTTGGTGCCATCAGCAAGCTGGTCGTGGATTTGCCGCAGGACAGCGATTTTCTCAATGCCGACCTGAACCCCGCCAATCTTGACGCCGCGATTCGTGCGGTAGAAAGCTAATCAGAGGAATGACGATGAAAACTCCAACCGATACCACACTCTGGACTTGTGGCGCTGACCTGGTGGTGGCGCAACTTGAGGCACAGGGCGTCCGCCACGTCTTTGGCATTCCTGGCGCAAAAATTGATAAAGTCTTCGACTCACTGCTGGATTCCTCCATCCAGACCATCCCGGTTCGCCACGAAGCTAACGCCGCATTTATGGCCGCCGCAGTGGGCCGCCTTACCGGCAATGCGGGCGTGGCGCTGGTCACCTCCGGGCCGGGCTGCTCCAACCTGATCACCGGCATGGCCACCGCCACCAGCGAAGGCGATCCGGTGGTGGCTATCGGCGGTCAGGTGAAGCGCTCCGACAGCGCCAAGCAGGTTCATCAGAGCATGGACACGGTTTCAATGTTTCGCCCAATCACTAAATATGCAGTTGAGGTCACCGACCCCGCTGCGCTTTCTGAATGCCTGTCGAATGCGTTTCGCCACGCCGAACATGGCCGGGGCGGCGGTGCCTTTATCAGCCTGCCACAGGATATTGTCGATCAGCCGGTTACCGGCAAAGCGTTGAGCAGCAAAGGCCGCCCGGTACTGGGCGCCGCACCTGACTCAATGATCGACGCCGTCAGCGAAGCTATCGCCGGGGCTAAAAATCCGGTCATCCTGCTGGGATTAATGGCGAGCCAGACAGAGAACAGCGAAGCGATTCATGAGCTGCTGACACGCAGTCACATTCCGGTCACCAGCACCTATCAGGCAGCAGGAGCGGTCAGACAGGATCACTTCTCACGCTTCGCCGGGCGCGTCGGGCTGTTTAACAACCAGGCGGGCGACAGGCTGCTGCAACAGGCTGACCTGATCGTCACCATCGGCTACAGCCCGGTGGAATATGAACCGGCGATGTGGAACAGCGGTAACGCCACACTGATTCATATCGACGTAATACCCGCTGAGACCGACAACCGCTATCTGCCTGACGCAGAACTGGTGGGTGATATCGCCGCCACAGTGCGTAAACTCGCCGCGCGCATCACTGCCCCACTCCAGCTGACCCCGGAAGCCGCCACCATCCTTGAGGATCGTCAGCAGCAGCGCAAATTGCTGGCGATGCAGGGTGCCAGCCTCAATCAGTTTGCTCTGCATCCGCTGCGCATTGTCCGCGCCATGCAGGACATCATTAACAGTGACGTCAGCCTTACCGTCGATATGGGCAGCTTCCACATCTGGATCGCCCGCTACCTCTACAGCTTCCGCGCCCGTCAGATCATGATCTCCAACGGTCAGCAGACGATGGGTGTGGCCCTGCCGTGGGCGATTGGTGCCTGGCTGGTCGAGCCGCAGCGCAAAGTGGTTTCAGTTTCCGGCGATGGTGGTTTCCTGCAATCCAGCATGGAGCTGGAAACTGCCGTCCGCTTAAAAGCCAACATTCTGCACATCGTCTGGGTCGATAACGCCTACAACATGGTGGCGATGCAGGAAGAGAAAAAATATCACCGCGTCTCGGGCGTCAATTTTGGGCCGGTCGATTTCAAAGCCTATGCCGAAGCGTTTGGGGCAGCGGGCTTTGCGGTGACCAGTGCGGCAGAGCTGGAGCCGACGCTGCGTAAAGCGATGGATGTTCAGGGGCCCGCCGTGGTCGCGGTGCCGGTCGATTACACCGACAACCCGCTGCTGATGGGTCAGCTGCATCTGAGCCAGCTTCTTTAATTTCTCAAAAAGGAAATCATGATGAAAAACAGAGTGGCATTTGTGACCGGCGCAGGCCAGGGCATTGGTGAAGCGATCGCCCTGCGTCTGGCGAAAGATGGACTGGCGGTTGCAGTAGCCGATTTTAATCAGGAGACCGCACGCCAGGTCGCGGAGAAGATCAACCAGCAGGGTGGCAAAGCGATTGCGCTGAAAGTCGATGTCTCGCAGCGTGATCAGGTGATGGAAGCGGTAGAAGAGGCGCGCCGCACGCTGGGCGGCTTTGACGTCATCGTCAATAATGCCGGTATTGCGCCCTCCACGCCGATTGCTGAGATCACCGAAGCGGTGGTCGACAAGGTCTACAACGTCAATGTCAAAGGGGTGATCTGGGGCATGCAGGCCGCGATTAAAGCGTTTGCTGCAGAAGGTCACGGCGGCAAAATCATCAACGCCTGTTCTCAGGCGGGTCATGTCGGTAATCCGGAGCTGGCGATTTACAGCTCCAGTAAGTTTGCCGTGCGCGGGCTGACGCAGACCGCTGCGCGCGATCTGGCACCTGCCGGCATCACGGTTAACGCCTTCTGCCCTGGCATTGTCAGAACACCGATGTGGGAAGAGATCGACCGCCAGATCTCTGAAGCAGCCGGCAAGCCCGCCGGCTACGGCACCGAGGAATTTGCGAAACGCATTACGCTGGGACGTCTTTCTGAACCGGAAGATGTGGCTGCCTGCGTCGCCTACCTGGCCAGTCCTGACTCCGATTACATGACCGGTCAGTCGCTGTTGATTGATGGCGGCATGGTGTTTAACTGATCTTCGTTCGCCTGCTGCGTTATCGCGTGGCAGGCGTTTTTCCTGACCGGGTTGAACCGTTAATTTTTTTTATCTGAAAAGCGGTTTACCATCAGCCTCTTGACCGTCTGACCGCGTATTTCCTGCCTTTTTGTCGCCACAGAGATTAAAGCTGCTTATCACCCTGCCGATAAAACAGAGACTCCTCTCCCTGTTCGAAGCGACCATGTTAACGATCAACCATAACGAAACCGCCGCGATTACGAACAAAACGCGGTACAGCACTGACTCTGTTCTGGGACGAACGGTTGAACGGTTATCATCAGGGATGAGAATTAACAGTGCCAAAGATGACGCGGCAGGTCAGGCGATTGCCAACCGCATGACGGCCAATATTAATGCCGATGCGGTGGTAGCGCGTGGCCTCAATGACGCCATCAGCTATTCCCAGACCGCCAGTGGCGGCCTTGGCAGCATCGTCGATCTGCTGATCCAGGCGCGCACCCTGTCGGTCCAGGCAGCCAACGGCACGCTGTCGGACGCCGATCGACAGAGCATCAACGGCCAGTATCAGCAGATTATGGCAGGCATCAATGAAGTGGCAGACCACACCGAGATTTTTGGCCGCTATCCACTGGCGACGAATAATCCTGATCTACCGCCTGCGAAGCTGGGTAACGTTGACCCTATCAACACGAAGTTTCCGGTGCCCGGCAAGAATTACTCCTTTACCTCAGGCGTGATCCCCCTGGCCTATATCCCGGCAGGCTCGACGGCGATAAGCATCACCATCGACTCACTGGGTATGGATGACGATCTCCAGCTCTTTACCCGCGACGGTAAGCACCTGGTCGGTACACCGCTGGACGGCAGTGCGCCTGATTACACCTGGGCCAGCAAAAGCATCACTAATGCGGCTACCGCGGATAGTCGCCTGCTGACCAGCAGTAACGGATTTGCCAGCGGTGCGGCTTATGACAGCTCGCAGTTGCTGGAGGGCGGCCCGAGCTGGACGCTGGCGGGCAGTAACAGCAGCACCTACAACGGCATGAACTTCACTTACAGCGGTGACGGCGATCGCTATGAGGATATCGCCAGCGGCGATTTCAACAACGGCACCATCACCAGTAACCGGCTTGAGCGCATCACGCTGGATACCGTCAGCGAGGATTTGATTGTGGTGGTGGTGGGCAATGGTTCCTTCACCGGTAATCTGACCTGGGGAAATCTGCCGGAACCCAAAGGTGTGCCTGCGACGCCGCCGAAGAAGAGCGAACCTATGGAGGTGGTCACCAGCGCCGATTACGGTCAGCCGATCCAGTCGGATACTATTCCGGCAACGCCATCGGATACCAAAACGCTGGGGCTGAACAACACAACGCTGCTTACAGAGGGCGATATCTCAACCACCATGAAGGCACTGGATAGCGCGCTCGAGAAGATCAGCGGTTATCAGTCGATCTATGGCGCAAAGATCAACCGTTACGAGTCCAACCGTAATGTGTTATCGCAGCAGGGTGTGGATACCTCAGCGGCTCGCAGCCGCATACAGGATGCGGACTATGCTGAAGAAGCAAGCCAGCTGGCACGCAGCCAGATTATTCAGCAGGGTCAGACTGCCGTCAGCAAAATGGCGAATAAAACCCCTGAAATGATTATTCAGCTGTTAGGCAGCTAATAACGTTAACCGGCTGAGCATCAAGGCTCAGCCGGTTACCCTGTTTCTCCACCACTCTACTACCCGCCTGATTCAGCCCCCAGCTGGCCCGAAACCCCGGTTACACTTCGACACCCTTTGATCTCAGTCACACAATCTCGTTTAAGAACCGTTTAAAGATGATCATGATCACCCTTCTTTGTTAAAGAAATGCTAAATACTGACAACTATTTATTATCATCTTTGAATGCAGGGTTAATTAAAACAACAGGTTAATCATTACCACGCTAAGTAATTACCTGAATTTTCCTGTCGATATGTAACTTTTTCATTACTTTTCCGCCATTGCGAGGGCTGTTAATTTGCTGACGATACTGGGTTTTTCCATGGTTGTTTGCTTCATGTATCTGATCATGACCAAACGCATGTCAGCCTTGATTGCGCTGATCCTGATACCAACCATATTTGCGCTGATTGGCGGTTTTTACGCAGGCCTGGGTGCCATGATGTTGGACGGCGTCAAAAAGCTGGCCCCTACCGGCGTGATGCTGACCTTCTCCATTCTCTATTTCGGTCTGATGATCGATGCCGGATTGTTTGACCCGCTGGTGCGCTTTATTCTTCGGATGGTGCGCGGTGACCCCCTGAAAGTGCTGGTCGGAACGGCGGTACTAACACTACTGGTTTCTCTGGATGGTGACAGCTCTACCACTTACATGATTGCCATTGCCGCATTCCTGCCGCTCTATCACCGGCTGGGCATGAACGTGTTGATGATGACCTGTCTGGTGAACCTCGCCAGCGGCATCATGAACCTCTCACCCTGGGGAGGTCCGACAGCCCGTGCCGCGGCGGCACTGCGCATTGACGCCCTCGATATCTTTATTCCGATGCTGCCAGCCATGCTGCTGGCCTGTGCCAGCCTAGTGGCGATGGCGGTGCTGTTTGGCCTGCGTGAGCGTAAGCGCCTTGGCGTGATGACCATGAAAGATCATCATCTCGACAACATTGAGCTGGGGCTGGGCGATGCCGAAGAGTGCGCAGCCAATCGCCGTCCGAAAATGTTCTGGCCTAACTTCATCCTGACCACCGTGCTGCTGGTGCTGCTGGTGATTGGTTTAATGCCGATTCAGATCCTGTTTATGCTGGCGTTTGCGATAGCGGTGATGCTCAACTATCCCACGCTGGAGGAGCAGAAAGCCCGCATCAGCTCTCATGCCGGTAACGTGCTGGCGGTGACCGCATTAATTTTTGCCGCCGGTATTTTCACCGGCATCCTCTCCGGCACCGGCATGGTTGACGCCATGGCGAAGAGCCTGCTGGCCGTGATCCCGCCCAGCTTCGGACCTTACCTGGCGGTCTTCACCGCGCTGGTCAGTCTGCCGTTTACCTTCTTTATGTCGAATGATGCCTTTTACTTCGGCATTCTGCCGGTTATCGCCCAGACGGCGGCCAGCTACGGCATTACCGCAGAAGAGATTGCCCGCGCTTCTATTGTCGGCCAGCCATTCCACCTGCTGAGTCCGCTGGTGCCGTCAGTCTACTTGCTGGTGGGTCTGGCGAAAGTCGACATCGGCGACCACCAGCGCTTTGCAATTAAGTGGGGGATTCTGGTCAGTCTGGTGCTGATGGCAGGCGGTCTGCTGACCGGTGCTTTCCCGCTGTTCCACACCTGATAATCCTCTGCTTTCTGGCGGATAACCGGCAATTTTGCCCGGTTATCCGCTTCACCGCTCCGCCTACTGCGTCATCCCTCTCTACACTCTATAGCCAGGCTGATGTGCTACGCGCCGGACAGGCCATAGCCTCTCAGAGATATCCCCATTGCCCCTATGGAGGCCCGATGAAAATTCACCACCTTAACTGTGGCTGTATGTGTCCGCTGGGCGGCGCGTTCTATGATGGATTCAGTAAAGGCCTGAAAGCACATCTGGTCTGTCACTGTCTGTTGATTGAGACGGATCGCGACGGGCTGGTGCTGGTGGATACCGGCTTTGGTCGCCAGGATATCCATGCGCCCGGCAGCCGCCTGTCCGGCTTTTTCCGCGCATTAAACAATATTCAGCGCCGCGATGAACTGACCGCACTGTCACAGGTTACGTCACTGGGTTTCCGGGCTGAGGATGTGCGGCATATTATTCTGACCCATCTCGACTTTGATCATGCTGGCGGACTGACCGATTTTCCGCAGGCGCGAATCCATCTGTTGCAGCAGGAGGTTGATACCGCACATCAGCGCCATAGCTGGCTGTCACGGGAACGTTACCGTCCCGGACAATGGGGTGGGATCAGCAACTGGGAGACCTATCAGCCGCAGGGAGAAAAGTGGTTTGGTTTTGAGTCCGTTAATCGCCTGCGTGACTTACCGCCGGAGATCTTGTTAGTTCCGCTGGCGGGCCATACGCCGGGTCACGCGGGTATCGCGATTCAGCAACCCGATGGCTGGCTGCTGCACGGCGGCGATGCCTGGTTTTACCGCGGCGAAATGCGGCAGCAGACGCGACACTGCACGCCAGGACTGCGCTTTTACCAGTGGATGATGGGCATGGATAACGTAGCCAGACGGCACAATCAGCAGCGACTGCGTGAGCTCTCCTGCCAGCGCGGCGGCGAAATCACCTTTTTTTGCAGTCATGATGCCCGTGAGCTGGATGCATTACAGGTTAATGCGCCGCTGCGCTGATGAGAAAATACCCGTATTCACTGATTCGAGCAGCATGGTGACCGGATGAAAACTCAGGGTTATGGTTTGTCAGGCGCCTGTTACTTTGTCGCTTTCGCGATTTCATATCCAGTCTTCTCACTTAAGCTTCCTTGTCATAGCTTATCATTGTACAATGATTTGTATTACTTACTACGGAGGTGCTATGAGAGCAATCAGTTACAGCGAAGCCCGACAGAATCTGTCTGCCACTATGGTTCAGACAGTTGAAGATAAAGCGCCGGTATTGATCACTCGCCAGAACGGTGAATCCTGCGTGCTGATGTCGCTTGAGGAATATAACTCACTGGAAGAGACGGCATACCTGCTGCGGTCACCTAAAAATGCGCGCAGGTTGATGGATTCTATCGAAAGCCTGCAAAGCGGTAACGGGACTGACAGGGATATTATTGAGTGAAACTAACCTGGTCCGCAGAAGCCTGGGAAGATTATCTCTACTGGCAGGATGCCGATAAAAAAACCGTTAAAAAGATAAACGAGCTGCTCAAAGATGCCAGCAGGACGCCTTTTGAAGGCAAAGGAAAACCCGAGCCGTTAAAGCATAATCTTGCAGGTTTCTGGTCACGCAGAATCACGGCAGAACATCGGCTGGTGTACGCTGTCAGCGGGGATGCTCTATTGATTGCCTCATGCCGTTATCATTACTGACGGGCTCAGGAGCTTGCGCCTGAGCCCTTACAATGCACCAGTTTCAGCGGCGTAATCATCCACCGCAATCCGGATCGCCCGCCCTCTTTTTCAGCTGTGCGGAAAGCCAGGGCGCAGTCAGACTCTCTGCAGATGCGCTGACCTCTTCCGGTGAGCCGGAGGAGACAACCCTTCCTCCTTTAAGACCCGAGCCGGGACCCAGATCAATCACCCAGTCCGCCTCTGCCACTATGCGCATGTTGTGTTCCGCCATAATTACGGTATGACCACGCTTTACCAGTTCATCCAGCACTACCAGCAGCTTATCCATGTCAGACGGGTGCAATCCTGTTGAAGGTTCATCAAGCAGATAAAGCGTGGGCGTACGCTGGACCCGCTGCAGCTCCCAGGCAAGCTTGATACGCTGGCACTCGCCGCCAGAGAGTTCAGTGGCGGGCTGACCCAGGGTCAGATATCCCAGCCCCAGCGACGTCAGTGCCTTAAGCGAACGCTGGATCCCGTCATGTCCATGAAACACCTTAGTGGCGTCGTCCACGGTCAGATCAAGCACATCCGCTATCGTCAGGTTGTTCCATTTCACCTCCAGCGTTTCGGGGTTATAACGGCTTCCCGCGCAGACGGAACAGGTTGCGGTAGCGCTCGGCATGAAGAGCAGCTCAATCGAAATCTGTCCCTGCCCTTCACAGGCAGGACAGCGTCCGGCTGGCAGATTGAATGAAAACCGGCTGGCGCTGAAGCCTTTGGCTTTCGCCGCGTCGGTGTCTGCAAACAGCCTGCGGACGATATCGAAAAATCCGGTGTAAGTGGCCAGATTTGAGCGTGGTGTCCGGCCAATAGGACGCTGATCGATTCTGACCAACCGGCCGATGGCGTCACTTCCGCTGACAACCTGACCCTTAACGTCCGGCACCAGATCCTCTTCCTCGCCCTCCTCGATGTCAGGCGTTTTGTCAAAACGTCCGAGCATTTCCGGAAGCACGCGATTCAGCAACGTCGATTTTCCGGAGCCGGACACGCCGGTGACGGCCGTCATTCTCCCCAGAGGGATGGCGATATCCACTCCGGCAATATTGTTGCAATAGACCTGTTCAAAGCAGAGCCAGCTCTCTGCGGGCCGGCGCTGGCGCAGCCCGGTATAGTTTCGTGAGAAAAGATAGCCCGAGGTGGGTGACGCACTGACTTCTTCAAGCCCTGCTGGTTCGCCGTTATAGACGATCTCGCCGCCATGCGTTCCCGGGCCGGGGCCGACCTCAATGAGCCAGTCTGCCTCGGCGATGAGGTCAATATTATGTTCGACGACCACCAGCGAATTACCGGCACGCACCAGGTTCTTCAGGGATGCGAGCAGCGATTTGACATCATCGGGATGCAGCCCGGCTGACGGCTCATCCAGCACATAAAGCACGCCAAACAGCCGCGATATCAGCTGGGTGGCCAGACGCACGCGCTGCAACTCGCCGGATGAGAGTACGGTGGTACGGCGTCCCGGCGCCAGATGACCCAGACCCAGCGTTTCCAGCTGCTCAAGCCGCATACAGATATCCGACGCCATCCGGATGACCGCCTCACGCAGTGCCGCCTCTGCCGGCAGGTCCGGCGATGCGCCACGTGCATAAGGCTTCAGCAGTTCAGCAAGCTCTGAGACCGACAGCTCACTCAGGCTGGCAATGTCATGACCGGCAAAGGTCACGGACAGCGCATCCCGGTTTAGCCTTTTACCGTGGCATTCAGAACAGGGAGTGACCGTCACAAAGCGCGCCAGCCGTTTCTTCGTCGTCTCGCTGCCACCCGAATAACTCTGCAGCACGATTTTTGCTGCACTGGTGTACGTGCCGGTATAAGCCGGCTCTTCGCCCGCCGCCAGCGCGTTTTCGCGCTGCTCAGCGTTCAGACCGACAAAAATCGGCACCGATGGCTGTTCGTCAGTCAGCAGTATCCACTGCTGGTCGCGGGCTGAAAGCGTATTCCAGGGCGCATCGACATCGTAGCCGAGCGTCTCAAGGATGCTGCGCAGATTTTTGTTATGCCAGCCTCTGGGCCAGGAAGCGATAGCTCCCTGGCGGATGCTCAGTGAGCTATCCGGCACCATCGACTCGGTTTTAACGGTGTGCACTCTTCCCAGTCCCTGGCAATGCGGACAGGCACCTTCAGGATTGTTAGACGAGAAAAAATCGGCGGTCATAAAGGGAACGCCTTCAGGCCTTACGCCCGCACGGGAAAACAGCAGACGCAGCGTGACAGAAATCCGGGTGAGGCTGCCCACCGTTGAACGCTCCTGCGCGCCAGCCCGGCTCTGCTGAAGCGCCACCGCGGGTGGAAGTCCGTCAATATTATCCACATCCGGTGCAGCAGCCTGATCGATCAGACGACGGGCATGTGGCGACACCGATTCGATAAACCGGCGCTGGGCTTCCGCATAGAGGGTATCAAAGGCGAGGGACGATTTACCGGAGCCTGAAACCCCGGTGAACACCACCATGGCGTTACGGGGAAATCGCAGCGAAACATCTTTGAGATTATGTGTTCTTGCACCCTGTACCGAGATATAAGGATCAATGTGCTCATCAGCACGGTAATGATCGGCGTTGCGTTGTTCTGTCATGATTTCCCTGATTGATAATGCACGGCAGATTCACGATCGCCTGCCGTTAATGACTAAAAATTGCAGATGCTAATCCGGCGTTCAGGCTATCCGGCCCGCTTTGGGAATAGAAACAACAGCAAGGGTAGTCAGGGATCGCGGTCTGCACAACGCGAGGGGGGTTCATCGCTTCGTGGCAGCACAGACTGGTAAGCAGCATGTACAGGAAGCCTTCTTATCTCTTAAGAAAACCCTGGAGCAAACTTAAATAAGGCAAAGCCGTCACTAGCAAATCGCTTATGTGACTCTGATGTAGATTCCTGTGGTATCGATAAATGCAGGTCTATGTAAGGTATGGATATAGACAATGGGAAATGTTTAATACCCCAGGAACCTTTCTATAACCTTTATCTCTCTATGGCCAGGTATGCGCCCCAGAGTGCCTGATGATGCCCCGCTCCCGATATTCAGCGCGCTGACGGCATAAAAAATCATTTAAGACATAAGGATAGCGAAACCATGCCCATTTCTGAAATGATGCCGCGAGTGCCTGCAGGGAGATGAGGTGAAATTACCGTTTTTTATTATCCTGTCCCAGACCGTCAGGTTGTCAAGCATGAACGCGCGAGGTATTGTTTAAAAAGCATCAGGATGATGAATGAAGTGAACTTGTGGGAGCTGGCAGTGGATACGACTGAAGAACTCAATAACACCTATTTCTACGCAGGCAGACCGAACCTCACCGCTGGTGAGCTCTTTTTCATGATTTTCTGTGAAGAAGTCGCTGAACAGCTGGACATTGATGACTTCGGAGCGATCGTGGCCATCCTGTCTGGACGTAATGTCCTGACTACCCGCACCAAACCGCGCGATGCTCTCAAAGGTACCTCCTATGCCTCACGGGCAGCACGCAGAGTATTCCCTAACGCCAAGTTTCCTTTCGGCATACAGCTCCCCACCATCGTAGGGGGATACCCGCCCCGGACCGCGCGTATCCTTTTTACGCATAAGCTCAGCACCTTTGTTGGTCGGGCGATACCCGTCGTGGGCTGGGTGATTCTGGCAAGAGACGTTGCCGATATCAGTTTCAATTCGGTCAGACTGTACAATGCCATCGCTCGCGGGGAGGATAAGTTATGGTAGATGACACACAGGCACGCGTAATGGCACTCATTGAGCCGTGGAACGGCCGATCGCTGCTTACGTTCCGGAAAAAAACACTCACGCCAGAGATGTCGCTTAATCAGGACATGAAGCTTGACCCGGAGGACGCTGCGGAATGCCTTCAGAACGTCTTCGATGCGTTTGGAATGGATTCTGATCTGGTGACTTTCAGCCTCTACTATCCAAAAAACCCGCGCGAGGCCATCCCTCTTACTATCGGGATGGTAATCGAGTCAGCCCGTGCCAGGCGATGGTGCTATGACTGATATGACCTGCTCCCCGTTGATTAGTACACCCCGATGTTAGTAATGTCTTCATAAGCCACATGAGGGCATCCCCATGAAGAAGCGTTTTCCTACGAACAGATCATCAGTATCCTCCGCGAGGCCGAAGCCGGGGTTTCTGCACGGGAACTCTGCCGTAAGTATGCTATTTCAGACGCTACTTTCTACACCTGGCGCAAGAAGTTTGGCGGCATGGAAGTCCCTGAGGTAAAGCGGCTTAAGTTACTTGAAGAGGAGAACGTCCGCCTTAAGAAGCTGCTCGCCGAAGCCATGCTGGATAAGGAGGCGCTTCAGGTGGCTTTGGGTCGAAAGTTCTGACGACAGACCAGAAGCGGGAAGCCGTGGAAGTCATATGTGATGCAACGGGTCTGTCGCAACGTCGTGCCTGCAGGCTGGCAGGTCTGTCTCTTTCAACCTGCCGTTATTGAGCTCAGCGTCCGGCTGCTGACGCGCAGCTATCTCTACGCATCACAGAGCTGGCACCTGAACGCCGTCGCTTTGGTTACCGGCGGATCTGGCAGTTATTGCGTCGTGAGGGCCTTCACGTCAACCACAAGCGGGTATACCGCATTTATCACCTTAACGGCCTGAATGTGAAGCGCAGACGACGTCGTAAGGGTCTGGCGACTGAGCGGCTTCCGCTGCTTCGCCCGGATGCGCCCAATCTGACCTGGTCAATGGATTTCGTCATGGATGAACTGGCCACCGGTCGCAGGATCAAGTGCCTTAACTGCGTCGATGACTTCACAAAGGAATGCCTGACTGTCACTGTTGCCTTTGGGATTTCAGGCGTGCAGGTCACGCATATTCTGGACAGTATTGCGCTGTTTCGCGGATATCCGGCTACGATAAGAACTGACCAGGGGCCGGAGTTTACCTGTAGAGCACTTGACCAATGGGCCTTTGAGCATTGCGTGGAGCTGCGGCTTATTCAGCCCGGTAAACCGACACAGAACGGATTTATTGAGAGTTTTAACGGACGCTTTCGCGATGAATGCCTGAATGAACACTGGTTCAGCGATATTGTTCATGCCCGGAAAATCATTAATGACTGGCGGCAGGACTATAACGAGTCCAGACCTCATTCATCGCTGAATTACCAGACGCCGTCTGAATTTGCAGCAGGCTGGAGAAATGGAAAATCAGAAGGTGAACAAACCGACATTACTAACTGATCGTTGTATCTAATACTAGGGGCAGGTCACGAATAACGTACACACACTTAAGACGAGAGCTCTATACAACTTTCAATGTGGCCATTCTCCATCAACGGGTGTCAGGTCTAAGTGATGCCATTAAATTGCCTACAGAATTTCAGTGTGATTTATGAAAAAAACCCGTCTGCGACGGGTTTTCAGGCATAGAAGGCGACAATCACCGTTCCGGCATTACGGCTTTTTAAACTTGTCTTCGACCTTCTCTTTCGCTTCTGCGATTTTATCACCGGCCTTTTCCGCGAAACCCTCTTTATGCGCTGGCTCGCTGCCTGGCGTTACCGGACGGGTGTCGTGGTCAGCGCGGGCCTGACGCGTGCTTTCAAGCAACGGATCGGCCACAGTACGATTCCCGGTCAGCCGATCTGCGCCGAGAGGATCTGTACTGGCATGGTCAATATCCACTTCCTGACGGCGTACCGAATCGTTGATAGTTTCAACCCGATCGCTTGTCTCTTTGCGTAACACCACCTCTTCAATGATCTCCGCGGTCTTATTAATCACGGGCTGCTCATGCGTCTCTTCCACTTCGACAGTTTTTTCAGACCAGTCAACATGGGTGGGTGAACCTGATTCATTCACCGGACGACGGAAGATTGCGGCGTGCTGCTCATGCAGCGAGACATTTTCTGAGACCTGATCGGTGACAGTGTAGCGACGAACGCGGGTTGAACCTTCACTTACCAGACGTTTACCCACTTCCAGTCGCTCCTCGGCCAGACGCAGTACATCCTCGTCACTTTCGTCACCGGTCAGGGCGGTACGGGCAGCGCCACGATGGGCAGGATCGTTAGAGAGCGGATCGACGGCGGCATTATCCTGAAGCGTTCCACTGGCAGGTGCAGTCAGACCATCACTGGTCGCGTAACCGGGCGCGTAATCATCGGGCAGCGCCGCACTGCGCTCGGTAAGTTCTTCATGTGCATCAAGGATGCCCAGGGCGCGAGGTAACTCATCTTCATCGGCCCGCAGCGACAGCACTACTCCGCCGGTTCGCATCGCGTCTTCATACACTTCGGCCTGATCCTCCTCCAGCGTATTGCCGAACAGGCGTTGCCAGAAGCCAGGGTGACGGGCCTCCTGACCTTCGGTACGCAAACGATCACCGGAGATGATATCAATGTCATCATCCAGGAACCCGGCCTTGATCAGGTTACGCTTTGCACCCTCTGCCAGTGAGATATTGCTGAACATTGTTACGATTGTTTCACGCGCCATGTTGTGTTCCTCGGTGATGGATTCGGACGGCTCTGAATAAGGTGTACGGGTCAGGTGAGCGTGCTGTTTGCGCAGGGAGACGACCTGTTCTGTCGCTTCCTCACTGACAACTTTGCGGATATGCCACTCCTCTTTCAGCACCAGATGACGAACGATCTCGATTTCCTCTTCAACGACAGGAATGATCAGAACGCCATTTTCTTCACGGATCTCCGGCATCTCAGCCAGCCGTTCCGATTTAGGAATGCGTTCTATTTCCGCCGTCTGGTGCCGGAGCATCAGCGCAATCTTCTGCTGATGCTCAGTGACCTGTCGGGTAACCCTGACATGACCGTCGATGACCCGCTGTTTTGAGACCTCAACGGTTTCCTCCGCCAGGCTTAGCACCTGGTCGCTACCCTCTGACCCTGGTTTTTCAGGAGGTTGATTGTTCATGTTTAACCTGCCTGTAATACAGAGCGATCATTTGTACTTTTCTTTACCTTGAGCATAAGTCACTGCTTTTCGGTTAGTTAAAGCCTGGCACAAACAATGACAAAAGATAGGAAAAAGCAGAAAAACGCCATTATATGAAGATAACGTGGTGCTAAAATCGATTAAGCGGTGCGGCAGATAAAAAACAGCTAACGAAGCGGCAGACAGTGAAATCTCTTTTATCCAGTGCGCGAAAAGAGGATCAATCAGGCGTTAACCCGACCCGAAGTGAATCAGGCATATCGGGTCAGGGGTTAAGCCATTCGCTTTCCTGCAGTCCGCCATTAGCCGAATAGCGAAACAGGGCGCGCTGATTTTCGTTTCGCTGAAGCTGATAGGCGTCCAGCACACTGGCCTGCAAAATCACCACGCCAAAACGGGATTTCCCGGTTTCCGCTGCCGTCGCGTCAGACGTCTCGTTAGCCGTTGTCCGCGCTTCCCCAGGAGGTCCGCCGGTGTAAGTCTGCCGCGTGTGCTGCGGTAACGCACGCCAGGCTGCCCGGGCAACATCACTTCCCGCCGCATAACACGCAACCCGCCCTGCCAGTCGTAACTGCAGGCGACGCTGATGGCAATATCCCAGCACGGTGACCTGCGGATTCGCCGCCATCTCCTGCCACTTCGGGCTGCGAACATCCGTATGAAATGTCAGCATCCTGCGGTCGTCGGCACACTGGCGCAGAACCACTGTGCGCGCCTGAGGTTGTAGCAGAGTATCGACCGTACAGAGCATCAGATAACGAAATCCACCCTGTGGATCGGTTGCAGATTCCTGCAGCGCAGCCCAGGCTCCAGTTTCAAACGTTTTCAATTCCATGGGGATTACTCTCATCAGGATCAATTTTCAGCCATCTGGCTAAAAGCGTAGCAATGAAGTGGGCAGAAGGCCTGACAGCGCAGCGATAAGAGCAAATGTGGCAGCGGGAGCTGGACAATGCACGAGACCAGGAGCTGGTGAAATAGCGTCGGGATTGCGGGATACCTCGCAGAGCGGCAAAAGCGCGTCCCGCCAGTCAGCCACTCTGTGTTATTTTTGCGCCATCGCCACAGAGATCCGATCCGCAGGGAGTTGCACGATGACAACTGAAGAGTCTGCTAAAGTACCGGCTGAAATACCGCTGAAAGTCACCTCGCCGCGCCTGACTTATCGGCCACTTCGGCAGGAAGACTGGCCCTTCTATCTGGCAGTCAGTCAGGATAGATCGGTGATGCAGTACATCAGCGATCCGCGCAGCGCTGAAGAGATCAGAACCCACTCATTTGATGTCCGCCTGCCCGCCTGGTACAAGGGCTGCAGGCACTGGCTCTGTCTGGTTATCGGAGAAAAAACATCCGGTGCTCCGGCTGGCTTTTGCGGGTTTATCGATCGCGGAGAGGGTATTGCGGAGTTTGGCTTTATTCTGGCCGCAGATGCGCAGGGCAAAGGCTACGGCAGCGAGTCTCTGCATGCCATTATCACCTTCTGCTTTGAGCAACAGGAATACCGCAAACTGATCGCGACGGTGACGGCAGGCAATGCGGCCTCACGCCGGACCCTGATTTCAGCGGGCTTTGTGCAGGAGGGGACGTTGCGGCAGAACTTTTTCCTCAACGGCCAGTGGCAGGATGACTGGATCTTCGGCTTGCTGAAACAGGAATACCAGCCCGCACACTCACCCTGAGGCGCAGACCATCAGCGTCGGGCATCCTCCGCTCCGTTCGCCACAATCAGACCGATTAGCGTGGCGTAACGTCATAACCGCTGGCGATAGCGATAGCGATAGCGGGCGCACAGTGCTCCTCTCCGCACAGCATCGCCTCAAAGTCCGCCGGCGTCAGTGGCTGGCACAGGCCATTGCCCTGCATAATGTCGCATCCGGCGGCTGTAACAAAAGCGATCTGCTCTTTATCTTCCACTCCTTCGGCGGCCACCCGGATACCCAGGCTTTTGCCGAGCGCGGTAATGGCCCGGAACATCATACGCACCCGCATGCTGGAACCCAGCTCGTGCGTCATCGACTTATCGATTTTAAAACCCGTCACAACACTGTAGCGCAGCAGGTTAATCGCCCCCAGCGTACGCCCGTAATGATCGATAACGAACGAAGCTCCCGTTCGGCGTACGGCGTCAACCTGAACCGGCATATCCTGCATCAGCACGGCCAGCAGTGGCTCATCCACTTCCAGCTCAACAAAACCGGCATCGCCTCCGGCACTCTCACGTATTACCGTCTCCAGGCTGTTCCCTGCAAGCTGGCGCGGAAACAGGTTAATGCTGACGCGAAGCTGAGGAGAGCGAACCTGCCACTGCCGGACCTGTGCCAGAGCACTGCGGATGATCCATTCACCCAGCGTGACTGAAAGCGGACTTTTAACCAGCATGCCGATAAATTCAGCCGGCAACAGCAGCCCGCGCGTCGGATGCTGCCAGCGTACCAGTGTCTCGCAGCCAATAAGCTTTCCGCTTTCAACGTCGTAGCGGGGCTGATAGTAAAGAGTGAACTGCTGCTGCCGCACCGCCGTTTCCAGTTCGCGCTCAAAGCGGCGGCGCTGCTGCTCCGCTTCACGAAACGCGGGCATAAACAGCATGCTGCAGCCTTTACCCGACGCTTTGGCGCGATAGAGCGCCAGATCAGCGGCGGACATCACCGAAGAGGGATCCCTGCCGTGCTCCGGATAGGAGGCGATGCCGGTGCTGGCACCGACCACCACCGGTGAGTCGTGATAGCGGAACGGCGTCTGAACGGCCGCAATCAGTTTCTCCGCCGTGATCGCCGCCTCTGCGCTGCCGCCCGCTAACAGGATCACAAATTCATCACCGCCCAGGCGCGCAGCCGTCACGGCACTGGCGCACACCGCACGAATCTGTTCGGCAACGTGGCACAATAACGCATCGCCTGCAGCATGCCCCAGCGTATCGTTAACCTCTTTAAAACCATCGAGATCGGTCATCAGTAACGTATAGGGGACGCCCGCCCTGGTCAGCTGGCCGACCTGATCCATAAACGCGCTGCGGCTGGCGAGACGTGTCAGCATATCCAGTGAGGCCAGCTCACAGAGCCGCGCCTCACTCTCATAGCGGGCCGTGACATCGCGGATGATCATGCCCACCAGCCGTTCGCCCTCTTCACGCCAGCCCGAAAAAGAGACCTCTGCCGGAAATTCACGACCTTCACGCGTGACACCCCATATCTGCAAAGAGCGTGGGTGCGAGATAGCTGCTTCGTCAGAGGTAATCCGGACCAGTTCATTACGGTAGTCAGTCTGACAGCGAGCAGGGATCAGCTCACTGATATACTGGCCGCGCATCTCCTCTGCGCTGTAGCCGAACAGCGCGGTGGCGGCCGGGTTCCAGAAGGTTATGCCACGCCGAAGGTCAGTGCAGACAATGGCGTCAGGCGAAGTAGATGAGATCGCCTCGAGTCGCTGCTGGCTGGTGTAGCGCAATAACTCCAGACGATGCATCTCCATGCGATCCATCACCAGTGCAGCAATATCGTTCAGATGCTTTCGATCCTCTGCAGTTAACGGCTCACGAGGATGGCTGTCGGTCAGGCAGACCGTGCCAATATGATGCCCATCCGGGGTCGAAAGCGGGATCCCCGCGTAAAAGCGGATAAAGGGGTAGCCGTGAACCAGCGGACTGTCGCGGAAGCGCGGATCTTTCAGCGTATCGGGCACGCAGAGGATATCGCCCTGCGCCAGCGTATGGTGGCAGAAGGCGACGTTGCGTGCCGTACCTGAAATATTTAAACCGTACCGGGAGGCGAAGAACTGCCGCTTTTCGTCGATAAGCGAGACAAAAGCGACCGGCACCCGAAACAGCCGTGCGGCAAGCGTAGTGAGGCGATCCAGCGCATCGGTCGGCGGTGAATCCATCAGATGATACTGCTTAAGTGCGTCGAGGCGAGCCGCCTCGGCATCATGATAAACTGGACGTTTCAGCGTAACTCTCCTCTGATGTTATCTGCTGTGGCTGGCCTGACACAGCATAAAGAGGACACGTTCAATCAGACAGAACGCGCAGAGTTCGCTGCCGATCCGTTGCCGGAAGAAAGGCCCGTCAGTAAACCCGGCAGCAACAGGTTGCCGCACTGAGTCCGATAAAGCTGACACCGCAGACAGCGAGGCATCAGTTAACACGTTATGCCTGCCAGAGAGAGTGCGGCGGACCGCCCAGGATTATCTGGCCAGAGCATATCAGACAGGCGGTAATGCGCCTCGCTTAGCTCTCTATATCGGCCCGACATGATTTTACTTAAGAGAAAACAGAGGATGAACGCCTTACTTTTTCAGCTTTGGTACCAGTTGATAGTGCGGATGCTCTCCGGCGAGCAGCATCAGCAGTTCATACTCTCCCTGACTGAGCAGCGCAGGATTTTTCGATGCTTCTTTCGTCTGCCAGACACGCTGGCTAAGATCGAAACGCTCGGCTGCAATCTCCTGAGAGAGACCGGCCGCAAGGCGCAGCTCACGCACGTTGTGCTGGACGGCGACAGGCCGCTGTAAAATCTGATTTCCCATATAAACGCTCCGCATACGGTGCCCCGGCGAGATGGCCGGGCGGAAGTACACGCCTGCGGCCAAAACATAAATTTGAGTTAAGTTTTAACAACCCGGCGTTTTACACTTATCAGGAAAGCGTAACGCACCAGTAAAAACAGAGAAAATAACCTGAATTATATTTAAATCGCTGCCCGGATAATTTTTGCACCGCTGAGAATAGTAATTGCCATTCTGAATGGTGGCGTTGATCGAATGATGATCAACGTCAATCACAGTCACAAAAAATGACCGTTTCATCCCTCTTTTAAAAAGAGTGAATATTAATCGTTATTCCGTGCCGGACAGACATTATCTACAGTTCAGAAAAAATACGTTCAGGCTATGCCCGCGCAAACGTTGCCCAGCCGCCTTTTTCATCAGGCGTGACGCGTTTAGGCTCTACGGCAAGAGGGTGATGCGGCAGGGTAAAGCGCGTAATCACGCTGCCCAGCGTTTCAGTCTGTCCACTGAGACTGTCTGCTGTCGCCGAAACCTGCTGAACCAGCGTCGCATTCTGCTGCGTTACGCGGTCAAGTTCTGCAACGGCGACCGTGACCTGGGCAATCCCTTTACTCTGTTCATCCGAAGCCAGCGCAATCTGTCCGATTAGTTCATTCACGCCGCCGACGCCGCGCAGCACGGCTTCCATGGTGGTTCCTGCGCTCTCAGCCGCCCGCCGTCCATCGTCAACGCGTGCCACGGTATCGGCAATCAGCTCTTCGATCTCTTTAGAGGCAGCAGCACTTCGCTGTGCCAGTGAACGCACCTCACTGGCGACCACCGCGAAGCCGCGGCCCTGTTCGCCCGCACGGGCGGCTTCTACAGCGGCGTTTAACGCCAGAATGTTGGTCTGAAACGCAATACCATTAATAGTGGTGGTGAACTGCCGGATTTTTTCTGATCCCTGAGCGATGCTGGTGATGGCTGCCGATACCAACTGAACCAGTTCCACGCCCTGCTGAGTCGTATCCGTGGTGCTGGCAGCCAGTTCACGTGCCTCGCGGGCATTCTGTGCATTGTGACGCACGGTGACGGTAATCTCCTCCATGCTGGCTGCGGTCTGCTCCAGCGCAGCAGCCTGAGTGGATGTCCGGTCGGAGAGATCGGCGTTACCCGCAGCAATGTCCCCCGCTTCACGATGAAGAATGGCTGCGTTGTCACGGATAGCGCTGACCGTCTGCAACAGACTGTGCTGCATCTCTTTGACCAGCGGCACAAGTTGTCCGACACAGTTGCGCCCCAGATCTTCCGGCTCGCGCGTCAGATCACCATCGGCAATAATTTTTAAATGACCGCGAATTTTACCTACCGGACGCACCAGATGGACGACCAGATAGCGGTCACAAAACAGCAGCAACGCCACTGCCGCCAGCAGTGCTGCCAGCAATACGCCCTCAAGCCGATGCCGGTCAGCCTTCAGGGGTGCCTGATTCCGGGCCAGCTGCTGCGTCACCTTGTCCAGCTGCGCACGTGCAACCGTTGCGTATTCTGAGGGGGTTGTCGTAAGTGCCGCGCGGACGTTATCCCAGTCAGCATCGGCCGGGGTTGAGGCGACGAGCGCGTTTTTATCGGCTGGCGTACCGCTCTGCATGACGATAGCGCTGTGCGCCAGAAAGCTCAGCTGCTGCGTCAGAACGGCTGAACGATCGGTTTGACGAAAGATATCGCGCACGACCTGGCTGCTGTAGCCACCGGCCAGCACGACGATGCCCAGTGAGACGATCATCATCCACAGCACAACGCGGCGGATAGTGAAATGCCTGAGTGAATTCATGAGGTTTCCCCGATGTTGTCATTGGTGTAGTTAAAATTAAACAAAAATAAATTATGTCATCTACTTTAGTGCGTTATTATATAGTGCACTATGTTTATACTCTGTATACTGGCAGGATATTTAAGAAATTAAAAGTTTTTAACGACAAAATAATAGAATCGTGATTACTAAAATATTTCGTTAAAGAAAAGTGATTTGCTATTCTGACCAGCAATGCCGTGCAGTGGGATAAAAAATAAATGGTCATGACTCTTTCTTTTTGCAGAATTTGCCTGTAGTCATGACATCATACCCTTCAATTTTTCTGTTTAATTTCGCGCCGTAACCAGCCGGTGCGGAGGAATCCATGCTTATGAGTCTCAGCGGCGGCGACGATTGCCGCACGCGAACCCTGCACGCGCTGCGCAGTAACGACGAAAGTCGTGACGATGTGTTGCGACAGTTCGTCCGGCTGGCCAGCCAGGCACTCGGTATACCCGGCAGCTTTATCTCCGTACTGGATGATGAGATGCAGCATGTTAAGGCTGCGCAAAATTTCACACTCACTCAATCCTCCCGGCAGGACTCGCTCTGCCGGCATGCAGTGGACAGTGACAGCACCGTGGTAGTACCCGATACGTTGCTGGATACCCGCTTTGCTGAGCATCCGCTGATTGTTGGCGCGCCTTTTATCCGCTTTTATGCCGGCGTACCGCTTAAAAGCAGCACAGGTCTGATACTGGGTACGCTGTGCGTGACTGACACCGCGCCTCATCCCTTTAATGCGGATCAGGTCGCCATGCTGAAGATGCTGGCGGCACTGGTGATGTCATTTCTTGAGGCCTGGTACTCGGCTGGCTTTGCCGACCCGGTAACCGGTCTGCCCAACCGCCAGCGTCTGATTCGCGACCTGCAGTTTCTTGCCGCCTCCGGTGACACCACGCCACGGCGGCTGGTGCTGATTGACTGTATCGATATGCCGCGCGCCTACGAGCTTGCGCGCTCAATGGGCATGGGACCGGTTGAAAGCCTGTTGAAAGATGTGGCGACACTGCTGCCGCTGCGCCTGAGGCCTGCGCCAGGAGAGATGCTCTACACCGTAGCCACCGGGCGCTTTGCCCTGCTGACACGTCAGGAGAGCAGACTCACTGCCAACTGGGTGGCAAACAAGCTGGCCGGGATCAGCGCGGATCTCGGCGATGGGCTGTCGGTTGCACTGATGACCCACACCGGTGAGGCGAGTTTCAATACCGGGGAGATGCCTGCCCAGGAGATCCTGCGGCGTGCGGTCAGCGCGCTGCACGAGGCCATCACACGCGACGTGGCCTCGATGCCTTTCAGTGAGGCCACTGATACGCGCCATACGCAGGACTTCACCCTGATGCATGACCTGGCCATCGCGATACGCCAGGATAAGGGATTATGGCTGGCGTATCAGCCTAAAATCTGTCTGCACAGCGGCAAGCCAATTGGCCTGGAGGCCCTGATCCGCTGGCAGCATCCGCAGCGCGGCGAACTGTCTCCTGCACAGTTTTTACCCTTTGCCGTGCAAACCGAGCTGCTCAGCGAACTGACCACCTGGGTGACAGAGCACGCAATCGCCCGGCTCTCCCGGCTGCGCAACAGCTATATTCAGTTGCCCATCACCATTAACGTCAGCAGCAGCGATTTTTCACGTGACGGTTTTGCCGACGAGCTGGAAGAGCAGATGATCAGAGCGAAGCTCCCGGTTTCGCTGCTGGGCATTGAGTGTCTGGAGACGGAACGGATTCTGGAGAGCGCGACCGCAATGCGGGGGCTTGAGATGCTGAAACTTCGTGGATTCGGTATTTCACTGGATGACTTTGGTACCGGCTACAGCAACATCAGTTATCTGCGGCGCATTCCGCTGGATGTGATCAAGCTGGACCGTTCACTGATCAGCGAAATTTCATCTGACACCGCATCGCGCGTCATCGCCCGCAGTATTATTGCGATGCTTAAAGATCTCGATTATATGGTGCTGGCTGAGGGCGTGGAGAATGCGGAAACCGTTACGGCGCTGACCGAGTTCGGCTGCGACCAGGCGCAGGGCTTTTTCTACTCCAGGCCGCTGCCGGAAGCGGCACTGGATGAGTGGCTCGGCTGGCGATTACGCAGTAAGTGCTGAGCCTGTCCCACCCACCCCGGAATCTTACCCGGCCGACCCAGACACGCTGGACCCCTCAGCTCCGGCAATGATGACGGTATTACGTCCGGCGGCTTTTGCTTCGTAAAGCGCTTCATCGGCACGCCGCAGCAGAGAGTCGCGATCGCTATCCTGATCGCTCCGCAAAGCCACCCCGGCTGAGATGGTCATCGTTCCGGCAAACGGAAAGGTGGTGGCGCTGACGGTCTCACGGATGCGCTCCGCGGTGCGGACGGCATCAGCCAGCGTGGTATGCGGCAGCAACAGAATAAACTCCTCGCCGCCAAACCGGCTGACGATATCGCCGGTACGACAAGCCTGACGCAGCAACGCTGCCAGGCTCACCAGAACCGCATCGCCCGCGTCATGCCCGTACCAGTCGTTTATCTTCTTAAAATGGTCAATATCAATGGCGATGGCACACTGTTCATGCTCACTGTCTGACTGCGCCGCCAGCGCCGAAAATCCGCGTCGGTTGCAGAGCCCGGTCAGCGGATCGGTCATCGCTTCATCGTTTAGCGCGGCAAGATGACCCGCAACGGCGTGCCGATGCGCCTGCACGGCTTCTTTGAGCCGATCAGCCTCGTAATACCAGGTTTTGACCGTGGCGAGAGATTCCGCCTGGGCTTCGCTGCCGCCATCGCGCACTCTGTCCGCCAGCTTTTCCAGTGGAGAGGCGATTCGACCGGCCATAAAGGCAATAATGGCCGCTGTTACGGCAATAATGCCCAGAACGAACCAGACGGCGCTTTCTGCCGTGCGCATCAGAATATGCCTGACCGTTTCAGAGGTGCCGGTAATAAAAACGTTCCAGCCGGTTTTATGCAGTGTGCCATAGCCAGTCAGATAGTGCTGTCCCTCACTCTCCAGCGTGAAATGCCCGCTTTCTGTCGTGGCGAGCCGTTTCTGCAGTGCCAGACTCAGCAGCATCTTTGTTCCGACGCGCGCCGCGTCATGACTGAAAATAATCAGCCCTTCATTGCTGACCACGCTGACCGTTGAACCATTAGAATAGAAATGCTGGCTCAGGATTTCGCTCAGCATGCTCTGTTTCTTGAGATAAATAGTCCCGCCAATGTAGCCCAGATAGCGGCCATCTTCGCTGAACAGAGGTTGTGATAAAAACACCACATAGTTACCGGCCGCAGAGGTAAAAGGAGCAGAGATAAAAGGCTTTTGGGTCGCTATGGCCTGCAGGCTGGCAAGTGAGTGCAGCTTCACGCCAATGAGATTCAGACTATCAGGTGAGGTTGCTGCAATAATGGCATCATGATTTACCACCACCACCGAGTTGAAAAAGCCCGACTGCATTCGCAGGCGATCGCTCTCTCCTTCCAGTCGTTTAATATCGCTAAGCTCCTTGATCTGCGACGCACTCCAGGCCAGTTCACGTTGTGCTGTCGCCAGGTAACGATCGGTGGTATCAGCCAGCTTGCGGGCATAGGCAATGTTCCCTTCAAGCAGACTGTCTTCGATGTTGGCCTTCTGAAAGAGCAGCAGCGCACTCAGCAGCAGACCGGAGGTCAGAATGACGCCCCCGATGGAAAGCAAAGTCAGCAGCGAGCGAAGGCGCATTTTTTCATGGGGCATTGCAGTCGGGATCCGGATTAAGTGTCATCTGAGTGTAACAGTAGACGTTTCACGTCAAGGGCCGAACAGAAGATGATTTACACAGGATCACGGCGCATTGCCGGGCGCAGCACACAACCGTCCAGCCCTGCATAAAGGATTGTTTAGCGTTTCGATAGCCCTGATAAGCAACAGCAGAAAATGATTAAGCGGTAATAATGATACTGAGCAGGCCGGTATCTGTGCAGATGACGCACTATTATTACCGCTGACCGTGATAACAACGCCATATGGTCGCTGAAAATAACGGGGCAGGCTCTGCCCCGTTTATCATTACGTTAAAAATATGCGTAGAACAGTTAAATAAAACCTGCATCAATAATAAGTAATTGTGCATCAGCCTTATCTTTTAAGCGAATTTAACGCCAGAACGATTTAATATAAGAGCGGCTGCTGAGCCTTTTAATAAAATGATGCGGACAGGTATAGCGGCGCCCTTCCCACTCCAGATTAAACCACTGAAATTCATCATTTTTAATTTTTTCCAGCAGGGTCATTGCCTGCATCGGCGTCTGAAAAGCATAAGCTTTCATCACGCCCTCCTGGGTGCATAAATCAATATGAACCATGTAACCCCCGGGTGTTAAAAAGATCGGACATTTTATAATTATTGAAAATCCTCTTTATCATAATCCATTTATCGGCTGCCGATTATCTGATTTCGTATTATTTACGTAAAAATTTCGCATCTATTTCCCATTTAAATTTTTGGGCAACCCTGCCTTATTTCATCAATTAATTTGACCATGTATACGAAATCCAGCCAGACCCGAATAGATCGTAACCCATGTTTAATGCAGCTCAGAGGGTGGCGACGATAAGCGATCGCAGAAGATGACGTATACCTGCTCACATTGTCAGCATTGCACCGTCTGGCAGGTCCAGAGCCGTCATGCAGAGGGGATGTAATGGTGCTGGCTGAGAGGTTGAGATGGTCATAAACAGAGCACATCGTTTACACTCTCATCAGCCTCATCTGCAATCCGGTAACGGTACAGATGTATCGCGGAGCGAGGCAGGAGATCACTGACGGCGGGCAATAAGGAATCTTATGCTGGATTATATGGTGTCGCTCTACCGTACTGTTCCTGTCTCATCTGAACGTCTCAGCGACTGGCTTGCCAGCTGGCTGGCGCAGCAGCAGACACGATGCCACGATCACCATTTTTCTGCCGCCTTTCCATGGCGTGAAACCGGTCTGCCCCAGCACGCCTTTTTGCAGCGAGAACTGACGATAAACGGCCAGCGTTATCTCACCGGGCCGCGCTATCTGGGTGGCGATCCTGCACAGCCCTTTATTGAGGTTGTTGCGCGTGACGGCATCATCGATTACAGGGTCGCTAGCGCCATTATGCAGGCATGGCAGCCGCTGAAACCTCTGAAGCTGCGCATCCTGTTGCCTGCGACTTATCCTGACATCGGTATAACAGATCAACTGCTTTTCCTCAGCGACCTGGCTTCACTCTCTGTTCCTGTCGACGAAGATATTTCACTGGTGACAGCCTGCCGGAAAGATTATCCCGCCTGTATCACGGCGATTAACCGCGCCTATCGTGCCAGCTGGCACACGCTGCCGCATCTGCGCGATCAGTTACTGGCAACCAGCAGGCAGGAATTACGGGAGGATATCGCCGCGGGACATGTGTTTCTGATTATCTGGCAGGGCATAGTGGCAGGGCTGATGATTTGTGTCCCCCGGCGACTGACCTTTATTGAGGGGTTTCAGATTATGGATGAGGTGATTATGCCCGCTTATCAGGGCCGTGGACTCGCCGCGCGCGCTCAGCAGCGTTTGCTGCAGCAGCTTCATCATCATTATGGTGAGAAGGCACTGCTGACCGGTACCATTCTGCCCGGTAACACCCCTTCACTGCGCAGCGCGCAAAATGCCGGGCGACGCTGCGTGCTGAAATATCAGTTTTTTACCCCTGCCGATTTACGAGCCGGCCGACAGGCAATTTAAATCACCATAAAGCCAGCTCAATCAACTTATCCTGCACACTGTAAACGCGCTGCTTAAGGCTCAGGCTCTCGTCTGCGCTGATCCATTTTGCAGCAAACGCACCATTAATTTTTTCCAGTGCGATTTTGGTGCTGCTTTTCAGACCTTCGTGCCAGTTCGCGTCTGAACGTTTTGCCGCCTGTTTTTCCAGGCTCTCAACTAACGCCGCGACACTTTTACCACCGGTAGTAGCTTCGGATACAGACATACCTACCTCGTTTTGCTGCTAAAAAACGGCCACACTCGCGGAACATATTATACCTGAACCCTGATCGGCATGGCGCTTTCCTGTGCGCACTACCCGGCATGCCTCGTAAACTCATTCTGGCATCACAGAGATGACGTAAATGGCGCAACGCCACCTGCATCAGGGGGGAATCCATTCAAACGTCATATCCAATCAACCCGCCAGCATTGCAAATTAATGTGAATTTTTAATGACCATAAAGATAAAAAATAACTTTAAAATTAATGACCTGTTCTCATTTCACTGACCCGCCTTGTGATTCACATTTTGAAAACAAAATAATCACACATAGTTATTTTTTCATGCATAAATTAGTGCCAGTTTTCATTTATGGAGCAGGCAAATGACTCACTTTGTGGCAATTTTTTTCTCTTCACTGTTTATGTGCAGTAACGTTTTTGCAGGTACAGTCTCATCCGTCTCTCTTGGGGCGCTTTCTACCTCGCTCAACGAACGGATGCAGGTGATGAAAGCGGTGGCGGGTTATAAAGCACTGCATCATTTACCTATTGAGGATCTGCCACGGGAACAGGTGGTGCTGGATAACATGCTGCAAAACGCACAACAGGCCGGGCTTGAACCCCACTCCGTGGAGCCGTTTGTTCACGCTTTGATGAACGCCAGCAAGGCGATCCAGTATCGCTATCGGGCTGACTGGCTCTCAGCACCAGACAGCGCTGTTCCTGTCAGGGATCTGGCCGAGACCAGACAGCAGATACAACAGCTGGATACCCAGCTCCTGACGGCGATCAGCCAGCGGCTGATGACCGGCGCCTTCTCGCAGGAGGACAAAGAATTTCTGATGTCACACCTCACGGCACCTCACCTCAGTGAGAGTGATAAAAACAGCCTGTTCGCTTCCCTCTCCCGCATTCAGCGCCAGCACTAATCCTCTATCAGCGGAGAACGCTATGCAGCTTCATGAACTCATGGACCCCGACTACTCTGACAATCCCTTTCCCCTTTATCGAAAACTGCATCAGCAGGGATCGCTTATCCCTGCCGGAGATAAGATCATCATCAGCGGCAGTCACGCCGTGGTGGACGCCCTGCTGAACGACCGGCGGGTCGGTAAAAATTATATGGAAAGTGTCAGAGTAAGATTTGGTGATGATGCAGCCGGACTGCCGCTGTTTCAAGGTATCAGCAGAATGTTTCTGGTGCTGAACCCACCCGATCATAACCGGTTAAGAGGACTGGTTATGAAGGCGTTCAGCGCCCGGGAGATTAAATCTCTTCGGGAGATGGCGCTGACGATAGCCAATGAACTGGTTGATGAACTGGAAGGGCGTCGTGCCTGCGATCTGGCTCAGGCATTCGCTTTTCCGCTACCGGTGCGCATTATCTGCCGGATGCTGGATGTTTCAGAATCTGATGCACCAGAACTGGGTCGCCTTACCTCTGCGCTGGTCAGGGTTTTCGATCCTCAAATCAGTCAGCCAGATTTGCTGAAAGCCGCTGAAGCTTTTGCCGTACTGGAAAGTTACTTCAGTGCCGTGATCGTATCCCGACGTGATAGCACCGCCAGTGATCTGGTGTCGCTTTTTCTGCGTAGCGGCAGTGATGGCGACCGGCTGGATCACGATGAGATCATCGCCAATGTGATACTGCTGTTTCTTGCCGGTCATGAAACTACGTCAAACATGCTGTGCAACACCATTCTGGCCCTGCATGCTCATCCGCAGGAACTTGCGAGCCTGAAACAGAATCATGCGCTGATACCCGATGCCATAGAGGAATGTCTGCGCTACGACAGTTCGGTCCAGATGCTTTACCGCACGACTCTGGAAGAGATTGAGCTGGCAGGAGAGCTCATCCCGCCCGGAACCCGCTTCTTCCTTAGCCTTGGTGCAGCCAATCACGACCCGCTGGTATTTACCTCTCCGGAACGGCTGAATGTCCGGCGGCATGAGGGGCGCTGTCTGGCATTCGGTGGCGGTATACATCACTGTATGGGCTACCGGCTGGCACTGGCAGAAATGGAGGTGGCGCTGGAAGTATTACTGACCCGATTGCCAGAGATGCGGCCCGTGACCGCCGGCGTTCGCCGCAACCACAGAGCCAATCTGCGTGGCGTCAGCGCCCTGCCGGTCGAATGGTAAAGCACTGCAACGCCCGGCGGTTAACCGCGCAGCCGCAGCGTGGCGGGCAGGATAAGCTGACTGTCAGCGGGATCCTCACCAGCGATCATGGTGGTCAGCATAGAAAAGCAGGCCTGCGCGAGTGCCGGGACATTCTGCTCAACCGTGTCGATCGGAATGGAGAGTGAATCATAGAGATAGTGATCATCGAAACTGGCAATGCGGATGTCGCTGGTCAGCAGGTTATGCTCGCTCATGTAGCGCAGTACTCCCTCCAGCAGACCGCAGGCGGCGGTGAACATCGCTTTAGGGGGGCGTCCCAGCCTGCGACAGAGCGCGGCAAACATCTCATAGCCACTGCCGGGATGGTAGTTACCCTGAATTATCCACTCCGGCCGCAGCGTCACACCCGCCCGCATCAGCCCCTCTTTGAATCCCGTCAGACGATCCTGGGTCGGGGAGAGGTCAGACTGTCCGCCAAGAAAGTAGATCTCCTCCGGACAGGTGCGCGCCAGCTTTTCGACCAGCTCAGCGGTGGGCGTCACAGAGTCGGTGATGACCCAGGGCAGCCTGGTGTTATTCATGTGGCGGTCAAACAGCAGCACCGGCAACTGTTCGCTGAGGCTGACATAGTCGCTGTCGCTCAGCATACTGGAGGCGACAATCAACCCGTCGACCTGACGCGCCACCAGGTTATTGACCACGGCCATCTCCTGACCGGCATTTTCATCGGTGCAGGAGATCAACAGTTGCAGACCGGCGGCGCGACAGAGATTTTCCAGCGCATGGGAAAAGGCCGCAAAACCGTGGTTGGTGATCTCCGGCACCACCAGCCCCAGCGTATGACTGCGGGCGTCATGTAGCATACGGGCGTGTATGCTGGGCTGATAATGGTGTTCCCGGGCCAGTGTCAGAACCCGCTCACGCGTCTCCTTCGCCACCCGTAACTCTTCGCCACGGCCGTTGAGCACCAGGCTGGCAGTGGCTTTAGAAACCCCAGCCAGCCCAGCGATGTCACTGATGGTAACGCGTTTTGTTTTTCTCACGGCAAGGCATCGGTTAGTGAAACAAGGGCTTATTCTACCATGCAGCGACGTAACGACCAGTAGCGGGCCTGCAGTTCTGCGCGACCGCGCAGGGTTAGCATCGCCGGGTGGTCCGGAAAATAACGGCTGCTCATCACCCCTTCCCCGTCGTTGATGAAGATCTCAACGCTGGAGTGGTCACACAGGATCTGCAACCGGCGTGCAGCCCCTGTCCAGTAACGATAGGTCCATTGACCCGATACCAGGCTGCGACGGGCAAGCCGCAGTTCATTCTGCTGCCACGTCAGGATCAGCGTATCGGCGAAATTGAGTTCTATATCGCCCAAGCTCTCCAGCTCAAGCTCAAGCTCCAGCCGCTGCGCGGCAATCGGCGGCGCGTCATCGGCGCGGCCCTGATAATGCAGCTCCCTCTCCCGCAGCGCCTGCAGTTCTGCAATCGGCTGCTGACAGAGCCGGCCATTGCGGGAGCTCAGCTCGCGCAGACAGGTCATCTGATGGATCCAGTGATGCGCCACGGTTGGCTGGGCCATCTCTTCACCGTCTGGCGTTCCCATCCAGCCCACCAGCAGACGCCGGCCGTCAGCGGTCAGCGTGGTTTGTGGTGCATAGAATTCAAACCCGGCATCCATTTCGTTCAGCGGGCCATGCAGGTAGGCAGGCTGCTGATAATCCAGCGAGCCACTGAGCCAGGCGCAGGCGTGACTGTTCAGGTAGCGTTTCTCTTCAGGCACAACACCCTGCGGACAGCAGATCAGATACGTGCTGTTGCCGAGGGTGAACATATCCGGGCACTCCCACATGTAGCCAGCGGCGTCCAGCCCGCCCAGTTCGCTGCCTGCAATCTCGCCGAGATTCTGCCATTCGCGCAGATTATCAGAACGCAACAGCAGCACCCTGCCCTGCAGCTGGGTATTCTGCGCGGCCAGCACCATGTACCAGTAATCTTCATGACGCCACACTTTGGGATCGCGAACGTGGCCGGTGTAGCCCTCCGGCACGGCGATAACCGGACCGAGTTTGTCAAAACCGCCGGCGCTGTTCTGCTGCGCCAGACACTGCCACGCGGTGCGCGAACCATCATCAAACTTCACATTGCCGGTGTAGATCAGCGTCAGTACACCGTTATCCTCTACCGCACTGCCCGAGTAACAACCGCTGCGGTCATACTCCTCGTCCGGCATCAGGGCGATGGGCTGATGTTGCCAGTGCAGCAGATCGGCTGAGCGCCAGTGTCCCCAGCATTTTTGCTGATGCGCGCACTCCAGGGCGTTCCACTGATAGAAGAGATGATATTCACCGTCGAAATGGATAAAGCCGTTGGGATCGTTTAGCAGACCGGTTACCGGTGCCAGATGCCAGCCAGGGTAGTGGCTGTCGCTGAGCGCCTTTGGCATACCCTGCATCACCGCCTGCAGAATGGCGGCAAGACGTGTTGATGAGGCCATTATTCAGAATCCGTTTTGTATTTAAGCAGGTAAGAGATCACAAACGCAGTGGTGAACGCGATGGCGATGCCGATGACATAGTTGAGCAGAGAGCCAGCCTGGACAATCGCCATGCCCGGCAAACCGGTCAGTCCGACCGCAGTCATATAAACATGGACCGACACCACCCAGGCACCACCGAGCGCGCCGCCCACCAGACCCGCTATAAAGGGTTTCATAAAGCGCAGGTTAATACCAAAGATAGCCGCCTCGGTAATCCCCAGTAGCGCGGAAAACGCTGAAGGCAGCGAAATCGCTTTGATCTTCGCATCGCGGGTTTTAAACCATACGGCCAGACAGGCACCGCCCTGAGCCACGTTCGCCATCGCCCAGATAGGCAACAGGAAGTTCACGCCGATGGAAGGATTGCCCAGCAGTCCGGCTTCGATAGCGTGAAAGCTGTGATGGACGCCAGTAATCACAATCACCGAATAGAGTCCACCAAACACCAGTCCTGCCAGCCAGCCGGCGTGCGCAATCAGCGTACTGAGAATAAAGGAGATGCCATCACCCAGCATACGACCCGCCGGACCGATAATCAGCAGCGCAATAAAGCCGGAGATAATCACCGTCAGGAACGGGGTCAGGATCAGATCCAGCGCATCCGGGATAACCCGACGCAGCTGCTTTTCCAGCATGCTCATAAACCAGACCGCCAGCAGCACCGGGAACACCGTGCCCTGATAGCCAATCATCGCCACTTCAATGCCGAAGAAGTTCATGGTGTGGAAACCGGCGGCGACGCCCCAGGCGTTGGTCAGCGCCGGATGAGTGAGAATGCCGCCCAGCGTCGCACCAAGAAACGGGTTACCACCAAACTCGCGGGCAGCCGTAAAGCCAATCAGGATCGGCAGGATAATAAAGGCCGCCGAGCTGCACATATCCAGCATGATGTAGAGCGCATTTTCCGGATTGACCCAGCCGTAAGTTTTGACCATCCCCAGCAGGCCCATCAGCAGACCTGATGCCACAATCGCCGGAATGATCGGCACAAAGATGTTCGACAACAGGCGAGCGATGCGCTGGAAAGGGTTGAGCTTACGTGCGGCTATATCAGCGGCCTCAGATTTGCTCGATTCACTGATGCCCGCCTCGGCGATAAAGGCAGCGTAGACCTTGTTCACCACGCCGGTGCCGAAGATAACCTGAAGCTGGCCCGCATTGCGGAAGCAGCCTTTAACGCCCTCAATCCGGCCAATCGCGGTGGTATCCGCTTTTTCATCATCGGCCAGCACCAGCCGCAGCCGGGTGGCACAGTGAGCAGCGCTGGCGATGTTCTCTTTACCACCCAGCAGGGGCAGCAATGCCCGCGATATTTTTACATAGTCCATACACACCTCAATATTGTTATGTTTTTATCCATCCTGATCTCTGGCCCCGGCATCCGGGGCCGCCCGGTCAGAACCAGGTTTCCATCTGTACGCCGAAGTTCCATTCGCCACCGGCATCGAATCCTTTACTGCCGAAAGCGTCGTCACTGGCATAGTTATCCAGCCGGTGATCCCAGTTCATCCAGGTTGCAAAGAGACGAATTTCCGGACGTTTGAGGAAATCACCGACATCACCGGCTTTCAGGGTTGGCGCAACGGTGAATTTGGTAAAGCTGCCGCTGACCGCATTACGGTTGTTGTAGCCTTGGGGACGCAGATCCATGTACTGATAAGAGCCTTCATACTGCATCTCAAAGTTCTGGGTGATTTCCTGAATCAGCCGCAGGTTGACTGTCGCCCAGTCATAGCTGTCACCTTTGACGTAACGATCGTCACTACGCTGAGCCAGTAAAGCAGGTGCAATGTGCCAGCCACCGCCCAGCGGGGTAATACCGTAACTCGCCAGACGCCAGGTGTCCGCTTCCGGCAACAGTGCGCCATCAGAACCAATCGACTTCACCTCTGCGCCCAGTCCATGACCATAGAGCAGTGCAGTTTTCGACGTGCCTTCTCTCAGCCCATAAAAGCTGTCGTTATGCAGGCCAAGCAGCGCATGTACGCCGGTTTCTGCCGCATCGCTTTTGACTCTGAGGCCGTCGATGTCACGGCGATCGTCGTTATCCTTTGCCCGCATACCGCTGACCATCAGCTGTACCGGCCCGACAAAGTTATTCAGCGACAGGATGTAGTTCTGCGCAGTGTTTTCATTGTTTTCAATGTCGCCAAAGGTACGACCATAAAGGGAAATGTTACTGCGCGCCTGATCGCTCCATTTCATGTCGTAAATACCGGCACCGGTACCGGCAAGGAACACCACATCGGAGTCGATCCAGTGAATATCAAAGTTATCGCGATCAAAACGCTTACCGGCCCAGACCGTGGCGTTATCGAATGCGCCGCTGAAGGTGGGAAGCTGCCCGAGCTCGACAAACGCCTGACGCAGGTTGAGATCGCTGCTGGCGGCTGTCCAGTCGTTGTAGGTGCGCTGTCCATCGGCCAGCATCGCTTTGAAACGGGTGGTCGCGCCGTTGTCCAGCGTCTGTTTATGTTCAAGGTTGAGCTCAACGTAGGTATCCGGTTCATTACCAAGGCGACCAACGTGACCGCCGGTTTCCCCGGCAGGGGTAACGGTCGGGCCACCCTGAGTTTTGGCGGCCGAGCTGTTCATCAGCAATCCTGAACGGGCATAACCGTGGAACTCGAAGCCACCTTCATCGGCTGATTTTTGTTCCAGTTTCGCGGTGCGCTGCGCGACCTCAGCGGTGGAGTTTTGGGTCTGTTGTTGCACGGCAGCCAGCTGCTGTGCCTGCTTCTCAGCCATCTGTGCCTGTTTCTCCGCGACCTGTGCGCGGGTTTCCGCTGCATTCGCTCGCTGCTCGGCTGCCTGCAGTCGCTGCTCCATGGCCGCAAGGCGTGCTTCAATGCTGCTCATACTGGAGTCGGCCCAGACTGATGTGGAAAGTAATATCGTTGAGAGACTCACTGCTAACGTGCTTTTTTTCATTTTTTTATGTCCCTGAAGAGAGGCTATCATCACCGGATTTTTTGCTAAACCGGTTTAGGCGCAAATCATAGCCACGGGTAATTTCCCTGCGCAATGAAAATTGCTAAACCGGTTTAGTGATTGTGAGATAGCTCCCAAAACAGGGGCAATAAGATAATCAGCCTGGCAGGTCGTCCAGCTGGTGGAGCCGCGGAAGTGCTGTCATGGCCCCTTTAGCCGTGGTTGCCAGTGCACCGCAGCGTTGTGCACTGGTAAGGCAGATGGCCAGCTGCGATTCATCGGCAGGAAGACCCGACTTAGCCAGCCCCCATAGTAATCCGGCCACGAAGGCATCACCTGCGCCCGTGGTGTCGATGCTGGCCACGGGCGAAGTAGCATAGTGGTATAGCTGGCCCTGATAGCAGGCGATCACACCTTCCCTGCCCCGCGTGACCAGCAATAATTTTATGCTGAATCGCACTGCCAGCTGCGGCATGGTGATAGCCGGTTCCTGATCCGGACAGAGAAAATTGAGTTCCTCGTCGGACAGTTTAACCACGTCCGCATGGCTCAGCGCCTCGTTCACCACCGCATGCAGCAGTTCCGGATCGGGCCAGAGGTCATGACGCAGATTTAAATCGAAACAGACATGCCCGCCTGCTGCCCGGATCTGCTCCATGGCAGTCAGGGTCGCCGTGCGTGAAGGTTCAGCTGATAAGGCAATCGAACAGCAGTGCAGCCACTCCCCGTGCCGGAATACGGGCAGGTCTTGCACCTCAAGAAACAGGTCAGCACTCGGCCTCACCATAAAGGTAAAGGAACGTTCGCCATGGTCATCCAATCCGACCACCACGGTTGAAGTGCGGTGCTGCGTATCAGCGATCATGTAGCGGGTATCAACCTTCTCTTCAATGAGCGTTTGCCGCATAAACTCACCAAAGGGATCATCCCCTACCCGCCCGATAAAAGCGCTGTTTCCCTGCAGACGGGCAACTCCAACGGCGACATTGGCGGGCGCCCCACCCGGACACTGCATCAGGCGACCCGGCATTTCGGGAAGCAAATCAACCACGGCATCCCCGAGGCACCATACGCGTACAGACATAAAAAACTCCTCTGATTAAACCTGATAGCTAAACCGTTTTAGCTATAGCGATAAACCGTGCTGAGTTCAAGCATTACCCTGCGGAAATGATGCGTAATTAACAGAAGTCGTTATCAGGCGAAGAGATAAGATGCGGATTGCACTGTCGGGAGGCCGGTGGAGGAAAGAATTAAAAAACCGGCACAGAGGCCGGTTCTGGTATCAAAAACGTAAAGAGGATTATTTTAATGTGGAGAGTATTTGTCTGATTGACGCGTCGATCTGTTCAGCAATCTCTTTTGGCAGACGGCTGAATTCATACTGCACAGTCCGCTTCTCATCATTAGTTTTACGACGCGCATAGGTATTAGCTGTGGTAAAGGTAGCCAGCTTTTCCGTCACCGTCTTGCTGACGGGTGCAGGTTTTTTTAACTGACGACGGGCGCTTTTAAAGCCGTTAAGAATCGCGCTCTTCTTCTCATCCGCATTGGCGCTTAGCAGGGAATCATCAGCTTTAAGCGTTTGCTTAATATCGCTGACCAGCGCGGTGACATCAACCGCTTCCGCTTTCGCCTCTTCCCAGACATCGAGCAGTAGCTGGTAATCCTGAAGTGTCAGCTCTGATACGACCGGAAAGAGTTCAATAAATTCAGCGGGTACGGCTGCGGCCTGGAACGCACGTGAGACCTTTGCGTTTGAGATGCCTTCTGCTTTAGCAATCTCTGTTTTGCTCATGCCATTTTCGTTCATCAGCATAAAGCGCAGGCCTAATTCACGCAGGTTATGCTCTTTTGCTGTCTGAATGTCCGCAGCCAGCTGACGCGCATCACTAAGGCTCAGTTCATCAGCGGTGACCAGTACTTCCAGACTGGCACCGGAAAGAATGCATGCGGCGCGGCGGCGCGAACCATCCATGATTTCAATCCGGTCACCGTTGACACGACCAATAGCCGGAAAAAATTGCTGCAGCGTAATAGTACGGGTGATCTCCTGAAGCGATTCCGGCGTCAGCGTGCTCTGGTCACGTCCGTTGATTTTTGGGTCAACGCTGGTTCTGGTTTCAATATCATCATGCAGGATTAGCTGGCGCACAAAGGTGGCCTTCGCGCCCGACTTCAGCGTAAATGTGCGCGACTGGCTGCTGCTGTCGATCATGTTTGCGATAGCAGAATCACCAAACTTGCGCCCGATGCGCTGTATAGGTTTGCTCACAGGGTACTCCTGATATATTCAATGCGGTCAAACACAGCCCTTGAGAACTGCTCGGCTTCATATTTAGCTTTGCGCAGAGCGTCCGCACTGCCCGGATAAGAGGAGGGATTGGCACTGATCACCGTATCAAAGGATTCACCGCAGCGCTCAAATCCATCCAGCCGCGGCAGGCTGCAGTCCAGCATCGATTTGGTAAACACTTCCCGGGCATAGCTTTGCGAAGTCAGATGATCGTGTTTAGAGGTCATTTTGGACATAAAGCCGATATTGGCTTTAAGCCGTGGCTCAATGCCTTCGGACTCAATACGCTCCAGCATTTCCGGCAGACGCGTCAGATACTTCATGGTGGAGTGGAAATCGACCTGTGCCGGAGGTGTCGGCGTCAGCAATACATCACTGGCCGCAATTGCATTCAGCATGAATGAATCAAGGTGAGGTCCGGTATCAAGGAAGATAAAATCGTAGTCACCCGCCAGACGATCAATCACGTTGCGCCGTAATACTTCCGAAGGCGCAACGCCTGGCAGATGCTCAGCAACCAGCTCTTCCCAGTCGCTTGCAACAAAACCATCGTCGATAGAAGCTGGGATCACATCAACGCCGGGCATGACAGTAGGTTTAATGAATTGCTTACGAAGCTGGTCTGCATCCAGATCGTTCAGCATCGCCTGCGCTGCCGTCTCCAGAACTGAACCGACACTGTTGGTATGGCTCAGGAACATCGTGCTTGATGCCTGTGGATCCAGGTCGATAACCAGAATACGCAGGTCATTATGTAACATAGAAGGATGTGCACGCATACCGTGGGCCAGCGTGACTGTGCTCACTGTTTTTGAGACACCACCTTTGAGGCTGACAACGAATACGACAAAGGGGCCATCGTGCCGATCGCGATATTTCGGTACTTTACGATGCTGATAGATGTCGACCACATTCTGGATAGTCAGGGCATATTGTGAGGTGCTGCCGGTCTGTTTTTTCCCAAACTGATAACCTGCTGCTTCCATATCACCAATTGCGGCGACAACAGCATGCTTACTCAGCAATGGCATGTTGGCGACAGCATTCCGGGAGAAGGTCTGGTAAAAACCGGTCTGGTTAAATTCCTGACGCTGCTGCTCAATATGGTTACTCAGTCCATGTAACATGGAATTGGCACGTGTGGCCATTTCCAGCACTCCACCATAATCACGCTTCATAAGCCCCTCTGCGTTAATGTTTTTTGCATACTACACAAAAAGCACATATCTGCCAATTTTTTAGAAAAATGCCAAAAACCTGGATTTTTTCTCCGCGATGGTGAGATGCAAGCAGCATTACTTTTGTGAATCACTGGAAAGTGAATCGCTCTGCTTTTTTGTCTTACAGGCTGGTTGAGACAGATAACTTAAAATGGCGACATTAAACGAATATTTTAAGGACTAATGATTCGGAGCGGTGCATTCCGATTCTGATAAATCATCTGCCAGTCTGCAGGTTGCTCGTTAAATTGTTTTCGTGTTTTTTTAATGGTGTTTTCAGCATGAAAATTCAATAAAAGTTATTATAAATCATTTAATTAAGCGTGAAATAGCCTGGTGAAAAATTTCCAGGATTAATGCACTTTCACTCAACATTTACTGCTGACGTAGAGTTTTACTCAGAAGCTATTACAGTGCTTTTGAACCTGAAGGAGTAGGCATAACGGTAAATTGCGCAAGTAATCGTTACCGTTATCATTGCTAACTTAAGATCACTGCTTCCAAATCTATACCTTTTATGCCTTGTCATTATGTATCGTTCATAATCTGTGTTGCTGCCTGTCAACATAATGTCAGGCGTTTTCCGCATAGGGTTTTTATTGCAAGGCTTAATCCAGAAAAGAGAGGGATTTAATTCCCTTCATCATTATGTGATGTCACGAATCAAAATCATCGAAGAGTTAAGACTGCCGATTTAAGAGCATGAGTAGGAGTAGGAGTAGAGAACAGGCTTAATGCGGCAAGGCTTAGAGCAATATTAATTGGGGCAAGTCACCATAATGTAGCTATGCCGGACAGTCAGAATTAACGCTCTACTGTGCTTGATTCAGCTCCCGATACAATCTTTTCATCTTCATATCATTCTTACATTCCTGAAATTACTTCATTCACGCTAAGCCTATTTATTAGTTTAAGTTATTATGCCGAACGCATTTTTCTTACTGTCGTTCTTCCTGTTCTTCCTGTTCTTCCTGTTCTTCCTGTTCTTCCTGTTGTTCCTGTTGTTCCTTCACTGGTGCCTTATTAACTTCTTCCGGGAAAGTTATTTTAAGTGCCTTTTTAGTATGTATGACAGATTCTGAGTACTGACAAAACAAAGATATTACGTAAAGTAAGAATCTTATGGTGTTTTCATCATGAAAATAAAAAATAATCCATTATTTATCAAATAGATAGGCGATTAACATCATGGTGAGTTTTCTGTATTTTCACTGACCGATTTTCTGAGGCCTGATTTAAACTTATAACCCTAAAGATTTAATGGTTATAGGTGTATGCAACATTCCAGTCTTACCTATGATCAGCGTTAGATCGTTTTAGCAGTAAAAGACCTTCTCAGTCGTGCTTCTGATAAACCGCACATTCAGAACTGAAGGTGAAAATCACTTCTGACTGGGACTCTCAGCTAATTCTTTGTTTTGTGTGTTTTATCCCCGTTATCCACAGGCCAGATCCAATTGGTCGATCCTCAATAGATCAAATTGAGATCCTTAATAGATCCCTGCAGCGTCTGAAGCCTTGTGACACAAGGCCTGGAAGGGGGTCAGTAACCACTGTAGCGAGAAGAATAACCACTATAACGAGTATAACAACCACTATAGCGAGAAAAGCAACCGCGCTGGCGAGTACTCAACAACCACTATAGCGAGTAAGTGGTCTGAATCGGTGTGCATAACCCTGATTATGTGTAGATGACGGCTTTTTCCAGAGTGCTTGCGATGAAAGAGGGAGATCCAGTAAAGGGGGAGGGCGGTGGCTCGACTCTTTTTCAGTTAGTTTTCTCAGGTTATCCACTGAATAGATCCAATAACAGATCCATTTAAGATCCTTATTAAGTTCCTTAAAGATCCCAGCACCGCCTCAGGCCACGGTATGACTACGTTAAAGCCGGGTCGCTAACCACTATAACGAGTAAAACAACCACTATATCGAGAGAAATAACCACTATGGTAAGTAGATTAACCGCTGTAGTGAGTGATAGTATCCACTGTATCGAGTAACAGCGGCTCTCGCCTGTTCACATCACGGATCTTCCTAATGCCAAGAAAAGAACCAGATATCCTGAACATAGCTGATGCGTTTAGCGAAACAGATAAACGTACAGGTGAAGTTGTTACTCTTACCCCCAACAGTAACAACACCGTCCAGCCGGTAGCATTGATGCGACTCGGTTTATTTGTTCCGACGTTAAAATCCACAGCGCGCAGTCAGAAAAACCAGATGAACGCCATGGATGTGACCCAGGATCTTAAACAGTTATCCCTGGTCAGGTCAGAAGGCTATGACAACATTAAGATTCTGGGTGCCCGCCTGGATATGGATAATGATTTCAAAACCTGGGTCGGGATCATTCGTGCATTCGCTACGCATGAGTGTCTGGGAGACACGGTAACGCTCTCTTTCGTTGAATTTGCCAAACTATGCGGCATACCCTCAGTGCGTCTCTCCTCGAAGCTCAGGAGCCGTCTGGATGCTTCGCTGACGCGTATTGCCTCTAACACCCTGACTTTTACCAGCAAGGGCGGAGAGAACTACACGACGCACCTGGTGCAGTCTGCGAAATACAGCATCAAGAAGGACACGGTAACGCTGCAGGCCGATCCCAAGATCTTTGAGCTGTATCAGTTCGACAGAAAGGTTCTGCTGCAGCTTAAAGCCATCAATGAGCTGGCACGCAAAGAGTCTGCTCAAGCGCTCTACACCTTCATTGAAAGCCTTCCGCCGAAGCCTGCGCCGATATCTATGGCGCGTCTGCGCGCAAGACTTAACCTGACATCGCGTGTGATTACCCAGAATGCCACCGTCAGAAAGGCCATGGAGCAGTTAAAAGAGATCGGCTATCTCGACTACACCGAAACCCGACGTGGCTCATCAGTCTACTTCTGGGTTCATTATCGTCATCCTAAGCTGCGCCCGGCCGAACTGCCGCTCAGTAAGTCAGGCCTGATCGATGATGAGATGGATGAGTTTGACGATCTTGATATCGATTCCGACGTAATTGACGTCAGCCTGCCTGAACCGGTGATTGAAGAGGATAGCAGTGAGCTGGTGATGGTCTCGCGTGAAGAAAAAGAGCTACTGAACAAAATCAGGAAGCAGAAGAAGCAATGACACGCTTTCTGCTAGCATGCTACTCCGCTTTCAATCTCTTATCGGGAACGCCGGGCTGAAACGCAATAACCACTGTAGCGAGTAACGTTACTCACTATAGTGGTTACCAGCACGACAGCAACATACGTAACGCCTGTCTGAACAGGGCTAATCGCGCTATTCATCACTCTCCATCGGCAGGACCTGAATTGAGCCCGGTGCTGTGTTTACTCTCTATAGTGGTTAGTCTCTCCCGGAAGAGCGGCCTCAAAAGCGTAATAGCCAGAATGAGACCCAATGTTCACTCGCTATAGTGGTTACTTACCTGATCACAGCACAGAAAGTACGCCCGTCATGAAGTATTCAAGCAGGCTGTGCAGGGGAATTGGTGTCATTACTCTACTCGCTATAGTGGTTATCTCCTCCGTTACCGCGCTTTTTCATCTCCGTTTTGTCCATCCAGGGTGAGTAAACTACTCGCTACAGTGGTTATCAGGTTGTTTTATCGCTAAAGCGTTCAGTTAATGATCAGATACTGGCGCTGATGAATGCGATATTCTCGCTACAGTGGTTGTTAATTGGGAGCAGAAATGAGGAGCTTACTCGCTATAGTGGTTGTTATTGTCACTGGCCTATGCTCGATATAGTGGTTACCTTAAATAGAGTAAGCACTCACTATCATTTATTGCACTGTCAGTAAAAGACTTCCTGTTAAATTGCCAAATTCCCACACCTAAAAATGGTTACTCGCCACAGCCGTTAAACGGTGTGCCGTGCTTCAGATTTTTGCAGTTAAAGAGCTTAGCTGCATTCATAAAAGCACCTTTGCGAGGACCCACACAGGGCGGATTCTGCAATCAAGGGTCAAAATTCATTGTTGAGAGGGAGATCGGTTTTTTACTCGCTATAGTGGTTATGACTGAATGAAACCGTACCTGGAGTACCTGAAACAAAGGCTAATGCGCCTTCGCGCTGCAATTTAGAAGGACGGATGACGATTTACTTGCTCTGCTTACTCGCTACAGTGGTTTCCGAACCCTGAATATCGTTACTTTACTCGCTACAGTGGATAGGCGATGAAGTTCGATCCTAAAAAGGATCCGCCACTGATTTGCTTACTGGAAGAGTTAAACAGGTAACTTTACTCGCTACAGTGGTTATCAAATAGAACTAAGCCAGAATGAGTACAGAGATTGAGGCATGGCCGGAACCATCAGGAAGGCGCTGCCGTTATCCCTGTCACAAGAACGGGTCCGATGGGGGCGCGGGGGAGGGGAGGTGTTTATCGGGGCCGATGCGGCTTTGATACTGCTCTGCAGGACATCGGTGAAGAAAGCGGACTCGCGCTGACGTACCGCTTTATCACCGTTGGGACAGAGAGTGTTACATCGCCTCCCGGTATTCCGGCCAGGCAACGGATTGTGCTTCATAACGCCCTGCGGCTGCGAACAGCGTGCCCTGGAAGTTGATCACACCTGCAGCCTCCAGCCACATCCACTCTTCTGCCTGTACGATCCCTGCCGCGATGACGGTAATTTCCAGCGCGGAACAGCATTTAATAATCGCCTGAACCACCGCCTGCTTTGGCCCACTGCGATGAACATCGCGGGTGATACCGGCATCAATACGAATGCGGTCGGGCTGAATGTGAGTCAGCAAGGACAATCCCGCGGAGCCGTCACCAAAATTGTCGATCGACAGACTGATTCCGACCGCTTTTAGTGCGCGTACGGCTTCAGAGAACGCTTCCAGCTGCGAGATCACTGCGGTTTCGCTTACGCCAACTACAACCTGCTCAGGAACCAGTCCCGCCTGCTGAATAGCGGCCATAATATGATCGACGGCATTGGGTATCACCACCAGCGTCATAGGCAGCAGGCTGACGTACAGTGTCATACCGTCCGGGCAGACCAGGCCAGCATGGGCAAACGTCTTTTTCACGGTTTCCAGATCGTTAACATAAAGCTGATCGCCTGAGGTGTCGTCGGCGGGAGCAGGTCGCAGAGTGGTCGCCTCAATCGCTGTGACCTGACGAGCGAGGGGATCCACCACCGGGCGAAAGCTGACGCCTTCTGTCTCCGGACGGGAGTCCGGCACATCATTGTGCTCAGAAATAAACTCCCAGTAACCCGGCGGGAGGACCTCGTAATAGTTCTCTTTCTCACGAGACTCTACAAACGTGCGCAGGAATTGCAGTGCCCGATCATCATAGGTCAGACGATATTTTGACGTCCCTTTATCCAGCACGGCCTGCAGGAGCGATGAGCGATCGTGTTCACGCAGGTCAAAGAGTGCCATGCCCGCATTACCAAAGCGGCGGTAAGGCGCATAGTCGCGCATCAGCTCCACCACATTGTGGTGCCGTCGATCTGCACAAATCTTCTGATAGACTGCCTGAATGCCTGCTTCCGGACCCTCAAGCAATTGAAAAAAATGGGTACCGTTAAATAATAATATGCCGGTCACGTCGTGAGTCGCATTTATTTTGCTGGCGTTGTCGACCATCGCGGGCAGGGTTCTGATGGGAAAGTCATCTGAAATATGGCTGCGGTATATTATGGTAGTCAGCATGTGCAGCTCCGTTTTATAAGATTGTTGCGCACACGCTAGCATTGTTCAAAAAATGTTTCATCTCTCCTTATTCACTGTCGCACAGACTGCACCACGGCAGGTGGCAATAAGCGAAACGGCAAATTACGGGGCACGGTTCCAACAATCATAATGGGATCAGAGACGCTGAACCTGAGCAGACGAACTTATGCTTACTGAATAATAAAAAAGGCCGCCGTAATGGCAGCCTCATCGTATTGAAGGGGTAAATGTTATTTGATCAGTTCAGCAGAGACATAAGCTCGATTATCAACGCGTGCGCCGGTAATTTTATAGGATGCACCTGCATCTTTGGCCTGTGCCGCGACTTTAGCTTCAGCAGCATCCAGGGTAGACGCGGTAGCGGTAATAGTCTGGGCAAAACTACCGAATGAAATCAGAGAGAGTACAGTAACAGCAACGAAAGTTTTGATGGAGTTCATGGTCAATTCCTTAGCGTATTTCAGTCAGGGAGAGGCGTTTTGCCTCGATGGAATGAATGATAGGCGCGATCTCGCCAGACTGATATAGCTAACTTTTGCTGATATTGATCAAATATTTTGAATTATTACCATGGGGGATATCAGAGCTCGATCTGATAGCTGAAAATGCAATCTGATATCAGATTGCGCCAGCTCCAGATTAATGACACTCGCCACGCAGCTTCCAGTGCAGCCAGTGATCCAATGCTTCTTCGTTTAACGGCTTCGAATAGAAATATCCCTGAGCCTGATCGCAGCCATACTCGGTCAGGGATGTTACTGCATCCGGACACTCAACCCCTTCTGCCACCACGGTATAGTCCAGCTCTTTAAGCATGGCGATGATGCTGCGTGCAATAATGCGTGAAGCCGTGTCAGAGGAAAGCTCACTGATCAGGGAACGATCCAGCTTAATCACATCAAGCGGCATGCGACGCAGATAACTGATATTGCTGTAGCCGGAACCGAAATCATCGAGTGAAATAGTGAATCCTCGTGCTCTGAGCATCTCCAGCCCGCGCAGGGCGGTCGGGCTTTCAAGGATACGTTCGGTTTCCAGACATTCGATTCCCAGCAGAGAGGTCGGGAGCTTAGATTTGACCATCTTACTTTCCAGTGCTGAAGCGAACCCCTCGCGCGCAAAGTCACGTACGCTGACGTTTATCGTTAGCGGCAGCTGGATACAGTTATTCCTCAGCCGGCTAAGGCGCTCAACCGCCCGATCGATAATCCAGGCTGTCAGCACAGAGAGCAGATCGGTCTGCTCAGCCAGCGGGATAAAGGCGGCAGGTGAAAGTTCGCCCCGGCTGGGATGTTGCCAGCGGATAAGCGCTTCCAGACCCACGGGTTTACCACTTTGCAGGCAAATTTTCGGCTGATAGACCATATATAGCCCGGTGTTCTCGCGTAATGCCGTTTTAAGATCGGTCATCAGCAGGAAATCTTCTGAACGCTGCGTTTCAGCCTCAGCGTCAAAGCGCTGAGAGGGCAGGCCGCGGCCGACCGCTTCATGCAGCGCACTGACCGCACGGCCTAATATTTCAGATGCTGGCATGCTGCCAGCGACAAAGTCAGCCTCACCGGTATGGGGAGTCAGCGCGACTGACAGACCTTCATCCATGTCCGCACTGATACCTTCCAGACGACCGGCTACCCACGCGGCACTGAGTCGGCTATCCGCTCGGGTCAGGATAGCAAAGCGGCCGGTGGCCACCGTATAGATCATCTCCCCAACCGCCGGACGCAGGCGTAGCGGCAGCAGAGTGGCCATATCTTTCAGCAGGCTCTCAACCGGGCTCATTCCCATGGTGCGGGCCAGTTCATAAGCGCGCGACATATCGATGCAATCAATCAGAACCAGACGGCGTGGCGTGGTATCGCCGGCAACGGCAAGATATTGCAAATCACGTATCAGGCGCTGACGGTTAGGCAGCCCGGTCACCGGATCGGTAAAACCCGCCGAGTGCCAGGCTTCAAGAAAGGACATTACCAGCGTAGAGAGCAGCGTTAAGGTCGTCACCTGGTCACTGGGAAACGCATGCGGCTCGGTGTCGGTCACACATAGTGTGCCCAGAATAATGCCATCGCGTGTTTTCAGTGGCACACCGACATAAAAGCGGATAAAGGGTGAGCCAGTGATCAGGGGATGCGTGACAAAACGCGCATCGTAATAAGTATCAGGGACGATCACCGCACTGTCGCTATCAACCACGTGACGACAAAGTGAATCTGCACGCGTTGAGCGTTGCAGTTCAAAATTGTGTGATGCCCGAACGGTCTGGAACTCATCATCCAGCACCGATATAAAGCTGCCCGGGATACCCAGGGCCTGACTGGCTAACCGGACAAACTTCCGGAGAACTTCATCGCGGCTTTCATCAGGGTCGCGCAACGCCTGTAAGGCGCGGCTGCGGCGCTCATTGTCGCCGTTTAAATTGTTTAACATGTGTGTAGAACCCCCGCACCGGCTGATTACGGAGCGAAAAAAGAAAACTGTCCGGAGCGAAATGTGATTCGGGCGGCAGGAATTATGGCGTGATTTTTTATTTTCAACTGGATAATAAGGGACTATGCAGCGGGTGTCTCTTAATATTTTCTTTAACGCATTAAAGGGGTTGTTACGATTCGAAAATTTAATCGAAGATGCGCCTGATTATTTACATTTGTACATTTTATATAGCCAGGAGAGGGTTTTTACGGTTGTTAATGTTTATTTTCCGTCAGGAGATGAATAAGCATTCAGGGTGGTTAATGTTATTTCTAAGTCAGTTTTACAATTAAACAGGTCTGCAGCCAGAGACGGATCGCTATCCGCTGGTTGCTCAGGCAGATAACCTATTAAAAATACAGGTAAAAGCCTGAAAAAATGAAGACCGGCAGATATGACCTGTCAGTGTACTCCTGACTGCTATAGGTCAATCCACCGCAAGACTGCCAGTAACGCGTCGCTTCAGACAGTAATCAGTTTAACCTTTCATGCCGTGTGTGAATTGTGTCGGACGACGTGGCGGCGGGTTTTGCTCCAGCCAGTCACGAACCTGTTCGGTCCGCGGCCCTCGCTCGCGGATCGCGCGTGTCAGCCTTTCCTGTGTTGTCCTCAGTTCCTGGGTCCAGTAGGTGATTTGCCACTGTTCACGAATTTCCACCTGCGACAGATCGTCGGGCGAGCGACGCTGGATAGGATTTTTCATTCATTATCCTCCTCTTTTTCAATGATGCAGCCTGAACATGACTCTCAGGCTATACCTCTATCCTGATGAAGAAAGGGCGCTTGAGGTAGCGGAATAATCCCTGAATGGCCCTTAAGGCAAATAACAGGATAATTCCTGGCAGGAGGAATAAAGCACTCTATGGAAATAGAAAAGGCTCCGTCAGGGCGAAATATGCCGCTTCGCTTATAAAAAATCATGCATAATTTTTAAACCTGAAATTTGACATTTATTTAAAATAGTCAATTATTCTGTGGTCTTTTCGTTATGGCCGCTCTCAGGTTGCTTCGCTTTTATTGATGGTGAAGCGCTGTGCCTTTGCGGTTTAATCATGTTGAAGGAGTCTTTGTTTGGTGAATCGTCCCCCCAGGCCGCCTGTGGTCGTCCAGAGTAATGTGCGTGAACTTCGTCTTGCCGCCGGGCTCTCACAGCAGAGCGCTGCTGAGCGTTTTGACCTTAGCCTGCGCGTCTGGCAAACCAAAGAAGCCGCAGGTAACCCGACACTATTAAGTCAGGGAGAATATGAGTTGCTGTTATTACTGGCTGGCTGTCATCCCCATTTTGCTCTTGCACCTCAGAGCAAAAAGTAACGGCTGCGTTAATACCCTGAAATTTATTTCTGTGGTAACCGGCTGTCTGATAACGGTAAAAAAATTATATTTACCAACTTGAAAACTGACTACTGATCCCTATTTATAGAGATGATCGGAAATATGATACCGATCAGATGAACTTTTGGATGAACCTGTTCAGGAGATTATCACCATGTCAGTACAACAATTTTCAGTGTTCCCTTCGCTGTCTGATTCAGTCTTTTCAGACCGCTTTAACCGCATCGATAAATTGTTCAGTCAGCTTACTGGCGACAGCCCGGTAACGTCGGTTCCCGCTTACGATCTGCAACGGGTAGAGGATAATCGCTATGCGTTGACCGTCAGTGTACCTGGCTGGAAAGAGCATGAACTGGAGATCGAGTTACGAGGCGGACGGCTTTCAGTGGCCGGTCACAGAGAGAAACCGTCACAGGAAGCGTCTGGCGAGGCCCGGGAAGAGAACACCAGCTGGATCCACCGCGGCATTTCCCGACACGATTTCCAGCTGAGCTTTTCCATTCCAGAGCACATGAAGGTCACCGGAGCCAGCCTGGCAGAGGGTCTGCTTAGCATTGATTTGATCCAGGAAATACCGGAGAGCGAGAAACCGCGCCGTATCCCGATTGCGATCGGCGGTCAACGTACTCTTGAACATCAGTAATATGAACAGGGCGGAAACGGCACAGGCTGTTTCCGCCTTTTTATTCACTGGCAGGTAAGAAAGTCAAAAGAGTTCAGGCGCTGGCTGCCATAAGGCTGATTTGCGACGGTAAGCCGGTATTCGTTCCGATCAGCATGATCGGTTCACCCGCCTCAAGACTGGAGTGAAATGCAGCCTTCATCGATGCACTGATACCATCACCACACCACATCAGATGATGCTCAAAGCGGCGTTGCGCCACGGCGGGGATACCTGACGCATCTGCTGCAACTTCAACCCGAAAGCCCTGTCCGTTAAGCCGTATCGCTTCCATCCAGATCTCGGTTTCATCTGTGACGCTGACTGCTTCAAGAAACAACGGTACGGTGCTGCGTCGTTGTGAGGCCAGCGCCAGGCGCTCCCACTGACTGACTACCGCTGAATGAAAGCGCTGCTGGCGCCGCGCCGCACCTTCGCTGAGGTCAGTGCGCAGCCAGAGGTTGAGCGGCCGCAGGTAGCGATTAACATAATCATCACCACAATAGTCGGTATTCATCATCTGTAGTTCGCGATCAACATCTGCGTCCGTATTATGCGCCAGCAGATGCAACATATCCTCTTCCCGGCAGGCCCAGCCGCCAGGCAGCGCAACGCTGGGCCAGTTAAATGCAGTATGGATATCAAAGAGCGTATGACCCCCTGAGGTCATTTCACGCACACAGAGCGCACGCGTAAGCTGATTATCTGAGTAACCAGCAGGGCCAGGCGGCGTTATCAGCCCGGCACGGCGCCAGCGGCGCAGAGTTTCAGGAAGAACACCGACGAGACCACATACGGTGTCGGTAGAGTGCTGGGGCATAATTGATATCCGAAAGGCATTGAGATCCCATGAACAGGGAAGATGACGCAGTATGCGCGTCAGGAATAAATAAAGAAACAATCATTTCCAAAATCTGCTGGTGTATCGGGTGCTGAGATGGCAGTGGGTGAGGGGGATTAAACAGGGGTACAGGGCAGATGCCGGACGCAGAGACGCCCGGCGATTAAGCACACGTTACCAGTGGTACTTGTTGGAATCTTCCCACTCTTTCACTTCTTTTTCGGCACGATCTTTCTCGTAGCCGTAGCGTTCCTGAATTTTACCGACCAGCTGATCGCGCTTCCCTTCTACAACGGTCATATCGTCATCCGTAAGATCACCCCATTTTTCCTTAACTTTACCTTTGAACTGCTTCCAGTTACCGCCAATGCGATCTTCGTTCATGGTGACTCTCCCATTTCCGGTTGTTATCCAGTGACCTGATGAATATCTGTGTTGCCTGAAGGCTGTCAGATGAATCAAGCATGGCACAGCTTTTGCCTTTTGCAGCGAAGCGGTGTGAGCCGCATCAAATTATGGGCAAAAGGGAAGGAAAGGGGATTATCACGGCGGGGTCTATTCCGGGCGTCGTGCTGGCCAGCTTACTGCAGGCAGGGCATTGAGGGCTGGACGGGCAAACAGAAAGCCCTGGTAATAGCGCACCCCGGCACCTTCCAGCCAGAGCCACTCTTCAATTTTTTCAACTCCTTCCGCAATAACCGTAATTTCCAGCGCCTGACAGCATTTAATGATGGCCATCACAATCGCCTGACGCGGGCCACTGCGGTGGATATCGGTGATCAGCTTGCGATCGATTTTAACTTTGTCGGGCTGGAAATCGGCTAACAGCGACAGGCCGGCGAAACCAGCGCCAAAATCGTCGAGCGCCAGGCTGATCCCGGCCGCTTTCAGCTGCTGGACAGCAAACTGGAATGCGTCGAAGCGCGAGATGATCTCATCTTCGGTCACCTCAACCACCACCTGCTCTGGTCGCAATCCCTGCTGCCTGATCTGCTGGATAAGATGTTCAACAGCGTCGTCAATGACCACCAGCGACATGGGCAGCAGGTTGACGGAGAGCGTTTGCTCGCGCAACCCCAGATGCCTGGCCAGCTGGAAAGCGTAGGTTTTAGAGTGCAGATCGCCCTGATAGCGCTCGCTTTCTGGCAATTGCGAAAAGTAATCAGCGGGCGATGCGCCGTGCTGGCCACGTATCAAGGCTTCACAGGAGACAATCCGGCGATTCGCTGTATCCACAATAGGCTGTAGCGCAAATTCACAACGCTGACCCGGTGCCGGTTGCCAGGCTGGCTGAGATTCGGAGGTGACGGGTGTTGTCAGCGTCCACTGACTGGCAGGATCAATTTTGATAAACGTCTCTTTATCCCGCCCCTCGACGAAAGAACGCAGGAACTTCACCACCCGGTCATCTCTGATCCGTTCATCACTCAGGGTGACCCGCTTAAGCAGGGCATCCACTACGGTGTGTTTCTGATAATCACGTAAATCAAATAAGGCCATACCGGCATGACCGAAGCGACGCGCAGGGGCGTAATCCCGCATCAGCTCAATCAGGTTAAAATGCCGCTCATCCTGACTGATACGCTGGAAAACCGTGTGAACGTTGTCGACGCTACCCTCCAGCACCTGAAAAAAGTGCTGTCCGTCATAGAGCAGTATCCCGGTGACTTCAGCCTCAGCATTTTTGATACTGGCGCGCTCCACCAGCGCTTTCAATCTCTCTGGCGAGACAGAACCCGCAAGCTGGCTACGGTAAATAAGGGTGGAGAGCATAATCAGACTCACGTGGCAGAAAGTTACTGATTAAACATATCACAGAAATATTGCTGGTTAAGGGCACAACTACGACCATTATGCCGTTATATTTGCAGCATTAATTTAATCGTAGATTCAGGTAGTACTAAAGGATTCGACAATCAGGACATCAGATCGCAGTGCGGCAATAACCGGGCATAGAAATGAAGGGAAAAGAAAAACCCCCATAAAATCGGGGGCGAACAGCAGATATAGCGCATTATTATAACGTTACAGCTTCCCTGGTGAGGCGCTGGTCAATCTGATATTGCCAGATTATTACGCACTTTTTATTCTCCTTACCACGTCATTCTGGCGAGGCTTTTAAGCGGGTAAAAATCCGTTTATTTGCTATTTCGGAAAATTGTTTTGAGATTCAATCCACTGTTTCAGGCTTCAGGCGATGTCAGCACAACCAATGAATTATCAGGTTACAAATCAACCACTTTTCCAGACACTCCCTTAACGTCATCAGCACAGTAGTCAGCAACGCATGAACGTTGTCGGTCTGCAGAGACAATCAGATGTTGATATCTGCCTTATCTGAAAAAAGTGCCCCCTGTAAAAGGGGGCAAGGGTAGGAGTCAGATCGCTCTGTAAAAGAAGTGGATTTCATTACAGAGCCATTCAAAGATAGGGCAAAAACGATGTTTATGCCGCTACGGTTAACTCTTTTTTTAATTAGATATCAAACAATTAAAAAGCTAACAATATTCAATGGCTATTTAAATCAATACCTTAATCAGATATGAAAACGATTTCTAAGATTAGGATTAAAGTCCTGTTTCGGCTGCTGCTTCTGCTATAAATGGCCACAATTAAGCCATTGCTTAGCGATCTGAGACTGGTAAACAGAGCAGACTTGACCCTTAAAGCGAATAATTGTACTGTTTATATATACAGCATATTATCGATTGAGAGCCGGTGTGGGGTAAAGATGTCACAGGATGATGAGGTCTGGTCAGCATTCAGAGAGGCGATGAGGCGGGATGATACCGGTCAGTGCACAGTGAGTACCCGGGATTTTGTGGCTGAACTGGAACAACGCAACTCACCTCACACGCTTCGGGCCGCGAATACCTGGATAGAGATGCATATCACGACTTTCAGTGATATCTCAATTGAGCCCGGGGAATGTCGACTGTTCCGTGTGCCTGCGGCGCGTGATTAAAACGTGCCGCAGCGCAGACAGGATAAGAAAGGGTTTCAGCCTGACTGCTGTAACAGATACAGGCTGAAGCAGGCATCAGAGCCTGGATGTGTTCCGACGCATGTCAGACCGATCCTGGAATTTAGGATTCGCGGGGAAGCTCTTCTCGCACGCCATGCGCGCCAGATTCAATGCGACTTTGCGTTTTTTAAGCTTTAACTTCGGCAACCACTCTTTGAACTGTGCCGTTAGCGACGCTGCCTGCTGCTCGTTGGTGACACGACAGATAAATAGCTTGCTCTTGGTCTGACGACTGACATCAATGGCATAGATCTCTACACCTGCGCTGCACACTTCATATTCAACATCCGTAAACTGCATGTGTGGCCAAAGACCGGTTCTGGTTTCAAATGTGGCTAAATCCATGACGACTACCTTTTTTATTTTAAGCGTTATTGCTACCCAACAGACTAAAGCCTGGTCGGGCCAGTGAGCATAGACCAGATTCAGCATTCCGCCAGCGATTTCACTGATTTAATCTGGCCCTGACACAAAAGGCTAAAATCTCCTACCGTCACCTGTTATCTGACAGGTAGCCAGTCATCCTCTTATCAGAAAATCTGATGACAGACTGTCATGCTGGTTTTTCACCCCTTCAGCTCTTCAGCTTTACAAGCCCTGCCTTTGCTGCGTCTGCGACGGTATCCCACGAATTTAAATCGCCTTCTCCTTAACAATTATCGTCAGCATCGCTGTTGAATTAGCGGGCTAATTATCAGATCCAAATGAATGGCTGCTTCCGCGTCATTGTGGCCATCCGGCAATGGAAATCTTCTGACAGGAGATGTGGCAAATTTATCTCAGATGATGAGATGTAAAAAGGTGTGTCAAAATAAAAATGAATAAATGGCAGAGTAGTGTTCTGGCTAGTTCACTCTGTACCATTCGCAAGGAAAAATAAAAAAATATATTCGCCATGCTTAATTAAAGCCCTGCAGACAAGAGCCGATAAGAACGATCCAACTTTAAATTATGTCCAGATTATTCTTTTTTGCCGGGGGCAAGTATGACTATTACACAACGTCTGGTATTGATTTTCTCACTGCTTGCAATGTCACTGATTGCGCTGGTGATTATCTCTTTATCAGTGATTTCGGGCTTTCAATCCCGCTTTGAATATGTACAGATGAACGCAATACCCAGCATTCGCGATCTCAATAAATCGATCAGCGTGACCAATCAGTTGGGTATTGCGCTTTATCGCCACCACAGCACCAGCGATGCGGCAAAATTCCCTGCTGCGGAAGAGCGCATTGAGAATCTGCTTACGCAGATTAAGTCGCTCAATGATTACTACATGGCTAACGACATCTCCAGCGATGAAGATAAGGCGATGACGGAACAGGCCTATAAAAATCTGGATGCGGTCCGCAGCGCATTGCCGGCATTTCTTGCCGCGTCACGCGCCCATAATGATGCGGTCACGCTGCCATTATTGCAGAGTGAGGGCGGTATTGGTGCCGCATCCCGTAAGATGGAAGCGGATTTCACCCGTCAGATTCAGCTGAATATCGATATTGGCGAACAGCTCAGGGCGGAGAACAAGCGCGTTTATAGCCAGACCCTGTGGGCGATGTCTGGCGGATCGCTGCTGCTTATTCTGATACTGGCCGGTTTCTCCACTAAGGTGATTCTCGGCATCAAAAAGAGCCTCTCAGGCATGGTCAATACCATGACGCAGGTGAGTCATACCCTCGACCTGACTCATACCGCGGAGGTCCGCAGTAAGGATGAGATCGGCAAAACGGCGATGGCATTTAATCAGCTGCTGGCACGCGTCTCCGGCACGTTGCTTTCCGTCAGTCACGCCGCGCAATCGGTGAGTACCGGATCAACGCAGATAGCGGCGGGCAACGAAGATCTCTCTGCACGCACGGAAGAACAGGCGGCTTCACTGGAGCAAACCTCAGCCAGCATGGCGACACTGAGCGAAACGGTGCGACAGAACTCAGAGGGTGCGCAACAGGCCAGTAGCCTGGCAAATAACGCGAATCACATGTCAATCCAGAATGGGACGGCGGTGAAGCAGATGCTCAGTACCATGGATGAAATCCGCGCCAGCTCTGCCAAAATCTCTGAAATTACCGGACTGATTGAAGGCATCGCGTTTCAGACCAATATTCTGGCGCTGAATGCGGCAGTCGAGGCAGCGCGTGCGGGCGAGCATGGTCGCGGCTTCGCTGTTGTTGCCTCTGAAGTGCGTAATCTGGCGCAGCGCTCCTCTTCTGCCGCCCGTGAAATTAAGGATCTTATCTCAACATCGGTTTCACAGGTCGAACACGGTTTAGAGCAGGCCAGCGGCGTTGGATCTAACAGTGAAAATGTCCGTCAGGCCATTCAGCAGGTGGCCGATCTGGTCAATGAGATTGCGGCGGCTACCTCTGAGCAGAGTAAAGGCATTGAACAGGTTCATCAGGCCATTGGTCAGATGGATGAAGTGACGCAACAGAACGCCTCACTGGTGGAAGAGGCCTCATCCGCCTCTAAGTCGCTGCAGGAGCAGGCAGAAACGCTGTCGGGACTGGTGGCGACCTTTAAGCTGGAAAGCAATCACCGTGCAGTGCAGTCGCAGCAGACCGCTGCAGTACGGCGTCCGGTATTACACACAAAGCAGCCTGAGCAGCAGACCATCGACCTGACTAAGGCGAACTGGGAAAGTTTTTAATTGTTGAGCAGTAACTTAAGGGCCTCCACAATGTGGGGGCTTTTTTTATCATTAATCAGAATAAATAAACGACTTTTTCTGAAATAAATATAAAATGAAATCGATTTCATTATAAAAGTGCAGGTAACTCTTTAGGGTTATAAGGTTTAAATTAGAATTTGCCGGGCGTAGATATTTGTTTTGATAGTCTGGTGATAATTAGTCAGATACAGGCAGGATTTCAGTTATCGGCTATTCATGACGCAACTTGAATTTCTTTATCTTCAAAACAATAACGCTGAAGTCAGGCTTGTGGCTTAATGATTTTTGCCAGGTGTTTTTATTTCAATTTTATGATTTTTAAGGGTATTTTTCAAGTTTGGCTTAGGTGAATATTGAAGTAAATATTGTCATTTTATTCGCTGTAAAATAACGCAGCGCAATCTATACTCCCTTCCGTGTTATATGTACTTCTGATTTTTATACGAAACTCCTTTCTTCATAGCGATATTGTGCTGCATGAGGCATCTCTGGCTATGTAAAAGAAAAGGTATAAATAATATTACGAAAGCTATTTCGTGCGCTACACACCTGCACGCCTCACACATCAGAGCGGAAAAGAATGAAAAAAATACTCGACCGGATTAATTTGCCAGCGAAATTCCTGTTACTCGGATCCTTTGCGCTGGTGCTGTTTATTTTACCCACCTTTCTGTTTATTCAGACGGGCAACCAGCTTATCGATACAAAGAATGTGGAACTGACCGGTATACCGGTCGAAAGAAAGGTGCTCAAGTTGCTGAACCTGCTGCAGCGGCACCGTGCGGAAAGTGCGATCGCTATCTCGCTGAACAAACCAGATAACGCGCCACGTATGGCGTTGGTCAGTGAGGTTAATCGCTTATCTCAGACGATTGCTGACGAATTACGTCAGAATAATGAGCAGGCGCAGCCGCTGAAACGGCTGGAGCGGGTTAATCAGGAGTGGAGCCAGCTGCAGAACGATATTAACGCGGGCAAACTGACCCTGGCAACCAGCCTGACGCGACATGCTCAGCTGATTCAGGTGCTACTCGATACGAACCAGGATGTACTTGATTTCTATCAGCTATCGCTGGATGCCGATCTGAATACCTACCAGCTGATTGTCAGTATCTTTAGTCGCCTGCCGCAACTGACTGAAACGCTGGGACAGATTCGTGCTAGCGGCACGTCGCTGATTGCAGGTGGGAATGTGTCGGATGCCGATCGCAGCCGCATGGCATTTCAGCTTGATTATGGCAAAACGGCGCTGAGACAGTTTAGCGGCAACATGGATAAAGTATTTTCCATTGAGCCAGATCTTAAAACCACCTTTGGCAATCTGGCACAGGATGCGAACCAGCAGGCGCTGAGTGCGCTGAATCTGGCTGATAGTGTCTTTGTCAGCGGTCACGCCAGCGTGACGCCGGTTGACTATGTGCGGGTCTTTACCCAGGCGATTAACCGTTACGGCGAGCTGGGTGAACAAACCAGCCATCGTCTGGAAGGAATGATGCAGACGCAGATCCAGGAACGCCGCTATGCGCAATATCTGTTACTGGCAGGTCTGTTTGCCGTCGCGCTGCTGGCCATTCTGCTGGCCGTGATGATCACCCGTTCTGTTACCCGGCCGGTTAAAGAAGCGGTCGAAGTTGCCAGCCGCGTCGCGGCGGGCGATCTGACGGCACAGCTGAACGTTTCCGGCAGCAATGAGATGGCTGAGCTGCTGAATGCACTGATGCGGATGCAGCAGCGTCTTGCTCAACTGGTGTCGGATATCAAAGGTAACGCGGCTACCATCGCCAACTCCTCAGAAGAGATTGCCCGTGGCAATGGCGATCTGTCGTCGCGCACCGAGCAACAGGCGGCTTCACTGGCTGAAACGGCTGCCAGCATGGAGCAGCTGGCGGCAATCATTCAGCAGAACGCGGATAACACGCGCTTTGCCTCTGCCCGTGCAGAATCTGCCACGCAGGCTGCACTCTCCAGTGGTGCAGCAATGGATTCGGTGATGGAGACCATGCACAAAATTCGTGGCAGCTCAGGTAAAATTGAAGAGATTACCTCGGTGATCGACAGTATCGCCTTCCAGACCAACATTCTGGCACTGAATGCGGCCGTGGAAGCGGCACGCGCCGGTGAGCAGGGTAAAGGTTTTGCGGTTGTTGCATCGGAAGTGCGGGCACTGGCACAACGTTCAGCCAGTGCAGCTAAAGAGATCAAAGGTCTGATTGAGCAGTCGGTCGGCCACGCGCAGGAAGGGATCGCCATGGCGCAGAACGCAGGCGATAAGGTGAAACAGAGCGTCAGCGCCATTGAACAGACCTCTCAGCTGATGCGCGACATCACTTCTTCATCCGAAGAGCAGAGCAGTGGCATCTCGCAGGTCAATATTGCGGTGAACCAGATGGATCAGGTGACGCAGCAGAACGCCGTGCTGGTTGAAGAGTCGGCCTCCTCAGCTGATGAACTCGCCGCGCGCGCAGGGCAGTTACGTACGATGGTTGCGGTGTTCCAGACTGCATAATGATGTTAAACAGCCGCCTTTGGGCGGCTGTTCTCTTCTCAGCATTTATTCCGCGCTACGCCTGATGATCCTGCAGACAGGCCAGATACTTCTCTCCCGACCGCATCACCTTCTCTTTTGCCTGCTGATGGATATCCTGCCCTTCAAACGCGCCATACAGTTGCCCGAATGTCACGCCGGAGAGCCTATGCAGTATGTCGCCTACCGTAGCGGCTGACAGCGGCAGCATATTCGGGTAGCTCCACATAAACGACACGCCATGCGCACCCGGCGTGACCTGGATAATATCACCCGCCAGAATCATCCCATCACCTTCGTCCCAGTACAGCACGCTGCCGCCGGGAAAATGGCCGCCCAACCGTAACAGCGTCACAGAGGGCATCAGCGTCAGCGACTCGCCCTGCCATAACTGAATATGCGGACTCTTCCGCACAATCCATTGGCGATCGCGGGCGTGCAGATGAATGGGCGCATTAAACGCTTCAGCCCACTCCTGCATGGTGGTGTAGTAGTGCGGATGTGAAATGGCGATAGCATCAATGCCGCCCAGCGCCGCGATCAGCGTATAGGTGGCATCATCAAGGTTGGCAATGCAGTCCCACAGCACGTTGCCGTGCGGCGTGCGCAGCAGAAAAGCGCGCTGGTTGATGGCAAACTCAGGCACGGTTTTAAGACTTAACAGCGCATCGCTGTGAGCCGTCCACTTATTGGCGTGGCTGGCGCGCAGTTCATCAAACGCGATCCAGCGCTGACCGGCGGCCGGAACGTACTGGCGTTCATCATCACAGATTTTACAGTGCTGATGAGTGGAATGAGCGGGATAAGCCGTTCCGCAGGCGGTACATAACATCGTCATGGTGATCTCCTTTGTCTCCCTCAATCTTATGCACACCTGCGAAAACCGCACTTTCCTGACGCCATTTTGTTACGCGATTACGGCTGGCGGCGAAGGGTAATCCGGGTGAGTTCTGAGGGACGACCCAGCCTCACCGCCATGCCTGGCCAGAGTGCCGTGCCGTTATTCACATAGAGCTGCATTCCGCCGACCTGATAAAGCCCGGAAACAAACCCGGCGTTGGGTTTAGCAAACAGCCTGTCCAGCCCGATAATCAGGCCGCCATGCGTATGTCCTGAGAGCTGCACATCCACGCCCTGCGCTGCGTTCTGGCGTGCATTGCGTGGCTGGTGATCCAGCAGGATTACCGGCGCGTTTTCAGGTGCCTGTTCCAGCGCGCGGGCCAGATCCGGGCCGACCGCGTTTCTGCCGGGTGCGGAGGCGTCCGGCAGGCCGGCAATCACCAGCTTTGCGGTTCCGCGCTGGATCACGGTATGGCTGTTGAGCAGAGGTTGCAGACCCAGTGAGGCCAGATGCGCCGTCCAGATTGCCTGATGGAAGAAATATTCATGGTTGCCGGTGATAGCCCATACGCCGTCAGGCGCTGCGAGCCCGCGCAGCGGCGCAACGTCCTGTCGTCGATGCGCCAGACTGCCATCGATCACATCGCCCGTGACCACAATTAGATCGGCTTTGAGAGACATTGCCCGTTCAACCATTGCGGCGGTCCAGGCCGCATTAAACAACCGGGTGATATGCAGGTCGGTCAGCTGCAGCAGCTGATAGCCATCGAATTCAGCGGGCAGGTTGGGCAGCGCAAGAGTCACCTCTTTGACCGGCGGCACGCGTATCGCCTGCTGAACGCCAAAGGCAGCCAGTCCCATCGCCAGCACAACGGCCAGATAGCGAACACCGGGAACCAGCTCCAGCGGATGACGCAACAGCAGGGCAATCAGCATAACCGCATCCATCAGCATCTGAAGCAGCGCCAGCAGCAGCACGGTGCTGTACGCCCAGTTAAACAGAATGATGATGATGCGGGGCATTTCAGCGGAGAAGATCCCGCCCGAGGTAAAACGGCTCACCAGAAGATATTGTGACGCCAGCAGCACCAGAGCGGAGAGCAGGATCTTTACAACAAGTGGCAGGGACAAAGGAATAATGACGCGCGCAATTACATACCAGCTGGGTAAGCTGAAAATCAGGTGAAACATGGCATTTTTCCGGTAGGGCGCTGAACATCTGCGCAGGCAAAAAAGAGTCGATCGTTTATAGAGCCGTTTTCAGGACTGTAGTGTATATGATGTTACCGTCAGGCTTGCTTCACGTCGGGTGCTTTACAGGCGGTAAAGCAGGCAGAGAGGATCGATAAAACTTCAGGGCGCAATAATGAAAACAGCGTGACCGGAGCACCGGCCACGCTGGCAACATTCACGTATTGAGCCGCCTGACTAGCGTAAAACGCCTGAGGTCGTCCGGGTCTCGTCAGTTACACGAGTCATGGATATCGGAATGCTTTTATAGGCGGGAATGCCGCTTTTGGTATCGTGGCTGTCAAGCGGAACCATCACATTGGCCTCCGGATAGTAAGCGCCGACCGAACCTGGGGCCATATCAATAATCACGATGGTCAGGTTTTTCATCTGGCGCGAAGTGGGATTGCCATCCGGGTCCAGCGCCATCAGATCGACACGGTCACCGACCCGTAACTGTCGCTTCTCCGCCTCTTCTGCATTGATAAACAGCACATCGCGGCGGCCTGTCACGCCACGATAGCGGTCATTCAGCCCGTAAAGCGTGGTGTTGTACTGATCGTGACTGCGCAGGGTAGTGAGCACCAGATCATGGCACTTCAGTGACCGGGGATCTTCATTGATGCCCTGCATCACTTTAAACTGCGCACGGCCAGATGGCGTCAGCCAGACGCGCTCTGATGCGGCGTTATAGAGCCGGAATCCACCCGGATGCTTAATCCTCTCATTGAAGTTTTCAAACGCTGGGAACACCGCTTCAATGGCATCGCGGATGCGGCTGTAATCGGCTGCCATGGCTGACCAGTCAACCACGCTGTCCGGCAGCGTTGCCTTCGCCAGTGAGGCGACCAGCGCCGGTTCAGACTTCAGATGGGGTGAGGCGGGATCCAGCGAACCGCGTGAGGCATGCACCATCGACATCGAATCTTCCACGGTGACGCTCTGCGCGCCGGTTGCCTGAACATCGGTCTCTGTTCGGCCCAGCACCGGCAGCAGATAATTATGTTTACCCAGTAACAGGTGCGAGCGGTTCAGTTTGGTCGCCATATGTACCACCAGATCAAGATTGCGCATCGCCGGGAACGTGACCTGTGGATCGGAAATCGCTTCCGCCAGGTTGCCGCCCAGACACAGCAACGCTTTGGCTTTGCCATCGCGCATCGCCTTTATTGCCTCAATGGCGCCGTGACCATGCTTCTGCGGCGGGCGGAAACCAAACACCCTCTCTATGCCATCCAGCAGCGACTGCGGCGGGATCTCTGTGATGCCCACCGTGCGATCGCCCTGCACATTGGAGTGACCGCGTAACGGACAGATACCTGCACCCGGCTTGCCGATATTGCCGCGCATCAGCAGCAGGTTAGCGATTTGCTGCACGTTCTGAGTGCCGTACTGGTGCTGAGTAATTCCCATGCCATAACAGATGATGGTACGTTCAGCGCTGGCGTAGAGCCGGGCGATATGCTGGATCTCCTCACGCGCCATGCCCGAGACTTTCAGGATATGCTCCCAGTCTGTGCTTTCCAGGTCGGCTTTCAGGGCGTCAAAGCCTTCAGTGTGCTCAGTAATAAACGCTTCATCAATCACGCCGGGTTCGCCTTTGCTCAGCGCCTCCTCGTGCATAGTGAGCAGGATCTTCATCACCCCTTTCAACATCGCTGCGTCACCGCCAACCCTGACCTTGTAGTAGGTCGATGCCAGCTCAGTGGAGCTCATTGACAGCATTTCAATCGGGCTCTGCGGCGAAGTAAAGCGCTCCAGGCCACGTTCACGCAGCGGGTTGATCGCCACAATAGTGGCACCGCGTTTCGACACTTCCCGTAGCGTGCCCAGCATGCGCGGATGGTTAGTACCTGGATTGTGGCCGATACAGAGCACCAGGTCGCAGTGATCAAAATCTTCCAGCTCTACCGTCCCTTTGCCGACGCCAATTGACTCCGGCAGCCCGACACTGGTCGGTTCATGGCACATGTTTGAGCAGTCGGGGAAGTTATTGGTGCCATATTCGCGGGCGAAGAGTTGCCACAGAAACGCCGCTTCATTGGAGGCGCGTCCCGAAGTATAAAACTCTACGCTGTCCGGATCGTCGTAGCTGCGCAGATGTTCTCCAATCTCCCGGAATGCCGTCTCCCATTCGATGGGCTGATAGGTATCTGTAGCGGCATCGTACTTCATCGGATGGGTCAGGCGGCCTTCGCCCTCCAGATGCAGTGCGCTGCGCTCCCACAGTTCAGTCACGGTATGAGCGGCAAAAAATTCCGGTGTAGTGCGTTTGCTGGTGGCTTCCCAGGAGACGGCTTTTGCGCCGTTTTCGCAGAACTCAAAGGATGAGGCATGTTGCGGGTCGGGCCAGGCGCAGCCCGGACAGTCAAAGCCCTGCGGCTGGTTGACTTTAAACAGGGCGATCACATCCTGTTTCACAGACATCTGGCCGCGGATAGCATCGGCAACCGCCTTCAATGCGCCCCAGCCTCCGGCAGCACCCCCATAAGGAGCGATGCCATTTGTGCGATTTTGCTCTTTCATAATGCTCCACATTGTCTCTGTTGTTATTTGTTAAGCCTGGTACAGAAATAGTTGCAACAACGTGGAAACCGGCTGTTATTCAGGGAAAATATTTCTCAAAATGTTTCGACAGTCCGAAACGTAAGCCGCAAATCAGTTCAGCACATCAGATGAAGCGCAGCGCATCCAGGCTGTTGCAGAATAAGCGGCGCGCGAGTTCCGCCGACAGGGTGATGATGCAGGGAAAGGGTGAAGGATAAATCTTTACCATCAGATAACGGCGGGTAAGTGAGCCAGTTTATTCAGGGCTGGACGGCGATCGCAGCAACGCACTCCATGTCTGAACAGATGCACCATAATCCGGAACGCGACCTTATGAAAAGAGCCTTACTTTTGCTGGTTTTACTTTCCACCTATAGTCTGATGCCCGTTAAAGCCAGTGGCCCGGTTCGGGCAGGAGAGCTGCGTCCCATGAAGATTATTATGACGATCAACCATCAGTCGTATGAGATTGCGCTGGCTGATAACGCCACCGCGAAAGCATTTGTACAGCAACTCCCGCTGACCATGACGATGGAGGAGCTGAACGGCAATGAGAAGTTTGCAGACCTGCCTGCTGCTCTTAATAGCGATCCGCATAAACCCGGCACGATCCAGCAGGGCGATGTGATGCTGTATGGCAATAAGACGCTGGTTCTTTTTTACGAGACATTCCAGAGCTCCTATAGCTACACGCCAATAGGAAAGGTGCTGTCGACAGATAGCCTCAAAAAGCGTGTCGGTGAGGGGGGGATTGACGTACGGTTCTCCCGGCCATGACTGATATCAAAATCTGAAATAACCGGCTGGTAAAAGATTCATATCGCGCTGAGTCTGGCCAGGGTGGCATCTGGCACGACGGACTACACTGCGTTCTGGCCGCGGCCAGACGTTGTGATCCTCTTCGGCAAGCGACACTGTCAGGCCGGTCGGCCAGCCTGACAGTTCAGTCATTACTTCTTCTTATTCAGCATCGACTTCAGGTCAGCAAAGGGATTGTAGGTTGCCTCACCGACATCTTTTTGTGCGTCCTCGCCAGCCACTACACGGGTGCCATACTGGTCAGCCTCGGTGTACTTTGAGTGCTCGTGGTCATGACAATAGAGACACAACAACTCCCAGTTACTGCCATCTTCCGGGTTGTTGGTGTGGTCGTGATCGATATGGTGGACCGTCAGTTCGCGCAGGTTTGAATAAACAAACTCGCGTGAGCAGCGTCCACACACCCACGGATAGATTTTAAGTGCTTTCTCACGGTAGCCGCTTTCCAGCCGCGTGTAGTTTTTAGGGATCAAAGCCATTGCCGGGATAACCTGTTATGAAGAGAAAATTTCACGATAGTGATGCCAATATATCCCATAACGGAACAGAAGAAGAAATCATCGTGTTCCTCGGGACGGGAGGCTTTAAAATCCAGAGGGTTAGCTGAAAATCAGCGTAGCCGCCTTATATGATTTTTCCAGCACGTCTCGCAATCCTGAATAACTGCCGGGCCTGTGAGAAGGCACAAAATCATGTCGCTGTGATGAAAACTCAAAAATGATATATCTCTACGTTCCCGCTCACGCTAACCCAATTAATCAGCAGGATAGCGCCCAAAACATCCCTGTTTACCGCTTTGCTTAAAAAATGACATCAAATGTAATGCATGACACCATAAACTGCCCAGAAAATGGCGTTAGCACCTAGATAAGTCCAGCATCCCCAGTAGGCTATGGGTTCACGACGGGTGCGGAGTTTAGGCAGGAAGGCCAGTAAATAGAGGGCAGAGGCGATAAGCGAAACGAAGTAGAAAAATTTCATGGTTTTCTCCTGATCAATATCCTTTATTTGAGAATAGTCAGGGCTCACCATTTTGCTTAATGCATCAGCAGATTCGTTATGGATCGGCTTTCTCTTTGATGCCCACATCGGATGTCAGCACAGTTAAATCCGCGATAAATCGAAAATGCAGCGTCACGGTACGATCAGCCAGCCTTAAGAAAAGATCACGTCAGGATGTTCAGCCTGAGGTTACACCCTATAATCAACGCTGTTTGTTAGCCTGCAGGAATGCAGGTTTTGCACCCGCCCAAAAGGAAGAGATCCCGCTGATGTTTTCTCGTTTTTTTATTTATCGTCCCGTTTTCGCATGGGTTGTTGCCATTTTAATCATGCTGCTTGGCGCGCTCTCCATTACCCTGTTGCCGGTTGAACAATATCCCGATGTTGCGCCGCCTTCGGTGAATATCAGCGCAACGTACACCGGTGCTTCTGCGGAGACGCTGGAGAACAGCGTCACGCAGGTGATCGAGCAGCAGCTTACCGGGCTGGATAATCTGCTCTATTTTACCTCCAGCAGCAGTTCACAGGGGAATGTGTCGGTTACCGTCACCTTCAGTCAGGGCACCGATCCGGACACGGCTCAGGTGCAGGTGCAGAACAAGGTGCAGCAGGCGCTCTCCCGTCTGCCCAGCGAAGTGCAGCAGCTTGGTGTTACCGTCACCAAATCGCAGTCAAACTTCCTGCTGGTGATGGGGTTGTATGACACCACGGGCAAAAGCAACAGCACGGATATCGGTGACTGGCTGGTCAGTAATATGCAGGAGCCGCTGGCCAGGACCGAAGGGGTCGGTGACATCCAGGTGTTCGGCGGTCAGTACGCGATGCGCATCTGGCTCGATCCCTTCAAACTAAACTCCTTTGCGTTGCAGCCCTCCGATGTGTCGGCGGCGATACGCTCGCAGAACATTCAGGTTTCAGCCGGGAAAATCGGCGGCCTGCCATCGCCTGATAATCAGCAGCTCACCGCCACGGTCAGAGCGCAGTCGCGACTGCAGACACCAGAGCAGTTCCGAAACATCATCGTCAAAAGCGACAAAAGCGGTGCCATCGTACGCGTGGGTGATGTGGCGAGGGTGGAGCTGGGCGGCGAATCCTATGACATGACCACCCGACTCAACGGGCATCCTGCGGCGGGTGTCGGTGTGATGCTGGCGCCGGGCGCAAATGCGCTGGCCACCGCGACGCTGGTGAAAAACAAAGTTGAAGAGTATCGCCACTCAATGCCGGAAGGTTATGAGGTGGCCTATGCGCTCGACAGCACTGACTTCATCAAAATCTCCGTTGAGGATGTGGTGATCACCCTGATCGAAGCGATCGCGCTGGTAGTGGTGGTGATGTACCTGTTCCTGCAGAACATCCGTGCGACGCTGATCCCGGCGCTGGCGGTGCCGGTGGTACTGCTCGGCACCTTTGGCGTACTGGCGCTTTGCGGCTACACCATCAATACCCTGACGCTGTTTGCTATGGTGCTGGCCATCGGGCTGCTGGTGGATGATGCCATCGTGGTCGTCGAAAACGTCGAACGCATTATGCATGACGAAGGTCTGCCGGCGCGTGAGGCAACAGAAAAGTCGATGAAAGAGATCTCCGGCGCGCTGGTGGCTATCGCGCTGGTGCTCTCCGCGGTATTTCTGCCCATGGCCTTTTTCGCCGGGTCGACCGGTGTGATTTACCGGCAGTTCTCCATCACCATCATCGCCGCCATGACCTTCTCCGTGGTGGTGGCACTGACCCTGACGCCTGCACTGTGTGGCATGTTGCTGCGGCCGACCTCACCCCATCGTAAAGGCTTCTTTGGCGGTTTTAACCGCTTTTATGCCGCCACCGAGCGCCAGTATCGTCACAAAGTGGTGAGCACTCTGCGCCGTCCGCTGATCATGGTATCGCTTTATGCGGCAATGGGCGTTGTGCTGTTTGTGATGTTTACCCGCTTGCCGGGTAGCTTCCTGCCGACTGAAGATCAGGGCAGCATCATGCTTCAGGCGACATTGCCAGCGGGTGCCACGGCCAGCCGCACTGAGGCAGTCAATCAGCAGATTGTTGACTGGTTCCTGACTGAAGAGAAACAGAATATTGATGTGGTCTTCACCATCAACGGTTTTAACTTCAGCGGTGCTGCGCAGAATGCCGGTATGGCGTTTATCAAGCTTAAGAACTGGGATCAGCGACCGGGTAGTGAAAACTCTGCCGAAGCGATTGCCGGGCGCGCCACCTACGCGCTGGCGTCGATTCGGGATGCGCAGATCTTTGCGCTGACGCCGCCGTCGGTGCCGGGTCTGGGACAGAACAACGGCTTTACCTATGAGCTGCTGGCCAGCGGTGGCACCACGCGTGAGCAACTGGGCAACCTGCGCGATCAGCTGCTACAAAGCGCAGCGCAAAGCCCGGAACTGCTTGGCGTGCGGGCCAATATCCTGCCGCAAACGCCGCAGTTGCAGGTCGATATTGATACCAGCAAAGCGGTGGCACTGGGACTGCAGCTGGATGACGTGACCGATACGCTGACCAGCGCCTGGGGCGGTGCCTATATCAATGACTTCATCGACCGGGGTCGGGTAAAGCGGGTCTATGTTCAGGGCGACGGTCAGTATCGTTCATCACCTTCGGATCTGGATAAATGGTACATCCGTAACAGTGAGGGCACCATGACGCCTTTCTCGGCGTTTGCCTCGACCCGATGGACCATGGGACCCGAAAGCCTTAACCGCTACAACGGTTCTGCCTCCTACGAAATACAGGGGCAGAACGCCGAAGGGTTCAGCTCCGGCGATGCCATGAACACCATTGAGCGACTGGCCAATGAACTCCCGGCAGGGACTACAGGAGCATGGAGCGGTCTTTCGCTGCAGGAGAAGCAGGCGGGCGGGCAGTCAACCACGCTGTATGCGATCTCGATTCTGGTGGTGTTCCTCTGTCTTGCTGCGCTGTATGAGAGCTGGTCGGTGCCTTTCTCCGTGCTGTTAGCGGTGCCGCTCGGCGTGCTGGGTACCGTGCTGGCGGTGGCACTGCGCGGATTAAGCAACGATATCTACTTCCAGGTGGCGTTGCTGACCACGGTCGGACTCACCTCCAAAAACGCGATACTGATCATCGAATTTGCGGAGGATGCGGTTCGTCGGGGAAGTTCGCTGAGCGCGGCTGCGTTGCAGGCAGCGCGAACCCGTCTGCGGCCGATTATGATGACGTCGCTGGCCTTTATCGCCGGGGTGATCCCGCTGGCGGTGGCGACGGGCGCCGGTGCTAACAGCCGCATCGCCATCGGCACCGGTATCATCGGCGGTACGCTGGCAGGCACGGTACTGGCGCTGTTCTTTGTTCCGCTCTTCTTTGTGCTGGTGAAGCACTACCTGACCCGCCATCGCAAAGGCCAATAACGCAGAAAGCCCGTCTGCAGGCGGCTGCAGACGGGCTGGGATCAATGATCAGCGGAAGATTACAAATGCTGTTTAAAGAAGGCGGTCAGCTTCGCAAACGGGATCAGGTCAGTGCGGTCATAAAGGTCCACGTGGCCTGCATCAGGCACGATATAGAGCTCTTTGGGCTGTGCCGCACGCTGGAACGCATCTTCGCTGAACTCGCGTGAATGCGCTTTATCACCCGTGATGAAGAGCATCGGGCGCGGTGAGATGGTCTCAATGTCATTAAACGGATAGAAGTTCATGAATTTCACGTTGCTGGTGAGCGTCGGGTGCGTAGTCAGCGCAGCTGAACTGTTTTTCGGGGTGAACTCACCGCGAGGCGTCCGGTAAAAATCATAGAACTCTTTGGCTATCGGAGGCGAATCAGCATCGATTTTATGTGGTGTACCACTGGTGTACTCAGTTTTACCCCCGGTGAACTCTACATAGCGTTGCTGTGCCGCCGCTTCAATGATTTGCTTGCGCTGCGCCAGTGTCTGGCTTTTATTCAGCGCATTACGGTTGGCTGACCCCATGTCATACATGCTGACGGTAGCAATGGCTTTCATGCGGGGATCAATCTTCGCTGCGCTGATGACAAAACTGCCACTGCCACAGATACCCAGCACACCAATCCTGTCGCGATCGACAAATTCGCGGGTACCCAGGTAATCCACGGCGGCGCTGAAGTCTTCGGCATAGATATCCGGAGAGACCGCGTTGCGTGGCTGACCTTCACTTTCGCCCCAGAATGAAAGATCAATTGCCAGGGTAACAAAACCCTGCTCAGCCATTTTCTGCGCATAGAGGCTGGCGCTCTGCTCTTTGACTGCGCCCATCGGATGACCTACCACAATTGCCGGAAGGCGCGCCGTTTTACCGGCCTCTTTCGGTCTGTACAGGGTGCCGGTCACACCCATCTGATACTGGTTTTTAAAGGTGACTTTCTCGCGGGTGACTTTCTCGCTTTGATAAAAGTTATCGGCGCCGCGTGACATATCGGCAGCGCTGGCCGCAAATGAACTGATCAACAGTCCAAACATCAGGGTTAATGCTCTCATAAGAAGATCCTTATCGGGGTTGACGACGTCAGGGCAACGGGTTGCCCGGTTAAACAACGCATCTGCTATCAGGCAGCGCTTTCTTTACGGGCGGTGATCATCGCCAGTCCGGCGGCAGTGACCAGTAATGTGGCGCTGATAGCAAAGGTGGTCTGCCAGCCTGCATGGTCAAAGGCCAGGCCACCCAGCGTCGACCCCAAAGCAATCGACAGCTGTACGATGGCCACCATTAATCCGCCACCGATCTCGGCATTATCCGGAAAGGTTCTGGCGATCCAGGCCCACCATCCGGTTGGTGCCGCTGTTGCCACCAGTCCCCAGATGCCAAGCAGTGGCGCCACCAGCCACAGGTGATGACCGAACACCATGAGCAGCAGCGCAACCAGCGCCATAATCAACGGGATGATCATCAGGGTCAGATAGAATCCGCGCTGCAAAACAGCACTGATAATCAGCGTGCCGATAAAGCCGGCGACACCAATGGTCAGCAGCACCAGCGACAGCGCAGAAACGTCAACCTGCGTCACGGTTTCCAGAAACGGACGGAGATAGGTAAACAGGGTGAACTGGCCCATAAAGAGCAGGCCGCAGGCGGTCATACCCACCGTAACCAGCGGCGAACGCAGCAGCTGCAGAATTTTTCCGCTGCGCTGCCGGGCCGAGTTGACCGGCATCGATGGCAGCGTGAACGTTTGCCAGATCAGGGCGATCAAGGCTACCGGCACCAGGCTGAAAAAAGCCCCGCGCCAGCCAATGACAGAACCGAGATAGCTGCCCAGCGGTGCAGCGATAACCGTCGCCAGCGCATTGCCGCCGTTGAAAATGGCCAGCGCGCGCGGCACCTGCCCGGAGGGGACCAGCCGGATAGCGACCGCTGCTGACATCGACCAGAAACCGCCAATCACCACGCCAATCAATGCCCGGCCAGTCATGTAAGTCAGATAGTTGGGTGCCATCGCCACCATCAATCCGGATAGTGCCATTACCAGCGTGAGCGCCAGCAACAGAATTTTGCGGTCGAGGTTCCCTGCGATGCGGGTTATTGAGAGGCTGGTGATCACTGCCAGTGCGCCGGAGATAGCGATGCCCTGTCCGACCAGACCTTCGCTGACCGCCAGATCTTGTGATAACGGCGATAACAGGCTGACCGGCATGAATTCAGAGGCGATAAGCGCGAATACACACAGCGTCATTGCCCATACACCACCCCAGTGCGCTTCTTTATGCCGGGGGGAACAGTCAGTTGTTTCCGTGGAAGTCATGTTGTGTCCTGTTTCATTGTTTGCGGTGCTGATGAACTCAGGAAATTTTACTGTTCCGCTTTATATTGACTAGCTAATGAATCCTTAATGGGGTTATAACCAGAACTTATAAATCTATCGGCGGGAGTGCAGTATGAAGCGCAACATGAATGACCTGCAGGCTTTTATTACCGTGGCGCGTGAGGGCAGCTTTACCCGCGCGGCAGCGCTGCTGGGCGTGACGCAGCCTGCATTGAGTCAGACCATTACCGCGCTGGAAAACCGGATGGAGATTCGGCTGCTTACCCGCACGACCCGTAACGTCTCACCGACCGCGGCGGGTGAACGGTTAATCCAGGCGATTGGCAATCGGTTCGATGAAATTGAGGCGGAACTGGATATGCTGACCGCGATGCGGGACAAGCCAGCCGGCACGGTACGGATCACCTGCGGGCCGCATATTCTGAGCTCACTCCTGATGCCAAAGCTGACGCCATTGCTGGCGGCTTATCCTGATATCCGGCTTGAGTTCGATGCTAATCATGGCTTACGCAATATCGTGGCCGATCGATTTGATGCAGGGGTCAGGATGGGGGACACCATTGATAAAGACATGGTGGCGATGCCGATAAGCCCGCCATTACGGATGGCTGCGGTGGCCACGCCCGACTACTTTCGTCGTCATGCTGCGCCGCAGGTTCCGCAAGATTTGCTGCATCACAACTGCATTAACATGCGGCAGGCGACAGCGGGTGGGTTGTACGTCTGGGAGTTTGACGGTGAAGAGGGGCCGTTAAATGTGCGGGTAGATGGACAACTGACGTTCAACACTTCGGCACACATTGCAGAAGCGGCTCTCGCCGGGCTGGGGATCGCTTTCCTGCCTGAGCAGGAAGTCGCAGAAGGGCTGGAGCAGGGCACCTTGATCCGCGTGCTGGAGCGCTGGTGCGAGCCGTTTCCCGGCTATTACCTCTACTATCCCAGCCGCAAGCAACATTCACCCGCTTTTACCCTGGTCAGAGAGGCATTAAGGCTAAAAGAGGGGGCATGATGAAACTTATTGGAATAGATGCCATTCCATGGCGTAATACGTCCTAAAGCGCTTTATTCAGAATTACTTAGAAGGACGGCGACTAATTTTGCCTCCTTTCCGACCGGCTTCCCTGGCTTTTTCAGGATCGTTTTTGAAATTGCCCCCACTGGCCTTGCCTCCTGCACTGCCAGCTTCACTCGCCCGTTCTGGATCGTTGGCAAAATTGCCGGCACCACCTCTGTATTTCTGTTGTGTCATAGGAAGACCTCATATCAATGTTCCATTAGATAAAAAGGACTAGCTAGTCACATCTGCAAGCATAGTCGTCCGCTTCGTTTATGCAAATGCACATACTTAATTGATTGATAATAGTGATGTTAATTTTTCGAAGGGGGATAGTGTCGGCAGGGCCGTAGGTGATGAACTACGCTTACAGACCTGACGAAAAAGGAGAGTGCTATGAGTAATGCGACCTTAATCGATACGCTTGAGCTGGGCTCTGACGAGCAGAAGCAGAAATATGAGATTTACGGCGATGATGCACAGACGCCCACTTTTGCTGTCATCTACCGGCAGCAGGGCGATAGCTGGCAGCAGCTGGATGAGAAAATCACGTTCGCCGCGCAGGATGAACAGCAGGAAGCGAGGGGATCAATGGGCTACGGTTCCGGCGACACGCTGCCAGATTTACGCGACCTGCCTGCCGAAGCTCGGGAGCGCTGCGAACAGCACTGGAACCAGCAGAGTGACAGGTAAACAGGAATAGCGCCGCTTTGTTTGTTAGCGGTGAAGTCGCCTGTTTAAGAGAGACGCCTGGAAGCGGCAGAATAAACCTCTGAGCGCTCTCTTTTCCCGACAGCCACCACAAAAACCACCACCCGGTCATCAATAACCTGGTATACAAGTCGATAACCGGATGACTTTAGCTTGATCTTATAGCAGTCAGGTATCCCGCTGAGTTTGTTCGCCTCAATTCTGGGTGACTCAAGACACTCAGCCAGCTTCTTTTTAAGCTGTTCACGTACTGTCGGCCCCAGCTTGCGCCACTCTTTCAGTGCCCTCTGATCGAACTCCAGTTGCCAGGTCATTAAAGGTCATCCAGTGTGACCCGGACAGGCTCAGGGTTTCGCAGGCGTTCTTTAACTATGTCTACTAACGCCGCATCTTCGTCACTGAGTAACGTTTGCTTAAAGGGAAGACGTTCATTATCTGCAATATATTCAAGCATCAGGCGCAGCGCATCAGAAGGAGTCACACCCATTTTTTCGAGCGCAGCATAGGATCGTGTCTTCAGGTCATCATCGATTCGAATGTTAATTGTGCCCATAGCGAGTTCCTTTGTATTTACACTTGACATTACAATTGTCGCACTGATGAGTCTGTATCGCAAACAGTAAACATCAGTCACCCGCACAGCCTTATATCTTCCCGGTAAAATCACGCTAAAGCTTATTTTATGCTACGAAAATATAACATCTTCATCCATTAAACCAACTGCAGCAATCGTTAAAGGTTTTCCCGCTACTGGCGATAACCAATAGGCGTTGAGTGCGCCGATCATTGATGAACCCGGCACTCCGCGACGAGTTCTGAACGCGAACGGACCTGCTTTTAGCCCTCCTTTTATACACACCAGAAAGCGCTAATTTAAGCGCAAATTACTCAAATAAAAGCGAAAATAATAATATGTCGATCATTAAGACGATCAAAAGACACCTGCCTGTTGCCCGTCTTAGGCGTAGCAGTCAGCCTGCCAATGGCACCTACGATTGTCGTGCGTTGCCAGATTCACTGGCCTCCGTGGGTTTAAGCTCGCGGGCGGGCGGCATCCTGATGACCTTCGTTCCGCCTGAAGCCGATTTTCAGCGGGTCAGTCAGGCCTGGCAGCGATTCAATTCCGCCGACCTGACGGTATTGACGCTCTCTTCCAACGGCGCGCTGAGCAGCAGCAGATCGCAAAGCACCTACTGTGATGGCAATGGCCCGGAGGGAAGCTACCTCTGGCTGCCGGACACACTGATCGCACGCCATGAGACGCATATTGTTGATCTGCATGTCGCCGACACGCAGACGGCCAGCCAGCGCATCACCGCCATCCAGCAGGAGCTGGCGCGCTTGCAAGTGCGGATGCCGCTCTCGGCCGATCGTACTTTCGCCATGATTTACTGTGACGGATTGTCGGCATCCGAAGGCTTTCTGATGCAGGCCTGGTATAACAGCGGGCGCTTTCCCTGCCTGGCGATTGGCGGTTCTGCCGGGGGTAAAATCACCTTTGATGGCACCTGGATTGGTACAGGTGGCAGGGTGTTGCAGGGCAAGGCTGTGATTGTGTTCTGCCAGATGGCGCCAGGAAAATCATTTGCTCCTTTTAAAAGCCAGAACTTTACGCCACGCGATCAGAGCTGGCTGATTGCTGAAGCCGATCCGGTTGCGCGTACTGTAACGTCAGTATTTAACCGCCAGGGGCAGCAGCAATCGTTTGTTGCGGCGCTGTGTGAACATCTCAACTGCAACGAAGCGCAACTGAGCGAACGGCTAAAGGGACTCACTTTTGGCGTTAAAGTTGGCGGCGAGTACTTTATTCGCTCGATCGCCAAAATTGAATCGGGCGGCGTACACTTTTTCTGCGATCTTGAGTTTGGCGATCGACTGTTCCTGATGGAAGAGAAAGACTTTAAACAGACGACGCAGCAGGAGTGGCAGGCTTTTACCGCTCAGCATGGCAAACCCGCGGCGATCCTGATGAACGACTGTATCCTGCGCCGTGTCGGTAATGCCGATAAGCTGCATAATGCCCATTTCTTCAAAGGCATTGCCGCCGCCGGTTTTTCCAGCTTCGGCGAAATCCTGGGTGTGCCCATCAATCAGACGCTCTCCGCGCTGGTGTTCTTTAATCATGACGTCAAAGCGATGAGCCAGTTCCCGGTAGAGTACGCCGGCTACGCGGCACACTACGCGCAGCGAGCGTTGCGCCGCTGGGAAGCGCTGAACAGCATCCAGACGCGGGTGCTGGATCGGGTTATCACTTATCAGCAGGCGCTGACGCCGCTGATGGAGGCGCTGCCGGTGCTGGAAACAGCCACTCAGAGCCAGGGAGAAACCCTGAGCCTGGCAGAGAGCAGTATCCGTAACATCAGTAACATCGCCACCGAGAGTCAGCAGGCGCAGGGCCGGCTGGATGATGGTCTGGACGATCTGGAGAAAATTTCCAACGGCATCAATGAGATTACGCATGGCATCAGCAATATTGCTTTCCAGACCAATATCCTGGCGCTGAATGCCGCAGTAGAAGCGGCTCGTGCAGGCGAGGCTGGGCGGGGATTTGCTGTGGTCGCGGGCGAAGTTCGTCGTCTGGCGCACTCCTCAAAAGAGCAGGCTGAAGCTACGGCCAGTAACATCGGTGAGGCAGTCAGCACCATCTCACGTATCCGGCTGGTGGCCAGTGATTCGGCGCAGACCGCCGCCCAGATGGCAGAGCGCAGTATCAGTGCAGCCGATACGCTGGCGGCCATGAATCAACAGACGCGACATGAGCGCGCTGATATTGCGAAGCATCTTGGCAGCCTGCGTGAACTGACGCAGGGGATGGATGCAATGCAGGAGGCCGTCGCGCAGCTCAAGGTGTTACAAACTCTTTCCGGTGCGCAGGTTAAGGCCTGATTTATCAGCATAAAAGACAAAAAAGTGCGGTGTAAGCGTAACGACCAGGCAGGGCGGGCTTTCAGTTGTTACACTTGTCGGTGATTAACCACGCAGAGGTATGAATGAAAATTAAAAGTTATGCAGCCATGCAGGCTGGCCAGGCCCTTGAACTCTATGAGTACGATGCCGCCGAACTGGCAGCCGAAGAAGTCGAAGTCCAGGTCGAATATTGTGGCGTCTGCCACTCAGATCTGTCGATGATCGACAACGAGTGGGGCATCTCTCAGTTCCCGGTGATTGCAGGACATGAAGTGATTGGCCGGGTTTCAGCCCTGGGCGAAGCGGCTAAGAACAAAGGTCTTTCAGTCGGCCAGCGTGTAGGAATCGGCTGGACAGCAAAAAGCTGTCAGCACTGCGATGCCTGTATTAACGGCGAGCAGGTTAACTGTCAGCAGGGCAGCATCCCGACCATCATGAACAAAGGTGGTTTTGCCGAGAAGCTGCGTGCTGACTGGCAATGGGTTATTCCGCTGCCAGAAAAACTGGATGTGGCGAGCGCCGGTCCGCTGCTGTGTGGCGGTATCACCGTGTTTAAACCGCTGCTGATGAGCAACATCACGGCAACCAGCCGTGTGGGTGTGATTGGTATCGGCGGACTGGGCCATATCGCAATCAAGATTCTGCACGCGATGGGTGCCGAAGTGGTGGCATTCAGCTCAACGCCAGATAAGAAGCAGTCGATCCTGGATATGGGCGCGGATGAAGTGGTTAACAGCCGTGATCCAGAAGCTTTGAAAAAGCAGGCAGGCCGTTTTGACCTGATCCTGAGTACTGTGGCGGTCGACCTGGACTGGAAACCTTATTTCGCTGCGCTGGCACCTCAGGGTAAATTCCACACCGTGGGTGCCGTGATGAAGCCGATTGAAGTGAGTGCTTTCGATCTGATCCTGGGCGACAAAGCGGTGACCGGTTCATCAACCGGCTCACCAGGCCAGCTGCGTTCGCTGCTGCGACTCGCCTCGCGTGCGGATATTGCGCCACAGGTTGAGTTCTTCCCGATGTCTGACATCAATAAAGCGCTGGATCACGTTCGCGCCGGTAAAGCCAATTACCGTGTGGTTCTGAAAGCCGATTTCTGATGCGAATCTGAAATGACATGCCGCAGCCTGCTGCGGCATTTTTTTATCCTCAATTTGTCAGCAATCCCTTAGCCAGCCCCGCGGCAATCACCTCATCGGCTGTCACGCTGAACCATTTCTCTGTAGCGCATTCCGCGTTATCACGTCGCCATGCGGCAACCATCTGGTAGCCCAACGTATAGCCATACCATCGGCGAAAGTCACCCGTGCCGAAGAACCAGGCAGAATGATCATAATGAGGACTTTGCAGCGTGGTCAGCGGCACTGGATTAGCCTGCAACTCGCTTAGCTCTATGGCTTGCTCCCAGGGCTCTGCTGCCGTTTTAAGCAGCCAGCAGACGAACTGACCCGCCAGACCTTCGCTGACCAGCGCTTCACCCAGCGTCCAGCCATATCCCGGCCCGCGCATTCGCAAACAGTGATGGACTTCATGCACGATATGCCGCACCAGCGTGCCATTTTCCAGCATCCCGGGCAGATTCGGATTTGCCGGGTCAATGGCCAGGCCGAACAGGGTGGGCCCGTAAGCCCGGCCTGCAAAACCGGTTTCAGGTATTACTGCCTCCGGCATGCACTGAACCAGAATATCCAGACGAGGGACACGTGTCACGGAGGAGAGGTGCTCGCAGGCGAGCTCAGCGGCCCTGACTATTGACGATTTATAGGGCCCAACATCACCCGATGCCTCAAGCCAGTGCAATTTCCATAAGTCGTTCACAGACTCTCCTGTCAAAGGTTGATAATCAGAACACAGGTCCGGGACGCGCCAGAGCTACTAATACCTTAACCGGCAATGCTTTAAACAGACACCGGAAGAAAGCGTTATCGTTGTCGGTAAAGAGTTAAAAGCAACTTCCGGAACGCCTGCCATTCCTGAACATTCAGGGCTGTCTCGTCGCGACGCCAGCACCGATAGATACCCTGCCACAAGAAAATAGTGCAGTTTGGCCCGATTCCATCGAACACTGTCCTTTGAGCCTGTTACGCGCAGGTAAACAGTGCCGTAAATTAACCTGATGGTAGCCAGTAAGCCTGGCTGATTTCACTGAGACTGTTTACGGAGCCAAAATGAAGCTGACCCAGATTCGTAATGCCACCCTGCTACTGGACTATGCAGGCAAAAAATTCCTGATCGACCCGATGCTGGCCGAAAAAGAGGCCTGGCCCGGGTTTGCCGGAAATGCCCGTCCCCATCTTAGAAATCCGATGGTTGAGCTGCCTGTCCCGGTCGCTGCACTGCTGGCAGTCGATGCGGTTATTATCACTCACACGCATATGGATCACTGGGATGAGGCTGCGCAGCATCTAGTGCCGAAGACGATGATGATCTACAGCCAGAACGAAACGGATGCAGCGCTGATTCGTTCGCAGGGTTTTGAAAATGTTCGCGTGCTGCAGGATGAGAATCCATTTGTTGATGGCCTGACAATCTATAAAACCGACGGTCAGCACGGCAGCAATGCCTTATATGCCGACAAAGTGATGGGCGATATTCTGGGTGACGCCTGTGGTCTGGTCTTTACCCATCCGGCAGAAAAAACCCTCTATATAGCTGGCGATACCGTGTGGGTTAAACCTTATGTCAGAGCGCTGCAACGCTTTCAACCACAGGTGGTGGTAATGAATATCGGCAATGCAACCAACGATCTCTATGGCCCGATTATCATGGGAAAAGAGGATACCCAGCGCACGCTGAATATCCTGCCTGACGCAACGCTGGTTGCCTCACACATGGAGGCGATCAACCACTGTTTGCTGACGCGCGCGGAGCTGCGTGCCTGGACTACCGAACAGGGTATTGCTGACCAGGTGCTGATCCCGGAAGATGGTGAAACAATGACGTTCTGAGCGTCGTGGCACTAACCCGGCACAATTGTGCTGTGAGGTCTCAACACTACGCTGCCACACAATAAGGGGAGAGGATGGCTGTTCTGAAAGTCGCGGTGCTGGCAACGGCCGGTTTTAGTCCGTTTCATTTTTCAGTTCCCTGTATTCTGTTCGGCTCAGCCCTGCCGCAGCCGGATCTGTTTCATGTTGATATCTGCGCACTGAAACCAGGCCCGGTCATCTCAGAGATGGGGTTGTCAATTACGGTGGAACAGGGTCTTGACCCGCTTGATCAGGCGGACATTATTATCGTGCCCTACTGGCATAATCCGGCTGAAAAACCTGCGCAGGCGCTGCTTGATAAGCTAGTGGCAGCCTGGCAGCGCGGCGCAGAGATCGTTGGACTATGTCTGGGCACTTACGTACTGGCTTATGCAGGTTTGCTCGATAAGCATCGTGCTGCCACTCACTGGGAATTTGAGCGTGACTTCAGCGAGCGCTTTCCGCAGGTTCACCTCGACAGTAATGCTCTTTATACCCGTGACACTCGTCTGATCACTTCTGCCGGCACCGCGGCGGGCATCGACTGCTGCCTGGATATCATCCGTCACCACTATGGCAGCGCCATGGCTAATCGGGTAGCCAGACGCATGGTGGTGCCGCCTTACCGTGAAGGCGGTCAGGCGCAGTTCATTGAGCGACCCGTTCCGGAAACAACGCGTGACAGTAAGATCAACGCGTTGCTGGCGTCCCTGCGACAGAATCTGGATCAGCCGCAGGATCTTGACTCACTTTCGCGGACGCTCAGCATGAGCAGGCGAACGCTGACGCGTCATTTTCACCAGGCGACAGGCATGTCCCTGGGAGAGTGGCTGACAGCAGAGCGTCTGCAACGCAGCCAGCTTTTACTCGAAACCACCGGCATCAGCATTGAATGTGTGGCAGAAAAGGCGGGTTTTGATTCGCCCGTGTCATTTCGTCAGCGTTTTAAATCCCGGTTTGGCGTCTCTCCCAGCGAGTGTCGCCGGACATTTCGGGGGCCGCATCCGGTGATGAGTGATGAGACATTACGACAGGACGATGAGTGACCAGGCCCGGATGAATTTCTGCGCCTGTGACTTTGCCTGCCGGAATATTCCCGCGTAATGACGGTCACTATTCCGGCAGAAATAAATGCGACTACAGCAGGAAATCATCCAGCGACTGGCCGTTTTCAATGGCCGCCTTAATTACGGAGGGCGTTCGGCCCTGACCCGTCCAGTAACGAACCTGACCATTTTCGTCATTGTAACGGTATTTCGCCGGACGCTTTGCGCGTTTCTTTTTGCCGGTTACCGAGGGGGATGCGCTCTTCACCAGCTCCGCCGGGTTGATCCCTTCTTCCATTAACAGCTCCTGGTAGAACGCCAGTTTTTCTGCTTTCTCACGCGCTTCCGCTGCTCGCGCGTTTTCCTCTTCACGACGTTCATTTACCACGGTCTCTAATTTCTGGCGTAACTCTTCCAGCATATCCAAAGCCATATTGCGCGCCTCTGCACGAAGCGTGCGGATATTGTTCAGGCTGCTCAGGTTCTTACTCATAACAAATCCTCAAATACTCAAATTAATCAATGAAGTGCAAATTATTCAGCTGGCAAGGGTAACATTTACCCACGTGATATTTGAAGCGCTAGTGTAGTCTTATTCGCTATTAATCCTCTATTAATGGTGCTGGTTGAACCAATAAAGAAGAAATTTTAAGCGAAATCTGCTGGTTAATTGCGGATTATCATTGTTGAAACAGGATTGTGGGATTTGCATTTTTGCTTTTGATTAACTGTGCTTAAATCAGTCAACAGGGTTTATTAAGGACAGGCATGAAGTTTCGCCAAAAAAATGAGGGTTCAGCGCCAAAAATCTCGCCGCTGCTAAGAAGTATTATCCTTTCAGGCGTATTGCTCAGCGTGGCGGTGATTGGCTTAAATGTGTGGACGCTGCGGGAAGACTGGAATGAAACCGTCGATAAAGCTGAAGATACGGCGGTTAATCTGTCACTGTCACAGGCGCGCCAGGCGGACGATACATTTTTGCAGACCGAGCTCTCTTTGCGCGAGGTGCAACGCGAGCTCGAAAAGCAGATTGCCACAACCGGTGTAGATGGCGAGGCGCTGAGCCAGACGATGCGCCTGTTGCAGAGCCACCTGCCACAACTACACGGTTTGTTCTACTATGATGCGCAGGGGAAATGGATAGCCACTTCTATGAGCCGGATACCGCCTGACATCAATAATTCCGATCGTGAATATTTCGATTATCACCGCACCAGCCCGCGCGATACCCTGCACGTCGGCCCGGTGCTTCGCAGCCGCACCACTCACGAGCTGGTGATCCCGGTTACGCTGCGTGTGAACGATGCCTTTAACGGCTTTCGGGGCGTCTTACTCGCCACCATCAAAGTGGACTATTTCCGCCGTTTCTACAGCTATTATGAACTTAGCGAAGGCGATGTACTGGTACTGATGCTGGCAGACAGTACCGTGCTTTACGCCCGTCCGATGCCGGATAGCTACATTGGCAAAAACCTCTCAGTGAGTCCGCTTTTCCTCAGGATGCTGGCCCATGCGGATAAAGGCAGCGGTCAGTGGACCGCTGCGCTTGATGGTAAAAAACGCATCTTTGGCTTTGTCCGCTCACAGCGATACCCGCTGGTGGTGGCCGCGGGATATGACAAGCGCGCGCTGTTTAACCACTGGCTCAAGAGCTGGGTACATGATCTGATTCTGAGCCTGGCGCTGCTGATTGTTATTCTTTTACTGGGTGCATTTGTACTGCGTCAGGCACGGCATACGCTGCGTTATCAGCTTGAGCTGACCCGATTACGCGATGATCTGACCGCGGCTAATCGCGCACTGGAAAATCTGGCACAGAGTGACGGGCTGACGGGTGTTGCCAACCGGCGCCATTTTGATCACATGCTGACTGAATGCCTGCAGAACGCGGAGCGCAGTGGCCAGCCGGTGTCATTAATCCTGCTCGATATCGATTATTTTAAACGTTTCAACGATACCTACGGCCATGTGGCGGGTGACGACTGCCTGAAAAAAGTGGCTACTGTTCTGAAGAACGCCGCCCGCCGCAAAAACGAACTTACGGCCCGATATGGCGGCGAAGAGTTTGCCATTATTTTGCCCGGACAGCCGTTGTCAGCCGCGTTGAACTTCGCTGAATCGATCATCGACGCTGTTAACAGGCTCGATATTCCGCATCTCACCACGGAACTGCCGCAAAAGCACGTCACCCTGAGTGCAGGCTGCGCCGTCTATCTTGCTTCAGACTCACAACAGGAAAAAGAATCGCTGATAGCGCGCGCGGATGAGGCTTTGTATCACGCGAAACGGGCAGGGCGTAACCAGGCCATGTGTGAAGAACGTAGCGGCTGAGCATCCGTGATCAAATCCTTAATCCTGCCTGTGGCATGGTGACTGCTCAACTTAAACAGGGAGCGGCCATGTCAAACGATACCGGTTTCACTCATCTTGCTTTACAGGTACGGGATTTAGAGAAGAGCGTAGATTTTTATCAGCGTTATGCCGGGATGCAGGTGATACATCAGCGTGAACCTGGCATTCCTGAAGCACAGAAAGTGGCGTGGCTGTCGGATTTAACCCGACCTTTTGCGCTGGTGCTGGTGCAATCTGACAACAGTGTAGATACGCCGCTGGGTCCATTTGGTCATATAGGGGTGGCCTGTAGCAGCCGTGAAGAGATAGATGAAAAAGTGGCACTCGCACGGCTCGAAGGTGTGTTGCGACGCGACGCGCAGCAATCTGGTGTGCCAGTCGGATACTGGGCATTTTTTGCCGATCCTGATGGCAATACGCTAGAGCTCTCTTATGGTCAGCAGATCGGACTGGAAATTATCACAGCCGCCACACGCAATCGCTGAATAAATAAAGCGGTTGAGAGAACAGAATGAAACCCATTACCTGTTGCGTGACTGCGTAAAGTTTTTCAGTTATTGAGTTCAGGGTAACGCCTGAGCAGGATTATGGATGGAGAGACAATAACAAGATGAGAAAGGAAAGGGTACAGGCTGGCCGGTAATTGAGATGCTTGAACCTGACCATTTATGGTGAAAAAACCGCCTGCCTGATGCAGGCGGTGTTTCATTATGCATACTGGATTAAATCAGGAAATCATCCAGCGATTTACCTGCATCAATGGCAGATTTAATAGCAGATGGGGTACGGCCCTGGCCAGTCCACTGCTTAACCTCACCATTTTCGTCGGTGTACTGATATTTAGCCGGACGAGGCGCGCGTTTTTTCTTCACGGCTGGTGCAGTCGGCATACCATTTAACAGTTCGTTAGGATCGATACCTTCCTGCAACAGTAATTCACGGTATTTTGCCAGTTTCTCAGCTTTTTCACGATTAGCTGCTTCAGAAGCCTGTGCTTCTTCACGTCGCTCACTCACCACAACCGACAGTTTTTCCAGCATTTCTTCCAGGGCAGCAAGGTCAAGCTCGCGAGCGTTTGCGCGAAGGGTACGGATATTATTCAAGCTGTTGAGAGTGTCACTCATCAAAGTCACCATAGTCATGTTCAGATAATAAAATACAGAGCGGGTTCACGCTGATGCTTTTCGTCAGACCTGCTTTTTTAAGATGCTTGCCTTCGAAGAATCAAAATACAGAACCGATAGTTCAACGCCAACATATTAATCGCTTTCTCAAAGAGTTTAAACTGTAATTAACGTAAGACCCTTAAACAAAAGTAAAGTTACTCTTTTTTTTACACTCTTCGCTCAAAATGTCAAAAAGGTGCCTCATCTGATGATGCTCAATAATTTAGTTACGTTATGGATAAACCAGGCTTTCACGCCGCTTTTCCAGCAGAATCGCTTCGCTAATCGCGGACCTGCTTTGTTCCGAGAGGCAGTCACCGTGCATACTTCTCCAGATAAGGCTGGATATGTCCATGAGGCCACCATAATAGGGTTGTAAAGGACGCATAGCAAAATTACTAAAAAATAACCATCAGGCGGCTGATTTATTCAGACAATATCTAAGGCCATGAAATCAGATTAATTTATCACTTAAATAACGTTCTGGTTAAGGCGATCATCACCAGACGGGTTATGGCTTTGTTTTAAAAGCCTGGAGAGACAAACCCCAGTAAAGGGGGATAAAACAGTCAGATTCACGCGTGACCTGTATGACCCTGGATTGATTATTTAGGGGCGTAATGACTTTTTAGCCGCCGTATGGGGCCAGAGAGGCTGTCCGCTAATCAAGGCAACCTGAGCCACATCATCCGGGTACCATATTGCCTTATGCGCCGATGAAGCGGTAAACAGTGCGATCTCAATTGCCCTCAATACTTACTCACAAGCAAGCTAAACTGTATAAGAGACGCTATTGTCAGCGATATAAGGGGTTCTCAGGAGAGACTGGCGTGTTCAAAGGCAATAAAAAGTCATTACCGGTTCGCTACTGCAAAACGTGTAATAAACCGATGTCATGGCGAAAAAAGTGGGAACGATGCTGGGACGAGGTGTTGTATTGCTCGGAACGGTGCCGGCGGCAGCGTACTGATCGGCAAGAGGATGATACAGAAATAAAACCTGAACCTGACCTCTGACGCTGACTAGAGCTGGCCAGGGATTGACCTGGCCTCAGTCAGGGGAATGGGGCTATTGCTGTACCTCGATCTGTTGCCAGCCTCTTTTAAACATACAATCTTTAACCAGTATCTCTCGCTGGCTTTCATTGGCGTCGCTGGTGGAGTAATCGGTGTCAGTGGTTTTATATTTACTGTCTTTTGAGGTGTATTTACCGCTAACGACATTGTCAGGGGGTAAATCCCGCAGTGCCTGGGCCCGACAGGCTGTTTCCGTTATTGTTTCCTGCTGTTCAGATGCATCTGGCTTGACCCATTTATACTGCACACATCCGGTCAGACAGAGAGTAAATAACATCAGCATAAGAGGTTTCATAATCTGTTTCTCAGTGCTCCCCGCCTGAGTTGAGACGAGTGATTGAGTAAGGAAACCGATCGGCAGGGTTTCCTCACCACAAAAAAAGGGAAGAGTCATCCGACGTTAAAATGTCAGGCCGCCACCGATATAGGGACCATCGATCAGGGTATGTCCCGGACGTCCATCTTTGCCATCAACACCCGCATAGCGATAGCCCACTTTTAACACCAGTGGATCCACAGGTGACCAGCTGACACCGCCATTGGCCTCAACGAAATTCTTAACGCTGTTGGTCAGCTGTTCCGGGGCGGAATAACCTTCTCCATACAACGCAAAATTAGCGGGCAGATTGATTTTCACACCGCCGCCAACAGGAAACGCAACGCCGTTATCTCCTTTTTTGCCGCCGATGTAAGCGGCTTTAACGCCAGCCGTCAGCATCACAGGTCCAATTTCAAGGTTATAACCGGTACCCGCCTGACCAATCTGAACACCATCCGCCGTATTTTTGATCCACTGACCATCAACATAAAGCCCGCCGGATGAACGGCCGATTTCTGCGTCCAGTACCGAGGTGTTTTTACTTTGTTCAGCATTCAGGCCAATGGCCATGGCAGAGGAGGATGCACACAATAATAAGCCAAAGCCAATTACAGAAATTTTCATTGCTCAGTTTTCCCACAGAATCAGATTTTCAGGATAATGATTAAGAGTGCTATTAAAGCAGATTTACTTTTGCACAATCTCTTTAACATCGTGCTGTTGTAACTGATGCATGTTTCCATCCGTGTCTTTATAAGAGATCATGCCTGTTTCTTTATCTTTTGCGGGTTTGCCATGAGTCGTAATCATGTGCCCATCGTTGGTGGAGATCACATAATTGCTTGAGCAGGCGGAAAGGGACATAACAGAAGTTATCATCGCTATAGCAAAAGCGAATTTCTTGCCAGAATTAAAAGATGTCATTTTACTTTCCTGTCGTTTCTTTTTAAGAAGATGCGGCATTATTCGCTGTGATTGTTAAACGACATGCTAACAATCCGGCAGTTTGCCTCTTTATCAGGATGAGAATGATCTGGATCAATATCATGGGTTGCTCAGGAGTAAGCAACCATGGCGGGTATTGATTGTTTTGCGACCAGTACTTGCGGAAGCAAAGGCAGAAGTTTGTACTGAGAGAATCAGGAAGAAAACCAGCAAGGTAGAGGAAAAGAAACTTAAGCTCGAATCCCAAAAATGAATCTGTAAGAAGCATAGGCTGATGCTCAAAGACTGAACTAAACGCATTTATTCGGAGGCTCACGCTGGCGAATCTCCGCTCTTCGGTAAATTCCGCATTTTCCTTTATCTCTTGTCAGTTTGGGGGGGCATCAGGCTATCACCACTCTCCTCTTCTTTTTATGCATTTTCAGACAGTATCAGGCAACATTCTTACCCTTTTAATGCCAGAAAGGGCTGCATTCCGAATGGGAGCCGTTGTCGATACACTGCATACTCAGCGTTACTGGGTTCTGTTACTATCATCGGGAACCAGGTATAAAAAAAACCACTCAGTTGAGTGGTTGTAAAAAGAAAAAAATAGTTAATGAGCAAAACTGCGATACATAATGTTTTAATACTGGGATATATCTATGCCAGGAAATAATATCCGTTAACAGACATGTTAGCTATGGGATTTATATGAAATGATGCAAAGTGAAAGCGTAACAATGACCATAATACACTGAATGTTAAAAATTCACCACTCACGTAACTGTTTATCGATTAATTTATTTTTTTAACAACATGGATTAAACTTTGATTGTTTTTCTGATGCGGATTTATCGTGCTCATCATGCTCATTACATTTTTAAAACACATGGAGGTAATCACTTTTCTTAAGATCCCGTTAAGATCTGCATCGTAAATTAGCCCGACAATTTTAACGGAGATAAATATGAAAAAGATTCTTTTAGCAGCATTGTTTGCCGGTATGAGTTTTGGAGTTTCTGCACAGGAAGGTTTTGTTAATCCAGCAGGGCAGGGGTATTCTCAGGGCGGATTTAAAGGTCCGACACCCGGCGTCTCTTCTGTCGCTCAGGTTAAGACGCTGCGTGATGACGCATGGGTCGTTCTGGAAGGTAACATCATCAGACAAGTGGGGCATGAACTTTATGAGTTCAAAGATGCTACCGGAACGATTAATGTCGATATTGATGACAAGCGCTGGATGGGACAATCGTTATCACCGAGTGATAAAGTCCGTCTTGAAGGTGAAGTTGATAAAGACTGGAACAGTGTTGAGATTGATGTAAAAACGGTTCGGGTTCTTAAGTAATCCTTATTCGCTCATCATCTGGCGGTGGCCTGAAAATCAGGGCACTGCCATTGTGAAAATGACCCTCCCGGGACGCCTTTCTTTCATTACAGCGGCCGCCAATTAGTTACAACACCCTATTTGAGCAGATTACGTTACCGGCGCTATCCTGCCAGATTGGTTTTTTTGATTAAACCTGAACGGAGCCGTTCTGTGAATCCGAGTGCTCATTGACCAGCCGCCCCGCACGGCCCGAAGGGCCGTAATAGTTATTTACGGCATATTGAATGATGTAACTAAATGGATACTCTCTGCTAGAGTGCGGGAATGATTCAACATTCTCCACATCCGCCTTTAACTGTTGAACCCGCGCCTAGAAGACCCCCCATTTAATGCGCTGTTGACCTGCCGTTGACCCTGACGGCAGTTTTCTTCTGCCTGCCCGATGCCAGATCAAAAACCGAAACGAGTATCATTTATAGAATGAGTGCTTCTTACTTTTAGGCAGGGCGTGATATGGCAATGAATATGGGCAGCACCTACCGGATCCTTGGCTATCAGCCATCGGTAAATTCCGCCTGGCGCCAGAAATTACTGACAATGGGCATGCTTCCCGGCGCAGTTATTGAGGTCATTCGCGTGGCGCCAATGGGCGATCCGGTGCAGATCTCTACCCGCCGTGTCAGCCTGGCGGTGCGGCAGCGTGACCTGGATGACATCATCCTGGAGGAAATCGTCTGATGAAGAAGATAACCATCGGGCTGATTGGTAATCCTAATACCGGCAAAACCACGCTGTTTAACCAGCTCACCGGTGCCCGACAGCGGGTCGGGAACTGGGCTGGCGTCACGGTTGAGCGCAAAGAGGGTCAATTTTTTACCGCGCAGTCAGATGTCAGGCTTATTGATCTGCCAGGCACCCGATCGCTGACAACGCTATCTGCTGAAAGCTCGATAGATGAGAGCATCGCCTGCCAGTATCTCTATCAGGATCACGCCGATGTGGTGATTAACGTCGTCGATGCCTCCAGTCTGGAAAGTAATCTGTTCCTGACCTTTCAGCTGCTGGAACTGGGCGTACCCTGCATTGTCGCCCTGAACATGCAGGATATTGCCGCCAGCCAGAACATCACTATTGATGTCGCAGCACTGTCAGCTCATCTCGGATGTCCGGTCGTTTCACTGACATCAACCAAAGGTGATGGCATTGCCCAGCTCAAAGCGCTGATTGACCAGCCCCATATTTACAGAGCACCGGAACGGGTACGTTATCCGGCTGCGATTGAAACGGCCATTGAGCAGCTCTGCCAACAGATGCCCGCCGCCATAGCCCCACAAAAACGCTACTGGCTGGCCTTGCAACTGCTGGAAGGGGATATCAACAGTCAGAAACTTTGTCCGTCGCTGGTTCCGCATTTGCCCGAGATTATGCAGCAGGCCGGTGGAGAGACCGGTGTACAGATTGCCGATTACCGCTATCGCACCATCAATGCACTTTGCGCGGCAGTGAGTAACATTCATCACGCAATGCCCGCCGGTTTGACCCGCAGGATCGATAAAATTGTGCTGAACCGCTGGCTGGGCATTCCGATATTCCTGGCGGTGATGTATGTAATGTTCGTGCTTTCAATTAACATCGGTGCTGCGCTACAGCCACTGTTCGACAGCAGTTCGGTGGCGATATTCATTCATGGTGCGCAATGGCTGGGCTATGTCTGCCACTTCCCTGACTGGCTGACGGTTTTCCTGGCGCAGGGTATCGGTGCCGGTATCAATACCGTGCTGCCGATCATTCCGCAGATTGGCCTGATGTTCCTGTTCCTCGCTTTCCTTGAAGACTCCGGCTACATGGCGCGCGCCGCTTTTGTGATGGATCGTCTGATGCAGTCACTGGGCCTGCCGGGAAAATCCTTTGTGCCGCTGATTGTCGGCTTTGGCTGTAATGTCCCGTCGGTCATGGGGACACGGACGCTGGATACACCGCGTGAGCGTCTGCTGACGGTGTTGATTGCGCCTTTTATGTCATGTGGCGCACGGCTGGCGATTTTTGCGGTTTTCGCTGCGGCATTCTTTAACACCCACAGTTCCAGCCTGGTTTTCTCCCTCTATCTGCTGGGCATTGTGGTGGCCATCGCGACCGGGCTGGTGCTTAAGCATACCCTGCTGGGCGGAGAAGCCTCGCCGTTTATCATGGAGTTGCCGGTCTATCACCGGCCTCACCTCAAAAGCCTGCTGTTGCAGACCTGGCAACGGCTGAAAATGTTTGTGGTGCGAGCCGGACAGGTGATTATCCTGGTGAGCATGCTGATTGGCGTACTGAGCAGTTTTGCCTTTAATGGCCACATGGTTAATGACATTAACCACTCTGCGCTGGCGGCGACCAGCAAAGCAATCACCCCCGTGCTGTTGCCGATTGGTGTCACTCAGGATAACTGGCAGGCAACAGTGGGGCTGGTGAGCGGCATCATGGCGAAAGAGGTCGTGGTCGGCACGCTCAACAGCCTTTACACCACAGAGGCAATCCAGAGTAGTCCATTTGATCCGCAGGCTTTTGACCTGCCTGGTGAGCTTAAAGAGGCGCTGACAGAGACCTGGGCGGGGTTAACGGCTGCCTTCAGAATTGATGCGCTGGCCCATCCCATCGATGCCAGTAAAGGCGATGGTGAGATGGCGACTGGTTCGATGGGCGTGATGTCAGCCAAATTTGGCAGTGGCTTTGCCGCTTACAGTTACTTAATTTTTGTCCTGCTTTATGTTCCCTGCGTCTCGGTCATGGGGGCTATTGCGCGGGAAGCCGGTAAAAAATGGATGATGTTCTCATTCTTCTGGGGACTCAACATCGCCTACACCACCGCCACGCTGTTTTACCAGACCGTCACTTTTGCCGACCATCCTGCATTCAGTGCGACCTGCCTGATAAGCATGCTGGTGCTGAACGGAATCATCCTGCTGGCATTGCGAAAAGCGGGAAGCCGGGTGCAGTCAATACCGGTCATGCTCAGGGAGGAAAAGGGGAGTTGCAGCGGCTGCCACGGCGGCTGTGATAAGCAGAAAGGCTTTGCCCGGTAAAAATAAGTACTGATGACATTCACTCTTTCCGCTGCCGGCGATTCCTGGCCGCAGCGGACAGGTGAGGATTGTCCTGTTGATTGTTCTTACGAATTTGAAGCCAGAATGGTGGGATGATTAGCGTATGAGCAGTGACAAAGGCTGCATGACAATTAACCCGGCCAGAAGCATTATCCTTCCTTCTGAAGGCAGATGTTTACCAAAGCAGGTCTGACCATGCACTGCAGCATGCCCTTATTATGGATAGCGGCTCCTGTTTTGCAGACAGATTCGCAGCATGCGGTATGGCAGTAAGGATAAATCAATTAAATCAGCCGGATGAACGCTGTGGATGCTCGACGCAGCGTTTATCCGTACCGGCTTACACACAGGCTGTCCACTTTTTCTGTGGATAACTTCAGCCTGAAAAAGGGGCTTTATTCTCTTTTCAGGAGCCATCAGCCAGGATAATCAGGGTCACTATATTGCTCCATAAACTCCACCATGGCACCTTTGTGTGCATCCACATGGCGGATATAGCGCATCAGTGTTTCTGGTTTTTTCCACGTGCCTTCCTGCATGATCCTGGCAATCGGATAGCCTTTATCTGCCATATCCTGCGCAGCTCCTACCCTGGCGCTGTGGCCACTCCAGCCGGTGTAGCGATTTTTGTTGGCCTTTACTGCGCCCTCTTTTCCGGCAGTGCGCCATGCCCGGCTAAAAATCTGTTCCAGTGCCCTTGTGCTCATCGGCTTTTCGGCAATCAGTGGCCGGCCAGACCGATGTACTGCAGTAAACAGCCAGGCATCAGGCTGGCTGGATAGCCCGGACGCTTCAATCCACTCTTCCAGTCGCTGAGTTGAACGGGCGCTGAGCGCCTTAATCAATCCGCCGGTCTGCACAATAGTTTTTGTCCATGCCACATCCAGAATGATGCGACCATCGCCGGCACGCATCACATCCCGCACCCGCAAACGCGACAGTTCACTGATACGCAGTAGTGTTGCATAAGCCACATGTAAAAAAGCCAGATCGCGAAGCGCCTGAAGGTTATCAGAACCTGACCATTCTTCATCCAGCGCCAGCAGGTCACTCAGCCTGAAGGGCACGGCCTGGCCTGCCCGCTCACCGTTGATCACCGCCACACGATTTATCTTCTTCATCGTCCGGAAAACCAGCGGAGAGACATTGGGCACCGGCAGCCCGGCGTTACGGTGTAACATCGAAATTAACGCCGCGTGTGAAGTGACGGTTGAGGAGGCCCGGCCGCTTTCAGCCAGAAAAGAGAGATAGTCACGCAAATCGTCTGCACTCATCGGCAGGAAGCTGCGCTGGTTATCTTCCGACCAGCGATTGCAGATTCGCATTACGCTAAGCAGCTGTCGCCAGGTGTTAGGTGAGAAAGCCTCTTTATCCTGAACGAACTGCCGGAGCCGCTCGGTGATATCGCTATTCCGGTCAACCGTCAGAGGGGTTAACGGCAGTAACTCACTCATATTTGCTCACTTATCAACCAAAGACGCCGATGATCGCGCTACGTTAATTCTGAGAACTAAGCAGGGGGATAACCGGTCAGAATTTACGTAGCGTTGTCATTTTCAGGGCGAACTTTACTGCTATCCATCTTAACCCGGCACCATCCCTATGTCATGACTTCGTATAAGAACAATTATACGAAGTTAGTATGGCGTAACCGATCCCGTCTGGCTTTTAACGGATTGACGCTCATCGCAGTCAGTCAGGGAAGGTATAGGTCACACGCTTTATCGATAGCTGAACGTAACTCACTGCGAGTTGTTCAAGTGAAACCACGATGCAAAAAAAATGTCTCAAACTAAGGCGCGTTTAAACCAAGGTATGAACGGTTTAATCATTATTTAATTAAATCAGCGCATCACGATGCTTTATTTTCCCAGCGCAATAATGACCAGGAGCATCAAAATAGAGATGTTGAAAAATGGCAGACTACGTTAATTAGTTAGTCAGTTAAATTAATAACTCATAAAAAGGTTCCATATAACACTGCTCAAAGGCAATATCCTTTTAAAATTTTTATAGAGTACATAAATTAAACACAACTTCCCGATATTACGTTCATAGTTCTGAACAGGCGACATGTCATTTACGCTACCACAAGAGATCCAGGCATTAACCCTCAGAACAAAAAACTAAATAACAGCTTATCGCCGATTTAAATACCAGACAGCACTTCCTTTCATCTATCTTGTTCCCCTGCATATCAAAAGCGTCGATAAGTATATGCATCAGCTTTTTAATCGAATAAAGCGGCTAATGTATTTATCGCAGCAGTATTATTCTGGCTGATCAGCCGGATTAAAACGTATTAACGAGTTATACACATTTTATGGCGGCGTCTGAAAGAACGCACAGAACGCTGGCTTCACCCAGGGTAAATACGAGGATTTTTTCATGAAAAAAACGTTATTATCGCTGTGCCTTTTAGGTCTTTCCTGCGCCCCAGTTGTTACGCAGGCACAACAGTCCGTGACCTGTGTCAGAGCCTCAGAGCAGGATGTGGCTAACCTGTTTGACGCCTGGAATGACTCTCTGGCAACCGGTGATGCAACAAAAGTATCTGAATTATATGTCAGCGATGCCGTTTTGCTGCCGACCATTTCAAATCAGGTACGTCTGACCGATCAGGAACGTATCGATTATTTTAAAGATTTCCTGAAAAAAGGGCCGAGCGGTAAAATCGATTCCAGGACTATCAGAATCGGTTGTAATAAAGCGATTGATACCGGCGTTTATACATTTAATTTTAAAGATAACACGCACGTCACAGCACGTTACACCTTCACTTATGTCTGGGATGGTAAGGGCTGGAAAATCTCAACCCATCACTCTTCAGCTATGCCAGAGCCTGTAAGCAAGCCTTAACAGACGCACTGATGAAAAAAGAGCCAGCGTCATGATGTGATACTGGCTCTTTTCCCTTTGCGCGAAAATAAACGTTCGGGCTTGAAGATAATAACGCCTGACTCATACTTAAGAAATGGCAATTAATATTTTTCGCATTTAGCGTGTCTGTTTCCTGTATCACGGACAGTATAAGTGCTATTAAATGGCCAGCGTCATTTTCTCATCCGAATAAAATGAAATCTGTCGGTTTGGTGCTTCCATTTCAGGCTGATCAATTCCCAAACGCAAATATCTGCCCATGAAACAGCGGTTTTATACTCCATTTCCATTGCCTATCTGCCAGATGAAGGTCGGATCGGTGCCGTTCACCTCCCAGTCACCCACGTTACGTAGCTTGTAGATCACCGGATTGTGCGACGACACCGTTCGTGCATTACGCCAGTGCCGGTCGAGTGCCTTGCTGACTCGGGTATCAGATGCACCCAGCGCATTGAAGAATTCTGTTGCCGCACGCGTCACCAGCTCAACGGCCACCGCCTGTGCCTGAGCGGACTCTACTTCGGCCAGCACGTTTGCCGCATGAAGCTGTGCCTCATCTGCGCCACTAAGTTGCAGCTCAAATGCCCGCTGCAACGAATGGGTCGCCCGGTCGACGGCGGCTTCGGCTGCCCATGCCCAGCTACTTATCTGACCAATCACCTGCAACACCTGCACATCCTGCTTCACCTGCGGCGCATTACCGTGGCTGTAAATACGCTTACGCTGCGCCACGCCCTGAGCAGCATCGCGCACCACCGCCCGCCCGATGCCCGCCAGCGTGGCCAGTAAGACATGCTGATAGAATGCCGTCTGATAGCGGAAACGCTCACTGAAATCATAGACATGGGGCAGTTCAACCCGGGCCTGATGAAAGCGCGTCGTACCACTGCCGGTCAGTCGCTGCCCGAAGCCATCCCAGTCATCATCGCGCTCCACCTCATTCTGGTGGGTGTTCACCAGTGCAATCACGTCACGACCGTTATCCGCGCGCTGAGCATAGACATCAATCCAGTCTGCATAGAGCGTGCCTGTGCTGTAGAACTTCTCACCGCTGATCCGCCATCCCCCCTCATCGGGAGAAACCTGAGTATTGACCTCACCCAGCTTCACCGCGCCGATCTCGCTCCAGCCGCTGCCCACCAGCTCACCGTCCACAAAGCGGCGGAACCAGCGACGCCGATCCTCACTGGCTGGCTGGTTCAGGCGATCCTCAATAAATGCGAAGTGCGCACGCAGCGCCTGTGGCAGGTTCGAATCTGCCTCAGCCAGTTCGGTCAGCAGAGCAAATAACTGCGGCAGCGAAACCCCAAAGCCGCCTTCTTCTTTAGGGATACGCAGGGTCCCGAAGCGCGCCGCTTTCAGCCAGCTAATCGGTTCATGCAACAGTGTGCGTTCGGTTTCACGGGCACTTGCCCCCTCAGCGATGCGGGCGAATAGCGGCCTGAAATGCTGAACCAGTTCGGCAAATTCGGTACGATTTAATTCAGACATGATCCTCTCCTGAGTCGGGTTGTTCATCGATGTCCTGTCGGGTCGGTTCAAAACGAATGATTAACAGGAAAATAATCGGGATAAGGGCGGCCAGTGAGACAATCCAGAACATATTGGTGCCGTAACGCGCCTGCAAAATTGGCAGAATAAACAGCGCCAGCGCGCTTCCCACACCAGAGAGCGAACGACTAAAGCCGACACCGGTGGCGCGTATGTGGGTCGGGTAGGAGAGCGCCGGATAGATCATCAACTGCGCGCCGGGTCCGAATCCCTCTGCAAAGAGCCACAAACCCAGCATCAGCACCGCAAACACCACGCCAGCTGTCGCCTGGGGATGACCAATCAATGCCAGCGAAATCAGCGCGATAAACTGCAGCGCAAATCCGGCGATTGCGACATGCCGTGAGGGAAATTTCCACGCCAGTCGCATCCCCAACAGCCCGCCGGTAAAGGCGAACAACGCATTCAGTCCCAGCGAGGCAGAGATAGTTTCAAATACGCCCGCGCCGAGAAATTGCGCCAGGATAGAGGGCAGGAAGAAAGCGATGGCGGTGTATTCAAATGAAATACAGACGTTCATCACCGCACTGACGACCGTGCGCTCCAGATAAGGCTTCTGAAACAGTACGCGGAAACGCACTTTCGGCTTCGCTTTCACCGCATCGGTTTTAGCGGGCGGCTCCTCATGCGCAACAATGCCGTAAGAGTCACGCAGAATACGCACCGCACCGCTCAGGTCGCCCTGATTCGCCGCCCACAGCGGTGACTCATTCATAAACTTACTGCGCACCGCAATAATCAGTAGCGCCGGTACGGCGCCAAACAGCAGCGAGGCGCGCCACAGCCAGTCGATATGTTCGGCGGGCAGCAGGAAATAGAGTGCAAAAATAATAAAGAAGCAGGCAGACGAAGCGGCATACCACATCGGGCACCAGGCTGCGAGGCGCGATGCTTTATTGCCCTTGCCGGAGAACTTAGAGAATTCTGCCAGATAGGCCATGGCAACCGGCAGATCGATCCCGACGCCGATGCCCATCAGAAAACGGGCACCAATCAACACCCAGACGTTGGGGGCCAGACCTGCCGCAATGGCGGAGACGACAAAAAACAACATGTCCGCCATAAACACTGAGTAACGGCCATATTTATCGGTCAGCCAGCCGCCGACCAGATTACCCACAATGGTGCCGATCATGATTGACGACGTCACCAGGCCCGTGAGTACCGGGGTTAAACCAAACTCCTTCACCACATCATCAATGCCGTAGGAGAGGGTAGTGAGATCGTAGGCATCAAGAAACACGCCGCCCAGCGCCAGGAAAACAATCCAGCGCGCATAGCTGTTTTTTTCGGTGTTACTGTTAATCAGCCGGGCCACATCACTCACCGATCGAACCGGTTGAGAGTGAGGCGGTGGCGCAGTTAAGGTGTTGTCAATTTCTAATGTACTCATCGTATCCTCGTTATTATATTCAGCAGGTAGCGAGGGTTTTATATGAATTACTGGCATAGTTAACAACCAACAAAATCAGATAACTATTATAATTAATTCAATAAGATAGATTTATATTTCACCCACACCAGACCCCGCATGAAATATAAAATTCATCCGGTAGCATTCAGCGAAATGTTGTTTTTATACTGCTGAAACGGGTGAGGTTTCAGCAGCACATGGCAGACCGGTTCAGCAACGGTTAACAGCAATGACCGGTCCGGTAATGCCTGTCCATCTACCGGCGACAAGACGTACTCTTGTTTCTTTGCACTTTGCTATGCGCCGGTTATTCATGCCGGGCAGCCAGCCGTCTCTGTTATGAAACTTCCACCCTTGCTGCTCGCTGTTCCACATCCGCACCCCGGCGATAACCGGCACCCGGATGCGGCAACGCCAGCCGCGGCCCCTGGCCAAATAACTTTTCACGCAGCGTACCGGGCTGATACTGCTGCTTGTAGACGCCACGCTTTTGCAGTTCCGGCACCAGCAGTTCCACCACGTCAGTAAAGGTTTCGTGCGTTACGGCGTAGGCGAGGTTAAAACCATCGACGTCTGTCTCTTCGACCCAGCTTTGCAGCTCATCGGCCACCGTTTCAGCGCTGCCCACCAGCAGCGGACCAAATCCGCCAATGCCCACCCAGTCTGCCAGGCCCTGTACCGTCCATTGGCGGTTGGGATCGGCAGTGGAGAATGTCTCAACCGCCGATTGAATCGCATTGGTGTGCAGATGTTTCAGTACCTGATCCGGCTGATACTGCCCGAAATCAATGCCGGTCCAGCCTGAGATCAGCGCCAGCGCGCCTTCGTAACTGACATAGCGTTTGTACTCCTGCCATTTGGCCTGCGCCGCCAGGTCGGTTTCACCCACAATGACTGTCTGCAGGTTGAAGATCAGTATGGAGCGGGGATCGCGTCCCGCTTCAGCGGCTCTCCGGCGAATATCCGTCACGGTTTTCTTCAGCAGAACTTTCGAAGGTGCCGCCACGAACACGCATTCGGCATGCTCCGCCGCAAACGCTTTACCGCGGCTGGAGGCGCCCGCCTGATATAGTACCGGCGTGCGCTGCGGCGAAGGTTCACACAGATGGATGCCGGGCACCTGGAAGAATTTACCCTGATGATTAATCGGATGGATTTTATTCGGGTCACTGAAAATATGACGTTCACGATCGCGCAGGACTGCACCATCTTCCCAGCTTCCCTCCAGCAGCTTATAGATAACCTGCAGATATTCATCGGCATAGTCGTAGCGCGCATCGTGGTCGGTTTGAGCCTGATGTCCGATATTACGCGCACCGCTTTCCAGATAGGAGGTTACAATATTCCAGCCAATGCGGCCTTTGGTCAGATGATCCAGCGTCGAGATCCGCCGCGCAAACGGGTAGGGGTGTTCAAACGACAGTGAGGCGGTCAGGCCAAAGCCCAGATGTTCCGTCACCAGCGCCATCGGCGTGATTAACGCCAGCGGATCGTTTACCGGCACCTGCGTGGCGTGCCGAATCGCGGCCTGGTTATTGCCGTTGAGCACGTCGTAGACCCCAAGCACGTCAGCAATAAACAGTCCATCAAACCTGCCGCGCTCCAGCAGGCGTGCTAAGTCGGTCCAGTACTCCAGATCTTTGTACTGCCAGGAGCGATCCCGGGGATGCGCCCATAAGCCGGGCGATTGATGACCGACACAGTTCATATCGAAAGCATTCAGGCGAATTTCACGTTGCGATGACATAGCGACTCCTCGGCGGATGCGGCAATCGCTTGCCGCCCACCTTTTAGTAATTGTTCCGGAAGGGTGATTCAGTAGATGAGTGAGCCGGGACATCGCTCGCTGAGGGGCAGCGGCGTGGTGGAGAGTAGCTGCCGTGCTACGGACTCAGCGTGTTCTGCAACCTGCGGTAATCCCATGAGTTCGCCAAAGCGACCACGCGCGGCAGGCCCGGCTACATAGAGATGAGGATTGGCATCACCCTGCGCATTCAGCGTCTGTGACAGCGCGTTAACCTGAATGCCCAGCGCCAGCGGGTCGGGCTGAATCACGCCGTCGCCGTGGAGCTGGCGCAGCAGCGCGTTGCTTTTAAGCAGTGCGTTGTGCGCTGGCCCGGTGGTGACAATCACTTTATCCACCTCCCGGATTTCTGATTGCGCTCCACGCAGGCGCAGCGTCAGCTGAAGATTGTTTCCCATCGCTTCCGCGCCCATCAGCCGCGCCGCCAGCAGTGACAACTGACCGCTCGCCTGCTGCTGGTTGAGTATCTGGCTTACCTGCGGGGCAATCCGGTAGCGGTGAACATCCCACCAGGGGCGTAGATGGTGCAGAAAACGCTGCTGCTCATGCAGTGAAAGGCTCTGCCAGATACGCTGGCCGTTACGGCGGATATCATCCAGCACCAGCTGCCAGGGGAGATTTAACGCGGCTGCCTGTTTTACCTCCTGACGCACCCGATGTAACCAGCCACGTGCGCTGGCGGGCTGTGGCTGACTGTAATCCAGGGTGTAGCTCTCATCGCTGCCGCTCAGGTTGGCTCGCGGCAGCTGTCCACGGCGTGAGAAGGCGGTAATCTCTCCGCGATGCTGCTGGCGATGCAGCGATGCCACCACATCGGACATGGTCAGCCCTGAACCGATAATCGCTACCCGATCGTCAGGTGCGACCTGTGCCAGCGCGCCATTCTGCCAGGGATTGGCAATCAACCCCGGATGCCCTTGTAAGGGCTTCAGCAGCGCATGCAGGTCCGGCGGTGGATGGCTGATGGCCAGCACCACCTGATCGGCCCGGATCTTCTGCCCTGAGGCTGTGGTCACTACACCATGCTGCAGCGCAACCGCGCTATCACGCAGATGACTAAGTTTTACCGGCGAATGCTGCTGCTGATGCACAAACTGCGCATTGACCCAGCGACTAAACTCCCCGCGTTGCGGGTAGACATTGCCGTCACGCCACAACGCGTCCGGGTCGGCCTGAAAGGCGGGCGATGCGCGATAGTCGCGGTCAAATATGCCCTCCTCATCCCCAGCAAGCTGCATTCTGGCGGCTGGCACATTGATGCGGTGGGCCGGATCGGTGGTGCCGTATGCCACACCCTGAGCAAGCTGCGCTCGTGGTTCAATCACCGTCACATGCAACCCTGCCTGGCCAGCCCGGGCCAGATGGATCGCCAGCGCGGTGCCGGTAAAACCACCACCGATAATGACTATCTGCTGCTGTGACATAAGCGAACCTTCTCTTCTGTTAACTGGCGCTGGCCTGTTTATCAGGACGACGGTCGCCGCCAATGGTTTCACCAAAAGGACCGGTGTTCACGCTGCGCTGTTTCTTTTCGGCGTTGGCAGCCAGCGGTAACAGCGGCATCACCAGTTCAGCGAAACGGTGCGCCTCTTCAAGGTGCGGATAGCCGGAGAAAATAAAGTTCTCGATCCCCAGCGCCTGATACTCCCGGATGCGATCGGCTACCTGCTGCGGACTCCCCACCAGCGCAGTACCCGCACCGCCGCGCACCAGGCCGACGCCTGCCCAGAGATTGGGGCCAATGCGCAGGCTGTCTCGCGAGCCCTGATGCAGCGCGCTCATCCGCGCCTGTCCGGCTGAGTCCATGCGGGCAAAGATCTTCTGCGCGGCGGCAATGGTCTCTTCATCCAGATGAGAAATCAGCCGATCGGCCGCCGCCCAGGCTTCCTCTTCGGTTTCACGGACAATGACATGCAACCGGATGCCGTAGGAGAGGCTACGGCCACTCTCCTGCGCCCGCTGACGAACCACCGCCAGTTTTTCCGCTACCTGTTCAACCGGCTCACCCCACGTCAGATAAGTGTCGATCTGATTCGCCGCAACGTCGATAGCGGCATCAGACGAGCCACCAAAATAGAGCGGTGGGCCATTTTCCTGCACCGGCGGAAAGAGAATCTCAGCGCCTTCCACGCGGATATGCTCGCCCGAAAAATCGACCTTCTCGCCTTTCAGCAGGCGGGAGTAGACCTCAAGAAACTCTCTGGTCACCTGATAGCGCTCTTCATGACTCAGAAAGATGCCGTCACCTTTGTTCTCAACCGGATCGCCACCCGTGACCACGTTAATCAGTAAACGTCCGCCAGAAAGCCGATCCAGCGTAGCCGCCATACGCGCCGCCAGGCTTGGCGGTTGCAGGCCAGGACGTACGGCCACTAAATAGCGCAGCTTTTTGGTGATCGGTGCCAGCGCAGAGGCGACCAGCCAGGAATCCTCGCAGCTCTTACCGGTCGGGATTAATACACCGTAGTAGCCCAGATTATCTGCTGCCAGCGCAACCTGCTGTAAATAGGGTAAATCGACTGCTCTGCCGCCTTCGGTGGTGCCAAGATAGCGCCCATCGCCATGGGTGGGCAGAAACCAGAAGAGGTTGAGGTTTTCCTGTGTCGCATGACTCATTAGCAGATTCCTTTATAACGATATTTGAATTTAATACATAGGCATAAATTCTTTAGTTATATAGCTGTTAGCAGGATGCGTGCCAGTCTGTTTATTAAAATTTATCTCATCTATTCAATAACATATTTATATTTCCTCTTGCTGAATATTGCTGCATTTGCGACAGGTAAAGTTACAGTCTGCTGCATTGGCAACAATCCGGTCCGGTTAGCCTCTCGTTTCCGCGTTAGCCACGCGGTATGGTCATGGCTTTCCAGTTAACCCGGTAAATGAGATGCAGATTACCAGCCCTGAGTTGATTGACCCCGCATCGCGCGCCTTTAAAAGCGTGCTGGATCAGCTTGCGCCTACCGACGCGACGGTGCTGATCATTGGTGAAACCGGCACCGGCAAAGAGGTGATGGCGCGCTATCTGCATCATCACAGCGCCCGCAGCAGACAGCCATTTCTGGCGGTCAACTGCGGTGCCCTCACTGAGAGTCTGGCGGAGTCGGAGCTCTTTGGTCATGAGAAAGGGGCATTTACCGGCGCACAGGATCGGCATCGCGGCTGGTTTGAGGCGGCAGAGGGCGGGACGCTGCTGCTGGATGAAGTCGGTGAACTGAGCGCATCGCTGCAGGTGAAGCTGCTGCGCGTGCTGCAGGAACGCGAGATTACCCGTGTGGGTTCCTCCCGGGCTGTAAAGGTCAATGTGCGGGTCATTGCGGCCACCAACCGCGACCTGGCGGTGGCGATTCGTGAACGGCGCTTCCGGGAAGACCTTTACTACCGGCTGAATGTGGCCAGCGTCACGCTGCCGCCGCTGCGCCAGCGATGCGAAGATATCCCGGTGCTGGCCACTCACTTCCTGCAGCTCTATGCGCGCCGTCTGGGCCGACCTCAGTTACGTCTCAGTGAAGATGCTGTCGCCACGCTGATGAACTACAGCTGGCCGGGCAACATCCGCGAGCTGGAGAACACCCTGCATAATGCCGTCCTGCTCAGCAAAACCTCGCTGGTCACGCCGCAGCAGCTGCGGCTGAATAACCTCACGGGTAGCGAGCTGCCACCGGGAGAGGAGGCGCTGGATCAGTTTTTACGGCAGCAGATGCAGCAGAGCGAAACACCGCTCTATCCCCGGGTGATTGAGGCGCTGATAAAGAATGCGCTGGAACTCACTCAGGGCAATCAACTGCAGGCCGCCGCGCTGCTTGGCATCAGTCGTCATACGCTGCGCACCCAACTGGGCCATCTGGGAGTGATTAAACCGCGCCGCACTTCACTGCGTCAGCGCGACACTTCTCTGAATCAGCAGCCCGAACGGGAGCGGGAACTGCGCATCGGTTATCAGAAATTTGGCAACCTCGGCATCCTGAAAGCGCGCCAGTCACTGGAACAGCAGCTGGCCGATAGAGGCGTCAGCGTGCTGTGGAGTGAGTTTCCTGCGGGTCCGCAGCTTCTGCATGCGCTGAACCAACAGGAGATCGATTTCGGGACGACCGGTGAAGTTCCCCCCTTGTTTGCGCAGGCCAGCAACAGCCCGATGGTTTATGTGGCCTGGGAACCCGCCGCGCCGCAGAGCGTGGCACTGCTGGTACCGAACAGCAGCCCGGTTCAGCAGATTGGCGATCTCAGAGGAAAACGCATCGCCGTAAATCGTGGTTCCAACGTTCACTATCTGCTGCTGCAGATTCTGGATGAAGCGGGTTTAGGGCTGGATGATGTGCGCATCGTCTATGCACCGCCCAAATATCCGCTGACGCCCAGCGATCTCAACGCAGTGGATGCCTGGATGATGTGGGATCCGCTGCTCAGCGATGCAGAGAACAGCGGACAGTTCAGGGTGATCGCTGATGGCACCGGCCGGGTCAATAATCATCAGTTTTACCTTGCCGAACGCGGGTTCGCCGCGCAGTCGGGCGATCTGCTGCAGGTTCTGCTCACCGCGCTGGAGCAGACTGGCCGCTACATCGATGCACACCGTGCTGAAGCCGCTGCGTTGCTCTCAACCGAACTCGGGATATCAGCGCCTTCACTGATGCATGCCTTAGCGCGGCGCAGCCACCAGACCCAGCGCATGAACTTAGCCATCATTCGGGAACAGCAGACCATCGCTGACCGCTTCTATGCACTGGGGCTATTGAGTCGCGCCATTCGGGTACGTGAGTCGGTCTGGCATCCATAGCGTTTTTTTCGCTAAGCATCGAACATTTGATCACTAAGCGCTTCAACCTGCGTTTGTTATGTTGCGCTGACAACAACCAGACTCAGGAATGAGAGATGAAAAGAGTTTTGCTTAGCGCAATGATTATTGCCGCCCAGGCGGGATTAGCGTTCAACACCCAGGCTGCAGCAGAGAAGCCCGAAACAGTTAACATTGGTTTTCAGAAAGCCAATATCTTCGCCCTGCTGAAATATCGCGGCACGCTGGATCAGGAATTTAAGAAACAGGGGATTGCGGTTCACTGGATTGAGTTCCCGGCTGGGCCGCAGATGCTGGAAGGCCTGAACATCGGCAGTATCGATCTGGCCGCAACTGGCGACGCGCCACCGACTTTTGCTCAGGCCGCACAGGCCGATCTGGTTTATCTGGCACATTCTCCCGCCAACCCCAAAACTGAGGCGATTGTGGTGCCCGCCGACTCCCCCATTAAAAGCGTGGCGGATCTCAAAGGCAAACGCGTGGCGCTGAATAAAGGCTCTGACGTTAACTATCTGCTGGTCACTGCGCTGGAGCAGGCGGGGCTGAGCTATAAAGACATTACACCGGTCTATCTGCCACCCGCGGATGCGCGTGCCGCTTTCCAGCGCGGTGCAGTGGATGCCTGGGTAATCTGGGATCCTTACTACGCAGAAGTTGAAACCAACGCCCACGCGCGGCTGATTAAAAATGCCGAAGGCCTGGTGCCACACTACACCTTCTATCTTGCCAGCCGTAAGTTTGCGGAAACCTGGCCGCAAATCGCCAGCCAGGTGGTGGATGAGCTTGGGTCGCTAAGTACCTGGGCCAATCAACATCAGGAAGAGGCGGCAAAAATCATGTCTACCTCAACCGGTCTGCCGCAGCCGATCTGGCAACGGGCGCTGGCAAGGATGCCGTTCGGGGCTGAGCGGATGACACCTGAAGTCTTCACGCAGCAGCAGGCTCTGGCCGATAAGTTTACCCAGATTGGTCTGTTACCAGTGAAGGTCGATATCCGCAGTGCAACCTGGTCGCTGGATAAGAAATAGGGGGAGGCGGGCGGCGGCTGATTAGCGGAACCTTCGCCTGACGGCTGATAACGTCATCGCCTGGAGTTAATCAAGTGCAGGCGGATTAGCGTAACGTGTTATCCGCGCTTCAGCCTGGGCAGATAAGGTCCTGTCACCGACGTTCAGCTCATCCTCGCTGAAAACGGTTTAAAGTCCTGATGGTGCTGTAAGAAAGATGCCCTTTACGTTAGTAAAGGGCATCGATTAACCTGTATTAAGAACATATTTCCTGAGGCTCCGAAAAAAATCATCTATTTCAGTCTGTATTTCAGACAGATAGCTTCGTTACTTCGCTATTTTTTCTTGTATACATCAGCGGTACCTTTAATTTTGTTATTCGTATTGGCTGAGGTCAGCACGAACACATCGCCGCCTTTTTTATCGGCCATTTCTGATAGCTCCGCTTTTGCATCTGAAGGGCTGGTCTCACCTGATGTTGAGATATCGCCTATCTTTTCATACTGATCCTTCACTTTCATAAAATCATTCTTTGACATCATTTCGGCAGCAAATGAGCCAAACGATAAAGAGCAAATAACCACACCAAAAATTAATTTTTTCATATACGTATCCTCGGAATGTTATAAAAGACAATTAGAATTCGTAACTACATTTAAAACATAGCATATTCAATGCAAACAGCTATTTCAAAAGCTTATTTACGATCCTGTTTTGTGATAACCGATCAGTAATTTAATTAACCACCCGCCGTGTTTTCAGGGTAATTTAAAATCAGAGCTTATTACAAAGTCAGGCCGCTCATAACTGTTCTGATTAACATCTTCTGAAATGGGGGCCAACGGTTAATCGATGGAAAGTTAAGGATATATTTATCATCATCAGTGATCCAGGTAGAGGTAATGCACCCAGCTGGTCATTCTCAGCAAAATTTTACGCATGACCGAAACATGCGTGAAGTGGTCAGAATAGACCGCAACCTGCGCAAATATGCCGTCTGGCAATGCATCAACGTCCTGATTTGGGTTTAATTCAATTATGGCTAATACGCCGTCAGAACCTGAAGCAAGGCTCAGTGATTGCACCGTTCCCTGTGCCTGATAAGCTCCGCCTGGAACCACTGGCAAAACTCTGAGCAGTTTTCCTGAGAATACCTGTCCCGGAAGGGCATTAAAAACGACCTCTGCTTCATCTCCCGCCGTGAGGCGAAGCAGGGAATTTTGTCTGAACTGAGCAATGATCTGACGTTTTTGTACAGGAATGAATATCATGACCGGGCGCAGCGGCAGGGCGGCTGCGTAGCTTCCGGGACGGATTAAGACCTGAGTGACATAACCATCACTGGGTGCGCGAACAACTGTCTGATCCAGGTTATACCGGGCTTCTGCTAATTGCGCGCGCAGACTGGCTATCTGGGATTGTTCTCCTCCTGATACACTGGTCAACTGGCTTCTGAGCTGCTCCTGTTCCGCCAGTGAACCTTTTACCAGGGCATCCTGCGCCAGAAATGCCTGCCTGGCATTATCAATGTCACGTTCGGAGAATGGATTGACTTTCGCCTTACTGCCTTTGAGATAGCGTTGATAGTCCAGAAATAATCTATCCCGCTCAGCAGATACATGGGTTGTGTAGGCAACGGCTTCGCTTAATTGTCCTTTCATCGCTTCAATATTGTTAATAGCGGTGCTCAGGTCGGCTTGTAATCTTTCGACGCGGACCTTATAACGAGTCTGATCCAGGGTGAAGAGCATTTCTCCCTTTTTAATAAGCACTTCTTTTTTATCAGTAACTTCATTTACGACGCCGGTCACTTGTGGGGTAACAGGAATCGCGACAACCGCTTTTTGTGCCAGTGACGTATAGGGATGGTTATAATTCATTAGCAGAATTAGCGCGCTGACCAGAAAAACGCCACCGAGGGCCGCTGTTGGCACTGTCCATTTATTGACGGGTATGCGAAATATTTTAAAAACAGCCCAGGCTATCGCAACGTAGCTTAAAATAATGAGCAGATCCATATCATCGCTCCGGTCGCAGCGGTTTCGAATCAGCCTGTAAACGCTCCAGTTCTGCTATGCGCTGCTGCAGTTCCAGTAATGAAGTGTACTGGTTCTGCATACCCCAACCACGATCCGGACGATAAAGAGTGGCCCAGATCCATAGGAAAGGCCATATGACATGCAGTGTAAACAAACTTACCCAACCTGCGACGTGAATGGCATCGGCATGAGGATGATTACGGGACTTTGCGATTAAATAGGGAATATCATGAAGAACGATAATTCCATAAAAAATAATTATGAAAACGAAGATCAGCATACCCAAAGCAAAATAGTTAAGGAACATAGGTGCCTCTGCTAAATTGGAATGCGAAGTGAAATTAGAACGTCTGCAAGAATGTTTCTATTCGTAAAAGAGTTAACCTGACACACCTTGTTGACAGACGCAATACCAGAAAGTCATGCAGCGCTCAGGGATTTGAGGCACTTCAGCGAGGACGTAGTTGGGCAATACTGTTCATTGGTGATGATTTTAGTGTATTTATTACACTTTAAACGCAGGATTATTCCTCTTTATTTTGAGTCGTTAACCTCCATGAGATTGGTAACTGATTGATTTGATTTTATTAAAATAACATGACACGTTGATCACAGATTTGTATTTCTAAAGCTTTATTTAAAAAAATATCTTTATACTTATTAACTATCCTGTCCCGACGTTGTTGCGAATTATCCGATCCATTATTTACTGGAAAATAATAGATCTCCGTTTGATAGTAGATTTTATGATCCTGACTTATTGAAATTTAACGCTTAATGATGAGATTAACTATCATGGCCTCAGGAAAGACCAGCGAATACATAGCCCTGAGATCGAATCCTTCTTCAACAGAACGCCCTGAAAAGTTCAGGTTACTCTGTTCTTACACGAGTCCATACTTTGTCGGATAAGCCGGATAGTGCTCATGTAAACCCCAACAAAAGATGGTCTTCTGTCTGGATCATTCCCTTTGTCACGCTGCTCATCGCTGCCTTTTTATTGTATTACCATAAAAGCCAGCAGGGACCTCTGGTGATTCTGATGACCGAAAACGCACAGGGGATTAAGGCAGGTAAAACCGTAATAAAAAACCGCAACATTGATGTGGGTGTCGTTGAAAGTACCGAGCTTACTGACGATCTTAAGCACGTCGAGATCAAGGTTCGCATGCACACTGGTATGCAAAAACTATTGAACGGCAATAGCGCTTTTTGGGTGGTCAGGCCTGAAATTGGATTCGAAGGAATAACGGGCTTAAGTACCTTGTTCTCAGGCGCCTATATAGCCTTACAGCCAGGTTCTCCGGGGCCAGCGCTGGAACGTTATCAGCTGTCAGATGCGCCTCCCCAGGCCTCACCGAATGCAAAGGGGATCAGAATCACGCTTAATAGTCGTGAAGCGGGGCAACTCATGCCGGGCTACCCGGTACTGTTTCGCGGCCTGCGTGTCGGGTCAGTCGAGAACAGCCGGTTTGATATGGAAAAAAGGATGATGCGTTATCAGGTTTTTATCGCTTCGCCCTTTGATCAGCTTGTCACCTCAAACGTTCGTTTCTGGAAGAATAGCGGGATTGCCGTGGATTTATCCTCATCCGGGATGCGTGTGGAGATGGGGTCCATCACCACATTATTAAGTGGCGGGGTAAGTTTTGACCTGCCTGAAGGCGTGGCCCTGGGCCAGCCGGTTAAGGGCGTAGCAACTTATACTCTTTATGACGATCTGCGAAGCATCGCGAATTCACGTTATACCGAACACCTCGACTTCGTGATGTTCTTTTCCGATTCTGTTCGCGGACTTCAGGCAGGCGCGCCTGTCGAGTTTCGTGGAATACGCCTGGGGACGGTTGCTCAGGTTCCTTTTAACTCTCCAGAGATAATCCAGAATTTTCGCAGCCATTATCTGGTTCCCGTACTGATTCACATTGAACCGCAGAGATTCATGAGCGGTATGAGGCAAGACTTTGACCTGGAGAAAAAGCTACAGCTGGGTAAAAAACAGGGGTTAAGAGGTTCGCTGAAAACAGGCAGTCTGCTTTCTGGTTCGCTGTTTATCGACTTAGACTATTATGCAAATGTTGAGCCTGACAAAGGACCGGATATCGTCGCGGGTTACAAAGTCATCCCCACAACGCCTGGTGGTTTAAACCAGATACAGCAAAAGATTATGGCTATAGTGGATAAGATGAACAGCCTTCCGCTTCGGCCACTGATTTCAGTTGCGACCGGTACGCTAAAACAAAGTCAGCGCACCATGACAGAAATACAAAAATCGCTCAGGCATATTGATGGATTTATCAGCAGCCCTGCAATGAAAACACTGTCTGAGGATATGCAGCAAAGCCTGCAACAGCTCAGCCGCAGCATAAAAGGTATTCAGCCTGGATCGCCCGTATATCAAAAATTGACGGGGGATATGCAGCGTCTGGACCTTGTGCTCAGAGAATTGCAGCCACTTCTCAAGACATTAGATAAGAAAAGCAACGCGCTAATTATTCAGGATACTGCAACTGACGATCCTGTTCCTGTCGGCGCGAAAAAGAGAAATGAAAAATAACCCCATCTTCCGGCATTTCAAATGGCTCATTCAGCCTTTGCAGTTCATCAAACATAGCCATTTGTATCTACCGAAAGAGACTGGTTATCAGGTCTTGAGGCTGCTACTATAAAGACCTGTTAAGCAGTCCTGGAGGCTCTATGCCAAACATTATTTTAAGCGATACCAGCGCCAGCGTAAGCGAACTGAAGAAAAACCCGATGGCCACGGTTAATGCAGGTGACGGTTATCCTGTCGCCATTCTTAACCGCAACCAGCCTGCATTCTATTGCGTCCCGGCTGAGCTTTATGAACAGATGCTTGATGCCCTTGACGATCAGGAACTGGTTAAGCTGGTCAGTGAACGCAGCGGCCAGCGTCTGCTTGATGTCGATTTGGATGCGCTTTTGTGAATTATACCGTCAAATTCAGGGAAGAGGCTTTTAAAGAGTGGCAGAAGCTGGACAAATCTCTCCAGCAGCAGTTTGCCAAAAAACTGAAGAAATGTTGTGACAATCCCCATATTCCTTCTGCCAGACTACGTGGGATTAAAGACTGCTATAAAATCAAACTCAGAGCGTCCGGGTTTCGCCTGGTTTATCAGGTAATAGACGATCAGCTGGTGATTGCCGTTGTTGCTATGGGTAAACGCGAGCGCAGCGATGTTTATCATCTTGCCAGTGAGAGGATGCGGTAGGGAGGGAGGGCTGTGTCCGATGAGTATTGACGTAATTCAAGCGATATTGATAATCAGACACTTCATTTAACATAATTAGTATTATGCGCACTTCTGCAGATGGCCAATTTGGTAGTGTCACTTGATAGCAGAAACGGCAAGCTATCAGCGTCAGATGGGAAGGGATGAAGACGGTCAGGTGAAAGGGTATAGCCGGTGCATCAGCACCGGGTTTATCCTGCCCCGAAGGGGCTACCGTCCTGGCAGTTCGCGCGATGCAAAAAGGCAGCTCAAGCTTCCTCTGGTTCGCTTATCTCAATACTGGTTATGTGCAGTCCGGCATGTGACATCATGCTGACCAGCTTATCAATTGAAAAGCAGTTGATCCGACCTCCTGCCAGCTCGGACACTCTGGGCTGTGAAACGCCCAGCGCAGCAGCAGCAGTGGCCTGATTCAGGCCATTACGTTTAATCCAGCTATTCAGGCGGCCTACTAACTCGGCGCGGAGTTTCATATTTTCCGCCTGCTCTGGCGTTTCGCTAAGAGCGTCCCACACATTATCAAAAGTCTGAATATTCATTTTTTACGCTCCTCAACCAATCGGCGATAACGATTTCGGGCAAGTTCTACGTCACTCTGGCTGGTCTTTTGTGTCTTTTTCTGGAAACAGTGCAGCACATACACGGCTTCTTCAAATTTGGCGACATACATGATCCGGAAAATGCCGTCATTACCCCGGATTCGGATTTCACGTGCTCCCTGACCTACCGTAGCAAAATGCTTCCAGTCGTCCGGCTCCAGTCCCTGCTGGATCAGGTCAAGCTGATACCCTGATGCGGTCCGGGCCTCTTCTGGGAAAGCCCGTAGATCCTCAAGACTGCTGTCAATAAAACTGATTTTCTTACGCATCATCACCTCATTATACGAAATTTCGTATATTGTGCAATTTCTGCATTACTCATGCACCCCATACAAACCCGTAACCACTGCTTCCCTACCATGTAGTTTCCTGCTGTTTTGTCCATGGCCTACATTGCCCTGATAAAATCCAGCATCGCCTTGATCCGGCGCTGGCTTTTGAGACGTTCTTCAAAATCGTTGAGATAGTAAGCCGGTGTATAGCGCACCCGGTTAAACTCCAGCGTCAGCGTATTACCGGTGACAACCTCGGCTGCAATGCCCAGCAGGGAAAGCTGTATAAACGCCATATCCACCGTGACAGGATCAATATCAAATCAACTGACGGACATCTGAACTGATGGATTAAATCCGACTTCAATCAGGCAATCTGCATAAGGTAGCATCGGTTATGTGGGTGTAATTAAGCAGGCGGAAGTAACGCACACCGATACGGGCATAAATGTCCGTTATCCCGCCGCAGTACATTTCTGCAAACATGAACGTTTCACAGTCCCCGTTCTCATGGCATGCCTGTTTCAGCGGATAGAGTCTCCCCAGCGCATCAGTAAGCGACGAAAGAGATGGGCAAGCCCGTCTCAGAGTGCATGATGGTGGCTGCGCATGGCTGGGATGTGGGTGGAGCAAAACGTGCAGGCATGAAAACTGCATTTGTTACCCGCAAAGGGCAGGCACTGTATCCGCTGGCGCCTGTGCCTGATCTGATCGTCAGCGATATTGGCGAGCTGGCTGCAAAGATAAAACCGCTTTGCTGACCCGCCGTTTACCGCAAATACTTTAATGCCGCGAGAGTTACTCGCTGCCCAAAAACGCTAATAAAAGGCGTAGTTGATGCGCAAACGCTAACGTCATTCTTAAATCAGGGCTTAACCACGATACACAGCAGGCCGATGACAATAATCACTACGCCCGCCAGGCTGTGCCAGCTGAACGCCTCATGGAATACCGGCAGACAGACAGCCACCAGCCACACCAGCACATAACTGAGGCTGAGCAGCGGATAGACGCGGTTCAGCGGAAAATAGCGCAGCGCCCGAATCCAGCAGAGCATTGAAACACCATAAACGCCCAGCCCGGCCAGCAGCAGCAAGGCGGGCAGCAGGGCAACAGCAGGCAGCGACGTTATGCTGCTGACATCGGGCAGTCGCGGCATCGCCCAGCGCATCATCAGCTGTGCCGCTGAGACCAGCAGCACGCTGCAGGCGACCCATCCATACCCTTTCATAGCTGGCTCGCCATCAGCGCCACACCCGTCACCACCAGTAGCGTGCCGAAGATCTGGCGCAGCGTCAGGCGCTCGCGCCAGAGGATGCGTCCTGCCAGCGCAACGAAAATGAAGTTAAGGCTCAGCATCGGATAGGCCTGGCTGACAGGCACCCGCTGCAGCACCAGCAGCCAGAGAAGCATCGCGACACCCAGCAATAGCACGCTCACCCCAATCCAGCTTAAGCGGACCCGGCGCGATGCCGCGTGGGTCGCCTGTTTCTGGCACAGTTGCGCGCTGCAGCTGAGCAGACTGACCAGTACAATCAGCAGCAGCAGCATCACTTCATCTGACTGTAATAGAGGCAGACCAGCCTGCCCTGGCGATAGATGGCGTCCGGCACCGGAACATCCTCGCCGATATCACTGTGTACTGAATCAACCAGCAACAGCAGTGATACGCTTCCCGTACGGCGATGATCGGCAAGCCAGCCGCCGAAGTCCGCCTGAGAGACAAAGCGGGATTGCGCATCCGGGTAGCTCAGCCCATATTCCAGCTCGCCTTTGGTGTCATAGAAGCCGATATCGCTACGTTGCAGATGCCAGGCTGCGGCAGATGCCACGCCGGGATTGTCCGCCAGGATAAAGTGACTTGAGGCCAGACGCTGGCTGATCGTCGAGACAAAACGCTGCGGCTGTTTGGCGTCGCGGATTTTATCCGGGATTGCCGTACCAATAAACAGGGCGACGCCCAGCGGGCAAAGCGCGGCCGCCAGCCAGCGGCGCTGTGCAGAGCGGCAGCTATATGCGCCCACCAGCCCCCAGATGAGAAATGCCAGTGCCCCCAGCGCAAGCTTCAGCATCTCGTGCGTGGCGAACAGCGGATGATGCGTCACACTCCAGGGAGCGAGCACCAGCACGACCGTTGCCAGGGTAATGATGCCGAAAATCAGGTTGAGCCAGCCATTGACTGTTAATGCGCGCCCTGCCCGCTGTGCGGCGTTCAGGCCATAGTGCGCCATCAGCAGCGACAGCGGCACAAAACAGGGCAGGATGTAGGTTGGCAGCTTGCCTTTTGCCAGGCTGAAAAACAGCAGCGGCATCACCGTCCAGCTCAGCAGATAGAGCGCGCCGGGATGCTGCTGACGCTCGCGCCAGCCGGTCATCAATGCGCCCGGTAACAGTGCCAGCCACGGCAGCGTTCCCAGCAGCAGAACCGGCAGGTAATACCAGAAAGGCGCTTTGTGCTGGGCATTGTCCTCAGCAAAGCGCTGAATATGCTCAACCCAGAAGAAATAGTGCCAGAAATCCGGTGCCTGATGATAGATCGCCAGCGCCCAGGGTGCGCTGATCGCCGCGGCTGAGAGCAGCGCCAGCGGACCGAAGCAGAGCAGTTCGCGCAGTCGCTGCCGCCAGATCGCCCAAGGCAGAATCGCCAGCACCGGCACTGCCAGCGCCAGAAAGCCTTTGGTCATAAACCCCATGCCGCAGGCGAGACCCAGCAGCAGATAGCCGCCCGCCCGCCCGGCGCGTCCGCTGGCCTCCGTCGCCAGCCAGAAGCTGCACATCGCGGCAGCCAGCCAGAGCATCAGCATCGGATCGAGCACCGCATAGGTGCCAACGCCATAGACCAGCAGCGAACTGAGGAAAATAATCGTGCCGACGGCAGCCGTGCGTGCCGAACCAAACAACCGCCTGCCGAGCCAGTAGATCAGCACGGCGGTCATCGCCGTGGAGAATATCGATCCCGCCCGCACGCCAAAGTTGTTGTGGCCAAACAGCCACTGACCCAGCGAGTTGACCCAGTAACCCGCAATTGGTTTTTCAAAATAGCGCAGACCGAAGAAGTGTGGCGTCACCCAGTTACCGGTTGCCAGCATCTCCCGGCTGATCTCCGCATAACGGGTCTCATCCGGCTGCCAGAGATCGCGGAACATCGGCGGAAGCAGGTAATAGAGAATAAAAAAGCTGAAAAAAAGTAGCCACTTCGTGTTGTTACGTATCCGCACTAGTTCGCCTCTTCAGTCAGTTTCTGGCAGCCCAGCCACCCTTCCCGTCCGGGGATTTCGCCTCTGACCACCCTGCCCACCGGCAAGGTACTTAGATCGTCGGGCAGCAGCTCGCTTAACGGACAGAACTGAATGCCGTGACGGTCCGCAGCAGCCAGCAGCTGGTCAAAGTCCGGGTAGCCGATAATCCCTTCGACTTCGGCATGCACGGTGTAGACCGCCCCATCATCAGAAGAGAGCATTTTCGCCAGAATGTAGTCGTTATAGCCTTCTGCGCTGACCTCGCGGCCAACCACTTCATCCCATGTGGGCAACGTCACCGGAATCTGTACGGTACCGATCTGTCCATCCGGCAGCATGGGCCGGAACGGGCCGCTGCCGCGACAGTCGCTGTTGTAGTGAAAGCCAAAGTCCTGTTTGGCGGCGATCACCCGGCCATCGGCTCGCCAGCCCGCGGCGGCCGAACAGCTGACAGGATGACCGAGTATCTCACTCAGCGTTTCGGTGCCGCGTGCTATCTGCTCAACCAGCTTATCCTGCGGCCAGACGCCGGCCCAGGTCTGCCAGGCAAAATGGTCCCAGGCGTGCAGACCGACTTCGTGCTGACGAGTGGCGTCCTGCATGATGTGCCGCAATCTCCGTCCCATCTGCTTTCCCGGCCACGCCGTTCCGGCGAGCAGGATGTCCCAGCCATAGAGCGACGCGGCACGGGAGCGCAGCATCTTCATAAGAAACGCCGGTTTCACCAGCCGCCAGAGATGGCGGCCCATGTTGTCTGGTCCCACGCTGAAGAAAAAGCTGCCCCGCACCGCATGACGCCGGAACAGCTCAAGCAGCGCCGGCACGCCCTGCTTCGTGCCGCGCCAGGTATCTACGTCAATCCGCAGACCGATCTTCTTCATCACTTATCAGCCTGTGGCTCAACGGTGCGCAGGAAGAAGTCGAGCGTGTTGTCGATAGTGACATCCATCGTCACGGTCGGTGTCCAGCCGAGTAAGCGACGCGCATTGCGGATAGCCGGTTTACGGTGTTCCACATCCTGATAGCCTTTGCCGTAGTAGCTGCTGCTTTCTACTTCGCGGAAACCGGCAAACGGCGGGAACTGACTGCGCAGCGGATGACGTTCAAAGCTGGCCAGCAGCTGCTCGGCCAGCTCTTTGATACTGGCTTCGTTGTCCGGATTACCGATATTGATGATCTGACCATCACAATTCAGCTGTTTGTTTTCGATAATGCGGAATAGCGCCTCAACGCCATCCTGAATATCGGTAAAGCAGCGCTTCTGTTTGCCGCCGTCAATCAGCTTAATGGGCGAGCCTTCTACCAGGTTAAGAATGAGCTGGGTTATCGCGCGGGAACTGCCGATGCGCGCTGCATTAAGGTTATCCAGACGCGGTCCCATCCAGTTGAACGGACGGAACAGGGTAAAACGCAGCCCCTCTTTTTCGCCGTAGGCCCAGATAACGCGGTCCAGCAGCTGTTTGGATACCGAGTAGATCCAGCGCTGTTTGTTGATCGGCCCGACGACCAGATTAGAGCAATCCTCATCGAAGCTGGCATCGGTACACATGCCGTAAACTTCTGAAGTGGATGGGAAAATGATGCGCTTCTGATACTTCACACAGTCGCGAATGATTTTCAGGTTCTCTTCGAAATCGAGTTCAAACACGCGCAGTGGATTGCGGGTGTACTCAATTGGCGTGGCGATGGCTACCAGCGGCAGGATGACGTCGCATTTTTTGATGTGATACTCAATCCATTCGGAATGGATAGCGATATCCCCTTCGACGAAATGGAAGCGCGGATGATCCAGGAAGCGGCTGATCGCGTCTGAACTGATATCCAGGCCATAGACCTCGAAATGCTCATCCTGTAACAAACGCTCAGTGAGATGATTACCGATAAAGCCGTTAACGCCAAGGATCAGCACGCGGGTACGACGTTGCAGCGCCGACTGCGGTTTTGAATAGAGCAGTGCGCCAGGGACGATGCCCAGACTCTGCGCCAGCTGGCTGCCATTCATGTAAACGCCATGCTCGGACTGGCCGGTCTGGATTTCCAGCGCGCCTTCGCCACAGGCGATCAGGAATGGCTGCTTAGAGAGTACCGTCCCTGGCTTTGCCTGATGCTGCTGCGGATGAACCCGGCTCTTCCAGACGATAAATTTAACCGAACCGGCAAAGGCGAATGCGCCAGGCCAGGGATCGGTAACCGCTCTGACCAGATTGTGAATCGTCTGAGCAGGCTGATTCCAGTCAATGCGGCCATCCTCAGCCGTGCGGCGGTCAACCCGGGTCGCCTGACGCTCATCCTGTGGCCATTCACTCACCTCACCCTCGCGCAGACGAGGTAAAACGTCGCCGAGCAACTGCTCTGCAGCCTGGGTCAGTTTACGATGCAGCGTCAGCGCGTTGTCCTGATCCTCAATAGCGACCTTCTGCTGCGCCAGAATATTACCGGCATCCGCACGCTTCACCATGCGATGTAGCGTAACGCCCGTTTCAGTTTCGCCGTTGACCAGCGCCCAGTTCAGCGGTGCCCGGCCGCGATATTTTGGCAGCAGCGAGCCGTGCAGGTTAAAAGCACCCTTTTGAGCGCATTGCAGGATCTCATCACTCAGCAGATGGCGATAGTAGAAAGAGAAGATCATCTCTGGTGCCATGGTGCGGATGCGGTCAAGCCAGATCGGGTGATTCGCCTCGTCGGGTGCATAGACCGGAATGCCATGCTCTGCCGCCAGACGGGCTACTGAGCCGAAAAAGTGGTTTTCGGTCGCCACATCGTTGTGAGTAAAAATGGCGGTGATTTCATAGCCTGCACTCAGCAGCGCATTGATGCCGACACAGCCCATGTCGTGATAGGCGAAAACAACGGTCTTCATGATTGAATATCCTGTACTGAAGGCTCTTCTGGAGCGTGAACAATGCGTTGAACGAAATAGCGCGGACGTGCCCGAACGTCGTTGTAAATGCGCCCGATGTACTCCCCGAGCAGTCCCATACCCACAAACTGGGCGCCGATAAACATGAACAGCACGGCGAACAACACGAAGACGCCGTCACCCGCCCAGGCCGCACCAAAAAAGAGTCGCAACACGATCAACACCAAAGAGAAGGCGAAGCCGGAGAGCGCTATCAGGCTGCCGACCACGCTGAGCAATCGCAGCGGCGTGGTGGTCAGACAGGTCACCAGGTCGTACATCAGGTTAATCAGCCGCATAAAGCTGTATTTCGAATCGCCAAAAGCGCGCTCGGCATGGATCACCGGCAGCTCAATGGTGTGTCGGGCAAAGGTGTTGGCCAGGATCGGAATAAAAGTGCTGCGCTCGTGACAGTTGAGCATCGCCTCGACGATGTGGCGACGATAGGCGCGCAGCATGCAGCCGTAATCGCCCATCGCCTTACCGGTGACCCGCTGAATCAGCCGGTTGAGCGTGCGCGAGGCCTTCCGACGGAACCAGCTGTCCTGGCGCTGCTGACGGACGGTACCCACCACGTCATAACCCTGACGCGCGGCGTCAACCAGCCGCGGGATCTCTTCCGGCGGGTTCTGCAGATCGGCATCCAGCGTAATAATCACATCGCCACGGACCTGGCTGAATCCGGCCATGATGGCGGAATGCTGACCGTAGTTGCGGTTGAGCAGCACGCCGGTTATCCGGCTGCCGGGAACGGTGGCGGCCTGTTCAATCAGTTCGGCAGAACGATCGCTGCTGCCGTCATCCACCAGCAGAATTTCATACTCAATCTTAATTGAGTCACAGGCGGCGCAGGTGCGCTGAAGCAGCTCCGGCAGACTCTCCTGCTCGTTATAGACCGGGATGACCACGGAGAGCATGTTGATCGGTTTGATATCGCGCATCTCAGGCTCCGGCAATGTCATGTAAAGCCTGAATCACACGTTCGACATCCTGATCCGTCATTGACGGAAACAGTGGAATCGAACACATCTGCTGGCTGTTAAGTTCACTGGCGGGAAGACGTAAATCGGGATAGTGCTCGCGATAATATTTATGGGTATGCGCCGCACGGAAATGCAATCCGCTGCCGATATCCCGCGTCTTCAGTGCCTGCATAAAGGCATCGCGCGACAGACCGCAGCGCTGTTCATCAATGCGAATAATAAACAGGTGCCACGCATGCTGATGTGGCCAGGCGGGCAGTGACAGCGGCGTGAACGGCAGCGTGCGCAGCGCTTCAAGATAGCGTTCAGCAATCTCACGGCGGCGGGCAATAAAGCCCGGCAGTTTCTGTAACTGCACCAGCGCAATCGCCGCGCTGATATCGGGCAGATTATATTTAAAGCCCGGCATCATGACTTCCGCCTGCGGCAGACGCCCCTGGGTATGACGATCAAACGCATCCACCGCCAGGCCATGAAACTTCAGGCTGCGTATACGATCGGCGAGAGTGGCGTCATCGGTCACCACCAGGCCCCCTTCCGCGCAGGTGATATTCTTGATGGCGTGGAAAGAGAAAATCGCCGTACCACGATGCCCGATCGGTTTTTGGTGATATGTGGTGCCCACCGCGTGAGCCGCATCTTCAATAATGGCAATCCCACGCTGCTCAGCCAGTTGATAGATTGACGCGAGATCGGCAGGTGCACCAGCGTAATGCACCGGAATAATCGCGCGGGTGCGGGGCGTAATCGCCTGCGCTATCCGGTCCGGCGTGACCATCAGGTTGTCGGGATCCACATCAATCATCACCGGCGTGGCACCCAGAAGCGTGATCAGGTTCAGGGTAGAGACCCAGGTCATGGACGGCGTGATCACCTCATCGCCAGGCCCGATCCCCATCGCCATCAGCGTGACATGCATTCCGGCAGTGGCAGAGCTTACTGCAATGGCGTGCTGGTTGCCGGTCATCTGAACAAAGGCCTGCTCCAGTTCGGCGCATTTTGCCCCGGTCGTTATCCAGCCAGAGTCAAATACCGCTTTAACAGCAGCCAGCTCTTCATCACCGAATGAAGGCCGGGAAAATGGCAAAAAATCCATGCTAAAACTCCTGCAGATCAAACCCATAAGCTGTCGCGCGTTGTTAATCAGGCACAACGCCGGAAAATAATTGAAATAGCGAATGACTCACAGTCGGCCAGGGTGTTATCGACACCACGCTTTCCCGTTCTGGAATTAAGGTTACCGGACTGCTAATACAAACTACCGTATGAAAGTTAACTGAACATTAAATGAAGAGTGTGAATTGAAATAAAATCAAGGGAGAGCAAGTTAAGAATTTCAGAAAAAGTTCACTATTAAATGGCTAATAATAGCCCTGGCATCAACTCTTTTTGATTTATTGATATTTTGTTTAAAAACAGCAGGCTCTGCCAGTCACCAGAGCAGGATTCAGCTCATCCGGATGAAGTCACTTCTGGAGAGAAAAATTAACACGCTGATATTGCTTGGCTAAATTCAGTCTGCTACTCACAGTATCACATCGGAAAAAAATAGCGCTCCGCTCATATCAGGAGAATCACAGATTAATAAAGCTGTCTTAATGTATTCTTAATATTTTTCGTTATTAATGTTCTGCCCTTACAATAATCATTACACTTTGGTGATTCTCAGGTGACAGTCAGTTAATATCTGTCAGATTATCTGTGCCTGTAAGGTAAAAACAGTGCTAAAAAAGTGAATAGGATCGCGGTTTCAGGCGTTAACGTTGGGTCTGCCTAAAAAAGAGAAAATAGTGATGATGCGTGCCGCCTGTTTATGCACTCTGTTAGCCCTGCTCAGCCCGGTGCTTTACGCCGCGCCGGTAACCTATGCCATTACCCCCGATAAAACGTCGATAGGCCTTTCATGGCGCGCCTTTGGTCACCAATTTTCGCAGGCCAGACTGCAGGGTGTGAGCGGCACGGTGACACTCAATCCTGATGAAGACCGTGACGATCGTATTGAAGTGACTATTCCGGTAGGGACGCTGGTGGCCTCGAACAGCCTGTTAACCTGGCAACTGAAAAGTAATCTGTTTTTTGATGCAGAGCGTTACCCAAACATTCACTTTGTCAGTAGTCGCGTGGCCTCACTGGGTGGCGGCAATTATCGTATTTTTGGTGTGCTGACGGTTAAAAATGTCAGCCGGCCAGTCGTGATGCTGGCCTCGCTGGACAGCGGAAAGACAATTGATCCGGCTTCAGGCTCGCTGGCGCTGCATGCCACCACCGCCATCTCCCGCTCAGCCTTCGGAATGGATCGGCTGGTCGGGGTGGTTGATGATCGCGTCAACATTGCGCTGGCCATTGCCGCGCAGGGCAGAAAGCCGCTATAGCGGTAACCGCTGAAGGGTCCGCCGGATTAACTGAATGCTGTCTGCAATGTTTCCGCTGTGGCAGCCAGTTGAGCCGGTGGGTTGCGGCCAATCAGCACATATTGATAGCCGTCACGCTTCCACCAGGCCAGCTGCATGCCATGGCGCTTTTCATGGGCGATGGGATTCGCGCTGTCCGGCTCAGGCGAGATACAGAGCGCCATCGGGCCATAATCAGCATGCAGCCAGGCGATTTGTGCAATCGACGTCCGTTCGTAGCGCAGGATCCGCACCATTTTTAGTTCAGCTCCTGGCAGGCTGAGTTGCTGTGGATGCAGCTGCAATCCTAAATCGAGTCGGGTACGGTCCAGCCCCTTCTGCAGCATGGCGGCGTCATCAGGCGTATCGGCCAGCGTTTCAGCACTGTAGAGCGACATATAACGCGCCTCCAGATCGCGGATATTCTGGCTTTCATCTTTCTCATCATCTTCCGGTCTTGCCAGGAAACCGATGCCGCTGCCCACCAGCAAAAAGCTGACAGACGCAGCAATCAGTGCCCGACGGCTGTAGCCTTTGGCTGCCATTGACTCTGGTGCCGTGATGGCTGCCAGTTGCTGTGCCATTCTGGCCTGCGGTGCCTGTTCCAGCAGCGGCGCAAAAGCCTGTTCAAAATCGAGATTACTGTGCTGTAAATGCTCAACCCGTGCCGCCAGTTCGGGATCCCCTGCCATCGCCTGCTCAAACTGCACGGCTTCCTGTGGCGTCATCTCACCATCCAGCCAGGCAACGATTGCCTCATCGCGCCACGGTGGCGTAAAAGTTTCCCTGTTCATCTCCGTTTCTCCTGCGGTGCGGGCGAGGTCGCCGGCTGTCTGGCCAGCGTGGCACGTGCGGCGGCCAGACGGCTCATAATAGTGCCAATGGGAACCGAGAGCGTCTCTGCCGCCTCCTGATAGGTCAGACCTTCGACATACACCAGAAACAGTGCATTACGCTGCGCCTCGGGTAAGGCGTTAACCTGTAGCATAATGCGCTGGAAATGGCGGTTGTCGTCGCTGGTGGTGTGGTTATCTGCGGCCAGCAGCGCATCGGGATCCACGAATCCCTGTCCCTGCCGGACCTTTCGCGCCCGTAAATCACTGGCCCAGATGGAGTGAAGGATCGAAAAAAGCCATCGATCAATGCGTGTGCCCGGCGTGAACTGCGCGCTGCGTTCCAGCGCGCGTACGCAGGTTGACTGCACCAGCTCTTCTGCCATGTCACGGTTGTGTGACAGCACATAGCCGTAACGCCAGAGCCGCGTCAGATGTTCCGCAAGGTGCTGACGGATGTCACTGTGAGTGATTTTTCGCTCCTCCCTGCCGCATCAGACCTCGGGGTGGCCATTGATTGCGGCCTGCAGATCGCGGTACTCCTCGCAGTCTGTGCCACAAATCCCGGCAATGGTTTTTAACTGTTCACGCGCCAGATCCGGACGCCCTTTGATCATCCAGGCTTCGCCCAGATATTCACGCACTTTAGCGTAACGGGGATCCAGTGCAATGGCGCGCTGATAATAGCCAATGCCCTCGTCCGTGCGGCCCAGTTTACGGGTGGCGTAACCACGATAGTTCCAGGCTTCACGGGTATCCTGATTTTTCAGCGTATCCAGCAGGTTCAGCGCCGCCTGATATTCGCCCTTTTTCGCCAGATGCCAGGCATAGCGGGTTTTATCGTCGTCACTCAGCTTGCTGGTCTTCTCAGGCACACAACTTTTAGTGTGACTATCATAGACCTGACCTTTGGGGCAGTCAGGCGTCTTTTTATCACTGTCATTGTCGCCCATCGCCATACTCAGCGGAGAGTGCAGCATCAGCAGCAGTGCCGGAACGGCAAGCAGAGAAAAACCAGAACGCGTTGTCATAATTTATCCTTATCGGGTCTGTGAGACAGGCGATAAAGCCCGCCGGATGCAGTCCGCTAGCGCGGCGCTGTACGGTAAACAGCTCAGCGCCGGTTTCTATTCGATAAAAATAAAATTATTTTTTGCCAGGGTGCCACGCTGAATCAGAACGGTAGTTTTTCCACCGCACAGAAACGCCGTTCCGCCAGGGAGATCACCGCAGCTTCCGCAATCGCCTGGGCTTTCAGTCCATCCTCAAGGCCAGGAAGATCGTCAACCTGCTCACCGTTCAGCGATCGGATAAATGCATCCAGATGAGCATAATAAGTTGGCTGCACCCGGCTGAACCAGTCGGGCAACAAGCCTGGCTGCTGAATCTGCGCACCCTGATAGCAGCTGACGCCGCGCTGTGGCTGAGAGGCTGATTCCAGCATCCCGTGCGGTCCCATCACACTGATGCGTTCATCGTAGCCATAGCCGGTGCGGCGGACATTATCGAGCTGTGCCAGCGCCCCGCCCTGCAGCCGCAATAGCAGCGTGCTGGTGTCCACGTCGTCAAATTCGCTGATCGAGGGCAGAGCCAGCGCTGCACCCATCGCTGCCACCTCTGTCACCTCCTCTTCAGTCAGCCAGCGCAGCAGGTCAAAAAAGTGGATAGCCTGATCGCGCATCTGTCCCCCGGACGCCTGAAGATAGGCCAGCGGCGGCATGGCTGAGGAGCGGCAGACCATCTGAATCAGTTCCGCCGGGCCGATCCGCCCCTGGCGGAGTTGTTGCTTCAGCTGCTGATGGCTGACATCAAAACGGCGATTAAACCCTACTGTAACCGGCACGTTGTAAGGAAGAACATTAGCCACGGCAGAGCGGGCCCGCTCAAGAGAGAGATCGACCGGTTTTTCACAGTAAATAGCTTTACCGGCGCGGGCTGCTGCTTCCAGTAAGTCAGCATGTGTCGGCGTCGCGCTGGCGATCAGCACCATATCAATCTGCTCATCATTTATCGCCTCAGTGACAGACGCGGCCCGGGCACCAAAGCGGGTCGCAAAGGCAGCGGCGCGAGTGGGTTCTGCATCCGCGACCCATACCAACTCAACTCCGGGGTGCGCCTGAAGATTCGCGGCATGAACTTCACCAATAAAGCCACACCCCAGCAGGGCAACACGTTGCTTTTTATTCATTTTTTTGAACTCCATCATAGTTCGGCAGAAAGATGCATCTGCAGGATAACGCTGCGTTTTACACTGGCGGCACGGTGTTTTGAGGTGTTTACCTCACAGGAGAGCGGCATGTCGCTGAAAGAGGTCGCCCGACGGGCAGGTGTGGGACTGGCAACCGTGGATCGGGTGCTCAATGAACGTGGCGGCGTCGCGCCGGAGACGGTTCACAGGGTGCTGCAGGCAGCACGTGAAGTCGGGCTGAAGCGGATCCTGCCGGAGGAGCATCGTCATCCGTGGCAGATAGAACTGCTGCTGAGCAGCAACGATTCGTTTTTCTTTAAGCAGCTGGCACAGGATTTTACCGAGGTCGCCTCGCATCTGGGCTATCGCCGGTTAACGCTGCGCCGCACTTTTGTCCCCGAGGCTCAGCCAGAACGACTGGCAAAGCTAATCAGGCAGGGCGGTGAAACGCGGGATGGTCTGATCGTTTTTGCCCATGAACATCCGGCGATCTATGAGGCGCTGGACCATTGCCAGGCGCGTGGCGTACCGGTGATCTCGCTGGTCACCGATTTACCCGGTGCCGCCCGGCTCTGTCATGTGGGGATCAATCAGCTGCAGGCAGGGCGTACAGCCGCTCAGCTGATGGGCAAAATGCTGCATCAACCCGGTGAGGTGTTGATGGTCAGTGGGCACCGGGATTACAGCGCACATCGTCAGCGTATTGAAGGGTTCCGTGACCTGATAACCAGTCGGTTTCCCCATCTTCAGTTACGTGAAGTTCTGGCCGCCCAGGAAAATCGCGACACCCTCAGTAAGTTGCTGGAGAAGCAGCTGGTTCAGAGCGGTCATCTCCAGGGCATTTATAACACCGGGCTGGGGAATACCGAGATCGGGCAGGCGCTGGCACGACATCGTCGGCTGAATCAGTGCATCTGGATCACTCATGAGCTTTACGCCACCACCCGCACGCTGATGGCGCAGCAGAGCGTTGCGCTGACACTGGATCAAAACACCGGGCAGCATGCCCAGCTCGCGCTGCAGCTGATGCTGAATTATCTGGAGCAGGGAGAGAGACCCGATATCTACATTAACGGAAAAGTGAATTTCATCATTTATACGGCAGAAAACTGTCTGTAAAGATTGCCCGTTGTGTCATATCCACCGGTAAAGAAATATGCTTTACCTGCCGTCGATCATTGCATTCAGCACTATTTCCCGCGCGAGACAGTGCCCGGGAAAGTGGCTCACTGGCTCAAAAGTGCATAAAAAACAGCCTGCCACAGATAATCTGATCGCAGTGACAAGCTGAAACCGCCCCTTTATGTCAGATAAAAAATCTAACTATTATCTAAATATTAAAATATAAATCTATATATGCATTTTTTATGGTTTTAATATTCAGATGCAGAGTAATGACGTTAATATCGTATCCGACTGAACAAACAGCGAAGTGAAACGGGTGAATTAATGTGCGACAGAGGTGCGGAAACAGAGCAGGAATAACACTCGCAGTCCTGAACGGTTAGCCATTAAAAGCGTACTTTGCAGAGTTGATCAATATCAAAACTTAATGGGTTTTTATCGTCATATTCCTATTGGGTTTCACTTTCTGCCAGGTTGATGCTAAGTTCTCGTCGGTTTAAAACAGGGCAGTATGAAGAACCGTTTCACTGATATTACGGCCACCCTGAATTTTTCCTGCGCCAGTTCGGTGCCTGACTAATTAATGAGCGTATGATTTGGAAAAGTGTTTATATCCGGTGCGTACCAGAACTGAGAGAGTGCTGCACGCGGTGGTATTCGAAGTTGTCGCTAATGTGCTGGTTTTCTTTATCCTGATTATTTTTACCTCCGCAGCACCATCGCAGTCGTTGTTGCTTACATTGGTTTCATCAACTCTGGCTATGGGATGGAACTACCTTTTCAACCTGATGTTTGACAGTGTTCAGCTAAAAACAGGATTTAAAAAGAACTTGCGAGTGAGATGCCTCCATGCCGTTCTGTTTGAGGCGGGTCTGTTATTAGTGTTAATCCCCTTTGCAGCATGGTGGCTGGATATTACGCTATTCTCAGCATTGAGACTTGAATCCGGACTGGTGCTATTTTTTCTGACCTATGCTTTTCTGTTCAATTTGTTATGGGATTGGGGAAGATCAGCAAAATCAATGAAGATATTAAATTAATGTATCATGCCATTAAAATTTACTTTCAGAAATTAACCTTTCGCTTAGCCGGCTAATGGAACTTCGCGTGCGAGTGATCGCGCCCGAATGTATCCGATGCGTAAGGAAACAAGTATATCTGTTGTCAGGAGAAGCTTACTCTCGCCTGGCAGCATTGATATAACGGCGCGTCTGCATAAATTAAGTTCAGACTGCGTATAAGCTCATTTCACAGGTTAAAGCAGCAAGAATATTATGGACAAAGTCTACTATCTGAATAAGTTAAGGAACTGCCCGTCAACCGATATTCTGGATATCGTAACAAGCTATATGCGGAAAAAACTGCCTGGTGACGACCTCTCTTCATTTGAAGGCGCTTACGATCATCGTAAAGCCGAACTAATAATGAATGAAACCTACAGTGAAGTTCCTTCAGAAGTATGGAGACTGGTGTGCTGAGGCGTAAAAAGGAGGGCATGATCACTCATAACCCATTATCTGCTGAGGGCTGATCACCCTGCAGATCATCAATTCCTGATAATCCTGGCGCGATGCATTTTGATCTCCGTCGGGCAGAATCGGTGAACAGATAAATCAGAGCATCACCTTTAGTGCTGTGATGCTCTGTCATTCTCAACAAACGCACGACATAAAGCGCTGTAAGAAATAGTAAGACAAACCTGCCAGACCACTGTAAACCGTTTTAAATATGACGCCAAAACTGGCTTCATCTGTTGTATTCAGAAAAGCTCGTACAAATAATGCCTTCCGGACTCACACGACTACGATAATGATTATCTGTTCAGGCGATATGCTGCCAATTTAGCTCATGCTCCACCAGCACCGATCACGGAACGGCAAATCGTGTCAGGGTGATAAAAAAGGCTGCTCAGTCGTTAAGCAAGGGTGTATTAAGCACATTCAGATGATGCAATACCATTAAATTTAAATGTTGTTCGCCCGAACAGGGAGCATGCAGGCGAACAAAACGGGAATTCATTTCAGATGGTCACGATGATACAGAGCCCACTGCTCAATCCTTTCTCCAGAGGGTAGCAGGCAATAGGTTGTTATACCTGCCGAAGATTTTTCCTGGACCTGCTGACCACCGCGATTAACGCAATATTCACTGGCTGGATTACGCATTGTTAAACGCTGCGGTTCCTTGCTGTTCGGTGTGCAGGCGATAAGTAGTGAAGCCAGTAACATCAGTGAAACTCCTGCTAACCTGTTTGTGACGGTCATAAAACCTCTCTTAACCTTATTTTTGTGAATTAAGCATTTACCCTCCAGTGGTGTGATTAAGTCTGATAGCACAACAACGACTTTATCAGGAATCCTCCTTTCTCCTGCCACATGTTAACCTCAGGGGTGACAATCATCATGTTTCCATTCTGCCGTCCACTCTGCACTCACCACTGCTGGTAGCGATACATAATTATAGCGTGCTGCCACTAAACCCGCGCTTAACAACCTCACGCGACACATAAGCAGATAGACCTTTAATGCAGTGATTAAAAAATGAATAAAGCCAAAATTAGAATGCATGTGAAGATAATTAACAAAAACCCCATTATTACAATCGATGCATTATCTTAATTTTTAATGGAAATTCATCGCGGATACGGCATCGCCTTTAACGTTTACTTAAAACAGGCACACTTGCGATGCCTTTACATAAATCCTTTTCCCGCTGCATAATCCCGCAACATTTGTATGCGCACTGCCATTAATGGGATCAATAAAACCTACAACTTATTGGTATCGCTTAAATATCGCTGCTGCTTAACACCTGAATAACAACTCACGATTCAGGTGCCATTTAACGATCAGACTATCAATAAATTCTTAAGGAAGAGTGACTGAGATGAATAATAAATTCCCGCGAAATAAAATCGCAAAAGCATTAATGCTGGCAAGTGGGATGGGGGTTGTGCCTCTGATTAGCTATGCTGCAGTCATCGGAAGCCAGACAGGCAATGAGATCATCTTAACTGATGGCACCACGCTGATTGCCGACCAGTCATCTGGCGACGGTTATTATGGCATCCTGGTTAATGGCGCTACCGCCGCAACGGTTACCATCGGCAGCGGCAGCACAGTTCGCGTGACAGATGCTGAACGTTATGCAAAAGGGATTTTTATTGAAGCGGCAAACAGTGAATTTACTGCAGATAAGTTAACCCTCAACGTTTCCGGTAAAACAGCGGTCGGCATTGAGTTCGGCGGAAAAAATGTAACCGCCAGTTTAGGATCAGGTTCCTCGGTCACCACGGTAGCATCAGGTGATTCTTTCGCCGAGGGCGTCGTTGTCAGCAATAGTTCCTCGCTGCAGGCAAATAACCTGCAAATAAGCACCCAGGGCACTGGCGGAACGGCTCTGCGCGTCAGTGGTTACGGAAGTCACGCCAGTCTGGGCGACGACAGTAATTTACAGACGAATGGTCTTAACAGTAATGCCGTTCAGGTTGATAACCTGACCGGTGAGTCGATTAATGGCGTGGCCACGTTGAAAGCAAATGCATTGACGATCAACACCCTTGGCAATAATTCGCAGGGTATTAATATCCAGGATAATGGTTCGGTTGATCTGGGCAGCAACTCGACCATTATTACCACTGGGGATCTTTCTGCTGGCATCTGGAGCTGGGGTGAGCTGAAGGCCGATCATCTGACAATCAGTACTGCGGGTGAGACCTCTGCAGGTCTGTCAGGCCGTGACAACAGCCTCTCAAACATTGGTGCTGGTAGCGTGATCTCCTCTGATCAGACTGGCGGCATTGTGGCTATGGGCGACAATGCCATCGTTAACTTCATTGGCAGTGAAGAAGAACGCAATACGGTCTATTCAGCAGGTTTTTATGGCGTATCCGCACAGTCAACCGGCGCAACCATTAATCTGCAGAACACCGATATTATGATGAAAAATGTGGATACCATGACCCTGGGTATTTGGTCCACAAGCGGTGGCACAGTTAACGGTGATGCAGTGACCATTACCGGCCCGGAGAATGCTACAGGTGTCTACGCCATGGCTGGTGGTAAAGCGAATCTTACGGGTGATTTGACCATTGATATGAGCTCCCCGGATGGGATAGCCATGGCTACGCAATATGATGATGGTTATGCAGCAGGTGTCATCACCACCGACGGAAAAGCGCAGATCGTTGGTAGCGTTTTATCCCGGGCCGGTCTCATCGACCTCAATCTGACATCGGGTTCACTCTGGTCTGGCAGCACCAGCAGCGATAACGTCAATAATGGCCATCTGAACGTTAATCTGACCGACAGCACCTGGAATGTATCGCGAACATCCAATGTCGATAATCTGACATTGAGTAACTCGCTGGTTGACCTCTCTGCAGCCTCGGATGACGCAACCTATTCAACATTGACTATCGCCAACCTCAGCGGCAGCGGCGACTTCGCCTTGCGCACCAATCTGGCAGGCGATGGTGCTGGCGTGAATAACATTGGCGATAAAGTTGTGGTGACAGAGAGTAGTTCCGGTGATTACGGTCTGACCATACAGAACCGCGGCAGTGCCGTCACCACTGGCAACGAAGTACTGACTGTGGTTGAAACGACTGATGGCATCGCCACCTTTAAAGGTAACGCCGACGTGGAACTTGGTGGCTATGTTTACTCGGTCAATAAGCAAGGCAACAACTGGGTACTCTCCTCACCTAAAGCACCAGAAACCCCTGAAGCAGATGATCCGGCCGTTATCCCTGCGGATGAGCCTGCCGCGACTCCTGCTAATGAGCCTGCTGCTACTCCTGCTAATGAGCCTGCCGCGACTCCTGCCAATGAGCCTGCCGCGACTCCAGCCGATAACGGTGGCACGGCGCCTGCCGGGCAAGACAACGCAACGTCCCCCATTACCAGCACGGCCAACGCAGGGGCTAACTTCCTCAACACTGGCTATCTGATGAACTATGCCGAAATGCAGACGCTGATGCAGCGTATGGGTGATGTTCGTCAGGGTAAGACAGCCGGGAATGTCTGGCTGCGCGCTATAGATGGACGGTTCAGCGGCTTTGATAATGGCAAGCTGAGCCGTTTCAGCCTGAACTACACCGGTTATCAGTTTGGGGTCGATAAACGTTTGTCCGATGAAATTCCGATCTATCTGGGCCTGTTCATGGGGGTAACTGAAGGATCGCCTCATTACCAAAATGGTAACGGCAACATCCGTTCTGAGCATTATGGCTTCTACACCACCTGGGTAAATGATGCCGGTTTCTATGTTGATGGCGTTGTGAAAGTCAACCGGCTAAGGAATCAGTTCAATGTTCACGATACACAGAATAACCAGGTATCCGGTAACGGTGTCTCTTCAGGTCTGAGCGGATCGCTTGAGGCGGGCAAAAAGTTCAGCTTCTCTGATCGGCTGGCAGGTTTTTATCTTGAACCACAACTACAGCTGACAGCAGGTCATCAGGATGGTGCTTCCGTAGGTGCGTCTAATGGTCTCAATATCACACTTTCAAGCTACAAATCACTGATGAGCCGGGCAAGCGTGCTGGCAGGGTATGAAATCAATCAGAGCAATTACAAACTCAACACCTATGTAAAAACGGGTGTAATGCGCGAGTATGCCGGGGATGCTGCTTATGCTCTGAACGGATCAAATGAACGTCTTTCCTTTAAAGGAAATGGCTGGAATAACGGCGTCGGCCTGAGTGCCCAAATCAGCAGCCATACGCTCTTCCTGGAGGCCGATATGGTAGACGGAAAACGTTTTAACCAACGTCAGGTTAATGCTGGCTACCGTTTTAGTTTTTAGAATCAACGTGCAGCAAGCGCTCGTATAACAGGAGGTGTTAATGAAAAAAACATTATGGATGCTGCTGGCCTTGATCTGCTCAGGATCCGCTTTCGCACGGCAGGAGTCCACCATCGCAGAAGCAAAAAACATGCGAGACGAACGTCATGTTACCCTTACCGGTACGATTAGTGGACGGGCTGACGATGACCACTACTGGTTACAGGACTCAACGGGTCGTATCCGTATTGATGTCGACGAGGATGACGAAGACGACGACGGCTTCCTTATTGGTAAAAAGGTACGGATAACGGGTGAGGTAGATCGCGATGACGGGCATAGCGAAATCGATGTTGATCGGCTCTTCATTCTGAAATAATTCCGGACTTCTGTTTAAAAAAGCCAGCTATAGCGCTGGCTTTTTTACATTCAGGGCAGGTTTTACTTTTCGCGAAACGCTTCCTGTACGCGCAACAGAGGACGCAAGAGATATTGCAGCAGGCTCTTCTCGCCCGTACGAATATCAACGGTGGCCGTCATACCGGGAATAACCCGTAGTTCCTGACTGCCGCTTTTCGTCAGCGTATTATTTTCCGTTAATACCATCACCCGGTAATAAGTATCATCGACGCCTGGCCTGCGGGCAGCCTTACTTTCCTCATCTTTTAGCGCGCCCGAACTGATACTTTGAACATGTCCGGTCAGGCCGCCATAAATCGAATAGTCATAGGCAGAAATTTTTACCACAGCTTCCTGACCGGGCGCCAGAAAAGCCACATCAGAGGGCCGGATACGGGTTTCCACCAGCAGTTGGTCATCCAATGGTGTCACCTCCATTATTGCGGCACCAGGCTGGATCACACCGCCAAGCGTATTGATTTTAATACTGTTAACAATGCCTCGTACTGGCGTGCGAACTTCAGTACGCTCAAGCGTATCATGGCGGCCATGGGCAGTTTCCTGCAGGCTTGTCATCTCAACATCGACTTTGGACAGTTCATCGTTAGCCTCGTTACGGTAGCGGTTTTTTCGCTCGGTAATTTGCAATTCGGCATCATTCATCTGACGCTCAAGTTTCAGAACCTCAGTTTTTGACAGCAGCGATCTGGCTGAGAGCTGTCGCGCCATTTCAAGCTCTTTCTGCAGCAATGTTTTTGACTTCAGATAGCCTTCAATTGACTCATTTACCGCCCTTTTACGTAGTTTCCAGGCATCGGTTTCACGGGTAACCAGTTCAGGTACTTTCATGACCTCTGGCGGGAACACAAGCTCGCTGCCGGTCGCTTCTGCTTCAAGACGCGCGGCCTGGGCTTTCAGTGCCAGCAGGCGGTTAGCGCTTTCGCGGAAGGAGGCTTCGGCGCGCGTGGGATCGATTTTGGCCACAACCTGACCTTTTTCAACCGTATCGCCTTCATGCACCATTAACTCCTGCAAAATACCGCCCTCAAGGCTTTGCAAAACCTGTTCGCGGGAACTGGGAACAATTTTGGCTGACCCGGTTGTCACCTCTTCGATGTTGAAATTGGCGGCCCAGACGATTACCAGCACCATTAACGCCACGCTGCCCCAGGCAATAAATAGCCAGCCTTCCCAGCGATCCTGACGGGCGGCCCTCACCATGTCACTGGCTGTATGTTCGGTCAGGCGCTTTTGATCAACGTTTTTATCAGGGGACAGGCTGCTCATACTGTTACCTCGCCAGATTGTGGCTGACGCTCTGTGCTTATCTCAACGCCAGCATGTTTCGCTGCGTTACGCAGCACCGATGCGGCCGGGATCTTCCCGCTGTTTAATAAACCGATAATCTCTTCACGCGGCCCATCAGCTACTTTGATGCCTTCATCCATCACAATCACCCGATCAACGTATTTCAGCACTGCCGGACGGTGGGTCACGATAATCACGGTTCGGCCTTCCATTGCCGGGATGAGCGCCTGCAGGATAGTGCGTTCCGACCCCATATCCATCCCCGATGTAGGTTCGTCCAGTAGCAGAACATCCGGATTCGACAGAATGGCGCGAGCCAGGGCTATCGCCTGCTTTTGTCCGCCGGAAAAGTTTTCACCACGCTCACTGACAGGCATACCAAAGCCCATGGGATGGGCCGCGACAATATCACTCACCCCGGTCATTTTTGCAGCGGCCATCAGTTCTTCGTCGCTGGCATAGGGTGCTCCCATCACCAGGTTGTCACGCAGCGAACCATACATAAAACGTGGTTCCTGATTGACCAGCGCGATACGAGTCCGTAATTCCACCGGCTCGACCTGGCCAATATCTACGCCAGCAATGGTGATCGTGCCTGTTGTGGGTGGATATAGCCCAACCAGCATGCGCAGCAGCGAAGATTTACCGCTGCCCATTTTGCCCAGTATGGCAACCCGCTCGCCCTGACAGAACCGGACATCAAGCTGCTCAACGATGGCCGGTAAATCGTCTTTATAACGTAATGAAACGCCCTGACAGACAATCCCGGTCTGGCTGCCCTGGGGAAGCTGCACATAAACCTTCTCATTATCGCGTTCAGCAGGGGCCTGCATCACTTTATTGAGGATGGCCAGCGAGGTTTTTGCCTGCTGAATACGCAATCCCAGTGCGGCAAGCGTTGCTATGGGCATTATGGCGCGCCCCATCAGGGTCATAGTGGCAATGATGCCCCCCATTGAGATATCACCATCACCGACCAGATAAGCACCCCAGACCAGCAGAATAACGGTGCCAAACTGCTGGGTCGTCTGAATAACGCTTGAGCCCATAGTGGCAAGGAACCGCGATTTCATATTCACTGCAGAGAGTTTTACGCTGGCAACATCGTGTTTAGAGGCGACCAGGTTTTCAGCACGCAGAACTTTAATGGTTTCAAGATTATCCAGTGATTCAATAACCAGACCGTAACGGTTACTGCCTATTTTCATTGACTCTTCAGCGTGGCGTTTCAAAGGGATCTGCATCAGCAGCACCATCGCCACGATGACCACTAATATCAGGATCACACACCAGACCAGTGGCCCGGCAACCAGATGGATTACAACCAGGAAGAGTAAAACAAAGGGTAAGTCAGCAACCGTCGTTAAAGCGGCTGACGTAGTAAGCTCGCGGACGCTGTCAAAGCTTTGCATGACATTGCCAAATGCACCGCTGGATTGGGCTCGACCCGACATTTTGCCGTTCAGCACGTGACGAAAAAGTTGTGCGCCCAACACCAGATCGATCTTTTTACCGGCGCGATCGGTAATCCAGGCCCGACCCAGCCGTGCAGCCAGTTCAAACAGCAACGCCAGACTCACGCCGATAGCCATCGTCCAGAGTGTTACGTAGGTCTGGTTAGGCAGTACCCGGTTATAAACCGTCATGGTGAATACGGACATCGCCAGAACGAGCAGGTTAATAACGACTGACAATGCGGCGGCTTCAAAGATATAACGTTTGAATCCCCACAAAGTATTCCAGAACCAGTGCCCTTTACCGACATGGACAATGTCATCGGCACGATGATCAAGATAAGACTTAGGTCGCAGCAGCAACAACTCGCCGCTATAGTGCTGAGCCAGGCGAGCGAAATCGACCTCAACAGGCTGGCTGCCCAGTGCGGGATCGATAATGGCGCACTTCTTTTCGCTACACTGTGTCAGCACGCAGTAGCCCGTTTCCAGACGCATGATGGCGGGGAGAACAAAGCTTTTCACATCCGTCAGGTCAATCTTCTGCCAGGCAGCACTCATGCCGCGGCTCTGCAGCGTGCGCAATGCCCAGTCATTCTGGGCGCTGATATCAGCGTCTGGTGGAAATGCAGGCATACCCACACGTAAAGCATTTAGCGTAAGCCGGACGTCAAACAGGCGCAGTGCGCTTTGCAGTGCAACCAGCAAAGTCTCCTGCGTATCTGATGGCGATCTGGATAACACTCTGTTTTCAGCATTCAGTTCAGAGCCAGCAGGCTCAAATTGTATATCAGTCACAATGGCGTCCCCTGGACAACTAATTCATTCTGGTCTGGCGGCAAAGCATGACAGCGGCCAGAAATACTCGTTTTTTACGTCAGCGTGATTAGTGCACCGCTTCGATGGTATTCGCTGGTAAAGCGTTAACCTTCTGCACCAGTTGGCTGGTTTTACCCAGTGCCGCAACGATGTTCCATTGCGCAGCCAGATACTGCATCTGCTGCTCCTGATAACTTGCGAGACTGGTGTAATAGTCGGTAGCAAACGAGATTAAATCCGTTAACGGACGCTGCCCCGCGAAGAACTGTACTTCCCCCGCTTTCCAGGTTTTCAACGCGGTTTCTGACTGTCTCTGTAATGCATTGAGCTGGCGTTCACGAAGCGGTAAGGAGACCCACAGCTGATCCAGCTGCTGTTTCAATGTCCGGAGTGTTGCATCCTGATCCGCCTCTGCGGCAATGAGTCGCTGAGTTTCAGCTTTGGCATTTGCCCTGCCAGCCCCACCATCCCAAAGATTGATATCGCTGCTCACCTGTAACGTCACCGCTTTAAACGGTTCCATTTCACCGTTGCGCTTTGGACTGTCCATACTCAGTTGCACACTCCATTTCGGCCTGTTCCACTTAGAGGCCAGATCCACTGCGGCTCTCGCTTCTTCTTTACGCTCGCGTGAGACCGCCCAGTTGGGATTTTCTTTCAGTACCTGTTGTGCCTGTGCCAGTGACGCGGGCAACAGACCCGCTTTTTTCAGATCGGGCAGGCCTCTGGTGATAACAATCTCGTGGTTCAGCAGCGAGCTGAGTTGCTGCTGCGCTTGTATATAGGTGGTGTAGCTCATTTCACGACTGGCAATCACGGAATTGAGGCGAGTCGCAACCTGATTGATCTCAGAAGCTCTGCCGCTATCAATACTGGCAATATTCTTTACCCGATTAAGCAGATCCTGCAGTGCGTTAATTTCTTTATCCAGTACAGCGACAACTGTGGCATTAGTGGCTGCAGAGGTAAAAAGAGAAAGCACCTGCTCGTTGAGATTTTCGCGCGTGACATTTACCTGAGCCTGCTGCATGGAATAAGCAGCCTGCTTTCCGGCAACGCTCGCATCAGTACGTCCGTGATCGTAAAGTAATTTACTTACAGTGATATGCGGGGAGACCGGGTTATTCTCATAACCGGGTTGACCTGAATATCCTGATGCGCTGATACCCGTGCTGACCTGAAAACCATCAGCGGCTTTTGCCTGATCGATATCATACATAGCACCGGTGCTGTTTGATAAAGCAGACTTTACCGACGGATGGTCGGCTGTCATACGAATCATTTCAATAAAGTCCGTTGCATGGGCATTTAACAGGGGATTAAAAAATAGCAATCCCGCAATTAAACCATGCAGCGAACATCTGGATTTTGTAGTGAACAAGGTTTTTTTCATAGTTAACTCAAAATAACAAATAAAGTGGGATGGCTAATTTTCTCTGTCGCTAATTCAATCCTGCGACCGGAACTGTTTTAACCGCCCGACATGTCATATGGCAACGTTAATTCTGCTAAAAATAAATATTTAGGTTTTACATGCTACTCACATGCCTTTATTTATTTTTTTCATCTATGCAATCAGATCTGAGGCTCACCTGATGGGCCTGCCTTAAACAGGCCCATCAGGTGAGTTTGATGTGAAAAAAAGCTGGCGATGACCGAAGTCATCGCCAGTTCTATCAGATAACGTTTAAGCCATGCTGGATTAACAGCTTGACAGTGGTGTCATCATTATTGGTATAGACGTCATAATTAACGCCATTTTCAGTTTGTGCGGCTGAAGCCGTCCATTCTGATTTTCCAATATTAACGGTATCAGTTGCATTACTATTGTTTGAACTTCCAACATCTCCCGTAATATGTAATGTGTTCGCTTCACTACCATTATCTTTAGTAATTTCGAGCACATCGCTGGCGCTGATAAATAATGTCTGCGCCGTGTTATTACCCAGATGGATAGCTTCAATTCCACTAATTTTTCCTGATACCGTTCCGAGTTCTAAATCGTTATTAGAATCCCAGACCAGCGTATCGTGACCCTCTCCTCCTTTCACACTGCTAAAATGAGTACTGTTAATGACGATAGTATCATCGCCCTCTTTTGCATCGACGGAATTCGCGCCGCGTGCATCCAGTACATCATTACCTGAAGTGCCATTAAGATCGTACTGAGCAGGTTGATACTCAATATGCGTCGATCCCGTTTCAGACGTCAGTCCCAGTGTCTCGTTCAGATCAACTAAGCGGCCTTTGATTGCTGAGCCATCGCCGTCGCCCACGCCCTGATCGGTCCAGGTCACGTAGAGCTGACCGCCCGCCAGGAAGGTCGCATCGACTTCAACCTGCTCACCATAGGTCAGCTGGTTGATCTGGATCTGCTGGCCCACTTTATTACCCGCTGCATCAAAGTACTGTGCGTAGATACCGCTGGTACCTGCACCCGGTGCGATGTCGGTTGTTGACAGGAAAACGGCAATAAAGCTGCCGTCAGCCTGACTGACCACCCTCGCCATGTGCTGATCGCCAGCCGTCGTGGTGTTGATCAGGAATTCGCTGGTCAGCGCCGTACCGTCTGCCGCGTAGATGCGGCCCCAGACGCTGTAACCATTCTGATCCGGTCCGCTGGTATCGTTAGAGTCCCAGGTCACCACGTAGTTACCGTTTTGCAGCGCACTGACTGCGGATGACGCCTGATTGTTAGTCAGGGTCTGGTTCGCTACGAAGCTGCCTGTAACAGCATGCGTTGACGGATCATAAACTGACACACCAACATCATATCCGGTGGCTTTAATCGCATAAGTAATCGCAACCTGGCCATTTTCCAGCGTTGTAACAGATGGCAACGGCTCCCATTCAGGAATGATGGCATTTGCGTTCAGGGTCGTGGTTGCCAGCACGGTCTCCGCCGTGACCGGCGTGCCGTTTGCGTCATACTGACGGCCATAAACCGTCCAGTTGCCGTTCAGGCTCGCTTCCCAAACCACCAGATAACCGCCGTCTTCCAGCGAAGTGATCACCGGAACGCGCATTTTGCTGGCGGCGGTGCTGGAGTCCACATTGTACTCTGCGCCATTAGTCACGACGCCGTTCACGTTACCCGCACCGTCGTAGCTGTAGGTATAGCCCTGACCCTTGATATGCGCACCGGAATCCGTGCTCCACACCACCTGGAAAGTGCCATCTGACAGCACGGTAACCTGCGGCGTGATCTGGTCGCCCGCTGTGGTGGTGTTCACCGTGAACTCCGCCCCGACCGGCTGA
>NZ_JAPCIM010000026.1:0-1554 GCF_025910055.1 Pantoea sp. JV6 | reverse complement strand
TGCACACCGTCTGCCTCGTACAGCTGCATGTAAACCTCGGTGCCGGAGGTGCCGTCACCCTGCCACGTCACCACGATGCGGCCGTCCGCCAGCCGGGTGACCGACGGGTTGAGCTGATCGCCTGTGGTAGTGGTATTCACCTGCGCGCTTTCATTCAGCAGATCGTAAGCACTCAGTGCGGCTCCGGAGATCAATACTGGCTGGCTCTGGTTACCTGCCGCGTCAATAGCCGAGAGCGTTCCGTTTTCACCGACACTGAGTGGGTTAGGTACAATACTCCATACACCCTCAGCATCTGCCACCGTGGAGTAAACCGTTCCAGCCGCATTCGTCACGATAACAGTAGCGCCTGCTTCGGTCTGGCCACCCAGAGTCTCCTTAGTATTGGTAGAGAGACCCACGTTCGGCGGCAGTACATCGGTGTCGCTCGACGCTGGTGTCGTCGCAGGCTGATAGTCAATGGTCGTCGGATCGTTGTTGTCCGGCGTCATTTGCTCCAGTCCCAGCGTTTCAACCAGATCCACAACGCGTCCTTTAATCGCCGAGCCTTCGCCGTCACCCACACCTTTGTCAGTCCAGGTCACGTAGAGCTGACCGCCCGCAAGGAAGGTCGCATCGACTTCAACCTGCTCGCCATAGGTCAGCTGATGGATCTGCATCTGCTGGCCCACTTTGTTACCTGCTGCATCAAAGTACTGCGCGTAGATGCCGCTGGTACCTGCACCCGGTGCCGTATCTGTTGCAGACATAAAGAGCGCAACGAAACTGCCATCAGGACGGCTCACGACTTTCGCCAGATGTTGATCGCCTGCTGTTGCCGTGTTGATCAGGAACTCACTGGTCAGCGCCGTACCGTCTGCCGCATAGATGCGGCCCCAGACGCTGTAACCGTTCTGATCCGGTCCGCTGGTATCGTTAGAGTCCCAGGTCACCACGTAGTTGCCGTTATCCAGCGCGCTTACTGCAGGTGATGCCTGATTGTTAGTCAGGGTCTGGTTCGCTACGAAGCTGCCGGTTACCTCATGCAGTGAAGGATCGTAGATCGACACGCCAGCGTCATACCCGGTACCTTTAACGGTATAGGCGATAGCGACCTGGCCATTTTTCAGTAACGTAACAGACGGCAGCGGCTCCCAGTCAGCGCCAAAGCCCAGCACGCCGTTTACGCTCAGCGAAGTCGTAATCAGCACAGTCTCCGCCGTGACCGGCGTGCCGTTTGCATCATACTGGCGGCTGTAAATCGCCCAGTTACCGTTCAGGCTTGCCTGCCATACAACCAGATAGCCGCCATCTTCCAGCGAGGTAATGGCTGGTTCAGTCAGTTTACTTGCCGTGGTACCGGTGTTAACGCTGAACTCTGTGCCATCAGCCACCAGACCATTTACGTTACCCGCACCGTCATAGCTGTAGGTATAACCCTGACCCTTGATATGCGCACCGGAATCCGTGCTCCATACCACCTGGAAAGTGCCATCTGACAGCACGGTAACCTGCGGCGTGATCTGGTCGCCCGCTGTGGTGGTGTTCACCGTGAACTCCGCCCCGACCGGCTGG
>NZ_JAPCIM010000025.1:0-813 GCF_025910055.1 Pantoea sp. JV6 | reverse complement strand
CGTATACCGTCGGCCTCAAAGAGCTGCATGTAAACCTCGGTGCCGGAGACACCTGCGCCCTGCCACGTCACCACAATGCGGCCGTCCGCCAGCCGGGTCGTCGACGGGTTAAGCTGGTCTCCAGTGGTGGTAGTGTTCACCTGCATACTTTCATTCAGCAAGCTATACGTAGCCAGTGCAGATCCCTGGAAGGCCACTGTATCGCCCTTGTTCCCTGCTGGATCGATAGCGTAGATCTCTCCTGACTCGCCAGCTGAGATTGGGTTAGGTGCTATCACCCATTTACCCTGCTGATCGGCTACTACGCTATATTCCGTGCCGTTCTTATCGACAATGACAACCACAACGCCAGGCTCAGTAACACCGCTCAGTGACTCCTCTGAGTTTCCTGAAATCCCAACGTTAGGCGCTGTGATATCGATAATAAAATCCCAGCTACTGCTGATTTCACTGACGTTACCTGCAGCATCCGTTGCCGTCGCCGTAATACCGTGTGTCCCTTCCAGCAGGTTAGTGGTCGGCGTATAGCTCCACTCACCCTGTGCATCTGCCGTCACTGTCGCAAGCAGGATGCCATTGTCATAAAGCGTAACCAGCGAGCCTTTTTCCGCCTTGCCGGTAAAGGTCGGCGCCGGATCGTCAATGACATTACCTGCCACTGGTGAGGTGAACTGCAATGTACCGACGTCATCCTGTAATGACTGGATGATCACTGGTTCTGGCGGTGTGGTATCCACATTCAGGGTAAATTTCGCCTCGCTGCTGTTGCCCGCTGCGTTGGTTACCGATGCCGTAAAGACGTGCTCATCATCA
>NZ_JAPCIM010000024.1:0-133839 GCF_025910055.1 Pantoea sp. JV6 | reverse complement strand
ATAGTTATCTCAACTCTGCGTCACAGGATCTTCCTGTTACTAAAAATGGCTTATATCCCAACAGCACACACACTACATCCCAACAGCACACATTACCAGCCCACCAGCACACACGTTTTTCCCGTCAGAACACATGTTTATCCCGCCACCACACATCATAAAAGTGCTTCAGGCCTTATGTGGCAGGGCCTGAGAGACAGCGGGATCTTTTTGGAGCTATAAGGATCTAAATTGGTAAGTTATTGGATCGAGCCTGTGCAAATGTGGATAAACGATCTTCTTTGCTAACGCGCCTGCGGCTTGTTCAACTGACGGCGCACACACAAATTCTTTGTGTGTGCGCCGTCAGTTATCGGTAAAATCTTGCTGCTACGCCATGCAGTCTCTCATTTAACGAATTTCCATACGTGTGGCGGAACGCGATCAAACAACTTTCCCATTGTCAATTCAGCCTTACGATGATCATATGCTGAGTTAATTGCGAACTCTTCTTTCGAGTCACCTTTGTATTTCAGGTGCTCATATACAGTCTCCAGCGTATCAATCGAACGACAACGTCTGAATCGCATCAACCAATCTGTTTTTGTCATTTTTCCCTTATGCCAGCTCTGACCTGCAGGCGGGCTTTCACAGGACTGCACCGCTCTGGTACTCATCATATATTTTATACGCCCAGGTGCCGGTTCTACCGACGTTTCTCTGTACGAATTTACAAATGTGCCAGTAGCAGAAGCGCTTGAAAAGCTATCAAAACGGGGTGTACTCGTAAGAGTGGTGGTTGATGAAAAAAGTCACGGCAGCTGGTTACTGATTAACGGACTGCCGATTCGGGTGTTCCGGTCAGAAAGGATACACAGTAAAGTATTATGCATAACGAATTCATAACGACAGGAAAAAGTGGCGTGCAGACCGGAGCGTTTAATTACACTCATCAGCTGAGAAACGTAATGCTGAGAATGCCCTTGTTATCCGAGGCAATTCGTTCCTGAGTCAGCAATATCAGATTGAATTTAACCGCCTTTGGGCAGAGTCATCGCCCGTACAGTGTAGCTATTCATGATAGACAGGCGAAATATAATCTGCTGAGCGGACTGTATATGACAAAGAAAAAAGTTTATCCGGTTCACTTCAATGGGCAGCGGGGCCAGCAGGAGGCGTCTCAGACTTTCCAGCAGAATGAAACTTCCACCTGGCAGCGCTGGCTCAAACACTCCCGTGATAATAAAAAAACCACAGTAGTGACCTGCAGGTGTCTGCCGGCAGAAAGCGATCCAGTCAGGAGACGGCTGAAGCTTCATTACTCCCGTGATACTGAACACTGCTGGCTATCTTCATACGCCTTCACGGGTAATGAGCATAAACCTGACTGCCGGTTTTATTCGGTGTGGTCTGATGAACGTCAGGCAGAGATTTATCAGGGAGAAGCTGTCCGTGCGGCAGCGGATGGCACAATTGTGGTCAGACTGCCTACGGGCCTCGAGAAAAAGGCTCCTTCTGATGTAAAACCGGCTCAAAACGTCTCAGATGACGAACCGGTGAAACGAAAACGATGGCCATCGATGAGCCTGCTGGGGCTTCTGCACCTGCTGTGGGAGCAGTCCGGCATCAATGTCTGGCACCCCGCTTTCGATAAAAAGAAACGTACCCCTGGCTGGGTGAGCTGGCACCTGCAGCAGACTGCGGCCCGGATTCGTATTGGTCGCGTGCCACTGGATGAATCCCTGCTGCTCATGGCCATGAAAGATACGCCGCAGGTTATCGCTAACCGGGAACACCTGAGAGCGGCCGGAAAGAACAAAAGGCGACTCATCGTCGTTTCTGTGCTTGCTGGGTGGAGTGAGGCCGGTGAAGCACGGCTGAAGACGATGCTGCCGCTGGGGCTGTTTTCTGGCTTTCCTGATCTGGTTCTGCCTGAAGACGTTCGTCACCGCCTGGAGCGGAGTTTCAGCCGCGAGCTCGGCGACTGGCGCAGGGGAATGAAAGTCGGGATTATCGCTGAAACAGAGCCGCCGGAAACGTCGTTCAGGCAAACAGACGGGCGTAGCCGGCCGTCCAGCTGCAGTACCGTAATCGATGTAGCGCTGATGAGGGTCAGCCCACGCTTTATTCCGCTGGATTCAAGCTATGAGGGGGCTGTGGAAGAAAAATTGTGGCAGGAAAAATGCGCCTTCATCAAGCCGCTGCGCTACGACGGCGAGGATGACGTATTTCCGGATTTCGTACTTAAGGACGTTCCTGACGTGGATGCGCTGCCGATGGAAGTCTTCGGCATGAACACGCCTGAGTACCTGCTGCGTATGCAGGAAAAAAACTCTTATTATGAGGCGGAATATGGGCCCGGGCATTGGTGGTCCTGGAACGCTGCAGAGAAGTCAGATATGCCTGCATTTCCCTGCGTCTGACACGGGTGTCTTTTAGCTGCAGGGAAACAAGGCTGAAGTACCGTATCTGCTTATCCTGTGCCTGACAGGTTGTCAGGCCTGAACGCGGAAGGTATTGTTTAAGAGGCGTCAGGACGATAAATGAAGCTGAACCTGCAGGAGCTGGCAGTGGACACGACTGAAGAACTCAATAACACCTATTTCTAAGCAGGCAGACCGAACCTCACCGCTGGTGAGCTCTTTTTCATGATTTTCTGTTAAGAAGTCGCCGAACAGCTGGGGATTGATGACTTCGGCGCGATCGTGGCCATCCTGTCTGGACGTAATGTCCTGACTACCCGCACCAAACCGCGCGATGCTCTGAAGGGAACCTCCTATGCCTCATGGGCAGCGCGCAGAGTATTTCCTAAAGCCAAATTTCCCTTCGGCATAAAGCTCCCCACCATCGTAGGGGGATACCTGCCCCGGACCGCGCGTATTCTTTTTACGCATAAGCTCAGCACCTTTGTCGGACGGGCGATACCCGTCGTGGGCTGGGTGATTCTGGCCAGAGACGTTGCCGATATCAGTTTCAATTCGGTCAGACTGTACAATGCCATCGCCCGCGGGGAGGATAAGATATGGTAGATGACACTCAGGCACGCGTAATGGCACTCATTGAGCCGTGGAACGGCCGCTCCCTGCTGACGTTCCGGAAAAAAACACTCACGCCAGAGATGTCACTCAATCTGGACATGAAGCTCGACCCGGAGGACGCTGCGGAATGCCTGCAGAACGTCTTCGATGCGTTTGAAATGGATTCAGACCCGGTGAATTTCAGCCTCTACTATCCAAAAAAAAACCGCGATGCTATCCCTCTTACTATCGGGATGCTGATTGAGTCAGCCCGTACCAGGCAATGGTGCTATGACTAATACGGTTCAGCAAGCAGCAGCCGCTTCCGAACGCTGATGCACTTAAGGTCGCGCATTTTTTCGTAACACGGACGAACAGATTGACGGCAGCTTCCGGCTGAATGATTAATTCTTTCCAGAGGTGGCTAAGTAATATCAGAGCAGGACGCCCGCGGCAGATCAGCATATTTTGATGGAAAGCCCGGCAATATGGCGACCTGGACGCAGGGCGAGTTTATGAGCTGGAAGGGAATTACACCTGAGAGGCTGGCTGCCTTTGGTAAAGGTAAGCGGGTTATCTGTCTCAGTGGTTAGGATGTTAATTACTCGCTCAGCCACCGGATCGCACTGCCAGACCTGCTTGAGGCAAAACTCTGGCATGCAGCCGAAACAGTCAAGCTTTATGCAGAATTTGTCCGGCTTTACACCCTTAAAAATCAGCTACCCTGCACGCCGAAGTAACGTGCCGGGAGTTTCCGGATATGCTCCCGGTGCCCGCAACTTACCCTGCTAAGTCCTCCAGTATCAGATCCGGTATCCGTATAACCTTTTGAGAGTTGCGAGTCATCAGGTCCGGACTGACCGCGCTGGTGTACCCTATAATAGCCGTGTCATTCGGACCGATCACTCTGCTGATCGCGGCAAGAGTATCCCTAGAGTAGTAATCAGAAGTCCATCCCGGTAAATTGAGTCATCTGACTTCAAATCTTGTGAGGGAATCATGCTTGATATCACTAACTTTGGACTGTTTGCTCTTTCCGTCTTTCTGCTATCGGTCACTCCGGGACCAGATATGGCCTATGTAATTGGTCAGAGCGTAGCAAACGGCCGACGTGCTGGCATCATCTCTGCTACTGGCGTGGCGCTAGGCAGCTGCGCCCATGCAATTGCAAGCGTAATAGGGCTCACTGCTCTACTTGCCGCATCTCCGGTGATGTTTACAGCGGTAAAATATGTTGGTGGGGCTTACCTGATATACTTGGGCGGGAAAATGATTCTCGGAACGTTTAAAGATAAAAATATGGAAGACGACGCTGAGCCTAAGATAAGTCCGAAGACAAATGCGTACGGTCTATTATCTAAGGGCTTTATCACAACGTTAATAAATCCGAAGGTACTCCTTTTCTTCATTTCCTTTTTTCCACAATTTGTCTTGCCTGAAGGCAAACATCATGCAGAGTCTTTCCTTTTACTGGGACTGACATACGCGCTTATCGCATATCTTACTGATAGTATTTTTGCAATTATGGCCAGTGGCGCCACTGGAGCTATTTCAAAAAATATCAAAATGCAAAAACTGCTGGATCGCGTAGTAGGAGCTACTTTTGTTGCGCTGGGCATTAGACTTGCCTTAACCCGTCATTAATGAATAAGCTTAATGAAGAGCTCCTGTCTGCGGGGGCTTAAACAGCTATAATATTTTTATGAAATATTATTCATATATTTCTTAAAAGTACTTATATAACAGGTTTCTGGTGTCAGGTTTATTACTCGATTTTCCCAGAAACCTGTTATGTCAAACAATCTGAAGGTAATGTTAGTTTCTGACAATGCGATTGCTGCAGAAAGGGCTTAAAGTCTGCAGCAATCGACCACAACGAAACCATTCACCCTTACTTATAATGCATTAGACAGGTATAAAACTTAACTCTTCTCCGGCCAGTGTGCTGCCTGTAGCGAGAGCCTGATTCTTATCGAGGAAATCTAAAACGTTTCCTACAACATCTCTTGAGATCATATGCAACGCTTCTGATGTCCGGCATTGTTCTCCGCGCGTAAGGCACACATTGCTCAGTGACGACAGCATCCCCTTTACCTTCGTGACTTCTTCTGCTGAATCATCAGCGTCCAGGTCCATCACAAGGCAATTTATAAAACGCGCCTGTAGCAGATTAAAAAGGGGGGCAAGCTCAATTGCCTTTTGACCGGCAATATTGATAAGAGAACAACCCTGCTTCAGCATATGTAATTCATTCTCGGTCAATACCGCGTGTTCAGCAGGCGAGGTCGAAATTAAAACTACGTCAGATGCAGATAACAGTTCAGAAATTTTTGAAATTTGTTTGGAATTACCTATGTTTAATTTCGTATCAGAGTCATAAAAAATAACATTCATGCCAAGTGATTCTGCCAGCACAGACACCTGGACACCTACCTTTCCATAGCCAATGATACCCAGTGTTTTTCCTTTTATTTCATAATTTAGTTCATCATTAATCTGGGTATTGCTGAAGTTTCGCAGTGAAAGGAAAATAGAGGCGATGACATATTCAGATACCGACCTGACACTGTTAATGTTTGAACTAAAGATGGGGGTGGACGGAATCAGTTCTTTTATTTTTTGGTTGATCTGCTCTGTGGAAATAAAACCGACAGCTTTAACTTCATATGCCTTGCTATTGACACAAGCCATCAAAATATTATTATCCGATGCAAATATAGCGTCAAATCCATCCCGACTATCGAAACTGTCATAATTTTCATAAAAAGAAACCGAAACGGCGCCAGCCTGAGAAAGAAAGGGCAGAACGTGGCGGGCATTTTTTCCAATGACTGCGAATCTGGATTTTGCCAGAGTAGCGTTCATGCGTTGCTGCATCTCATCTATCCTTTTTGATTACAATTAAGTAAATAATACCCCCCATAAAGGCAGGGCTCATGGATGTGATTTAAAGGCTTGAGTTGGTGTCTGCGTTCAGAAGAGTTGTTTCAACCCTAATAATGCCTTTCCCTTTATTTTTACGTTTAAGCGATATTTTACCTATCTCGTTAGTGTTTTTTACGTGGGTTCCGCAACATAGCATCTCTATATCTGCACATAACCAATGCTTAACTCCACCGATAATCGGAGTTTCAATTGGCGTGTGCAAAGCTATGAGAGAATTAACTTTATCTTCAATCTCTCTTAAATCGTCCGAAGTCGGCGTCACAGAAAAAACAAAGTCCGTCCTGTCTTTTTGATGGTCAACAAAGGATCCTTCCACACTTTTATTTTCAGGTAGTGAAGAAATAATATATTCCACCAGATGGCTTGCCGAGTGAAGCCTCATGGTCAATATTCTTTTTTTCATATCAATACTACCGGTAATTTCCTGAGCAAGGTGAAAGCCGGAGACGTCCATGTAATGTCTGATTTCCCCATCAAGCGATATGTATCCGCTGGGATTATCAGAGGGATGTCTAACAGCGTTAACCGTTCTGCCGTCAATGAAGCCCGTATCACATGCCTGATTTCCGGATTCTGGATAAAATAAAGTCTGATCAAGTACCAGATAATCAGCTCCTATACTGGTAACTTTTGCATTGAAGTTAGCCTTATAGGGCGCTTCATCAAACAGTCGTCGGGTTTTTAACATCATTTACCTCCCCAGCCAAGGAAGACAGAGCCTTACTGATGTCAGCTATAATTGCATCTGTATCATCAATATACCCAAGAGCCAGTCGGACGGTACCGTAGGATACGCCGATATCATCCAGTTCTTTTTCACTATATTCGTAATAAGTAAAGAATGTACTCTGTTCAATCAGAGTCTGTGGAGCCCCGAAATTTGATGCCATGAAGGGTTCTTTCAGGCTGTCTACAAAATTACTGGTTTGTTCTTCATTCAAATCGAGTGCAAAAGTAATGACCCCACCATGCCCATTAAGATATTTTTTGGCGAGTGCATAATGAGGGTGCGTTTCAAGACCCGTATAGAGAACGCTTTTAATTTCAGGTCTGGATTGAAGGAAGTTAGCGACTTTTAATCCTTTTTCATTAATTTCCTTTATTCTGAGATTAAGAGTATGCAAGCTGCGATTCAGCAGATAAGCGACTTGTCCATCCGGAACGGGGCCCGTAGTATCTCTGTACCAGTTGATCTCCTCAATAAGCTCTTTTTTACCTGAAACCACACCCACAATAATGTCTCCGTGGCCGTTCAGGTACTTGGTACCGCTAAAAATCGCCAAGTCAACGCCCCAGTCTAAAGCATAAAAATTTGGAGGCGGCGCAAAAGAACTATCCATCGTTATAATGGTCTCTTTCTTAAGCGCATCTTTTACTTTGCATAAGTCAATCAGATACATATGAGGGGAAGAAGGCATTTCAAGATGAATCAGCCTTACGTTATGCTTTTTACTCAGTGATTCTACCTGATTAACGAACTCTTCAGGATCGACGATAGAGACTTCATGCGCTATCACGCCGTATTTTGGCAGGATTTTATGAAAAATATTTCTGACCTGTCTGTAGCACTCGGCAGGAAAAATCACATGGTCACCCGCCTTAAGCAAAGCGATAAATGTTGTAAAATGAGCTGCCATCCCGGAAGAAAAAATAAGTGTATCTTCGGCTCTGCTAAGCTGTGAAAGCCTGTTTTCAACGTGGACCCAGGTTGGGTTGTTATAACGGCCATAGCGTCCTACAGGAATACTTTTTTTATGTAGCCCCTCAATCACTTGCTCTCTGTCATCAAAATAGTATGAAGCACTGTTATATACAGGAATGTTCACACTATTGTTATAAGCTTCTATTTCACGCTTTTTAGGCATTTGAGGATTACTCCAAGTTAAGAGTTGCAAAAAGGTCTTCGGCGGTTTCGCGGCGTCTGATTAACTGACATTTTTTTAAATCTGGAGAGCAGGATATTTCAGGAGATTTCAGTTTGCCGTTATAGTTAAAGCCCATCGATAAACCATGTGCGCCAGTATCATGAATAACCAGATAATCGCCTCTGGAGAGATTAGGAAGTTCCCGGTCTGTGGCAAATTTATCATTATTCTCACAAAGGGAACCCACCACGTCGTAGTGGAAAGTCTCTTCTTTCTGATCCTTAAATGTACTGATGTGGTGGTACGCACCATACAGCGCCGGTCTCATTAAATCAGACATGCAACTGTCCACGCCGATGAAATTTTTATGTTTCACCATACTATGGCGTACTTTCGTCACCAGAAAACCTGCGGGTCCGGTGATAAACCGGCCATTCTCCATGCAAACTTTTGGCAGAATGCGGCTGTTATCGTAAAAGTGCGCGTGATAAAGATTCCGGATGGAGTTTCCGATACTTTCTATATCTAAATCAATATCTTCCGGGTGTTGAGAAATGCCAAGCCCTCCGCCTAAATTTATAAATTCAATCTCAATGTCTAGTTCATAACTTATCTCTTTAGCGAGCTTGAACATTTCTTCGGCGGTTAAAACAAAAAATTCAGCATCTCTTTCATTTGAAGCCTGCATGGTATGAATACCAAATCTTTTTACCCCCAATTTTTTTAATTCTGCATAAGCTTCAAAAATATGTTCTCTCGTGATCCCAAATTTGGACTGAACCGGCGAGCCTATGATGCCATTGAAGAATGAAGCATTTTTAGTGTCTCCCGGCAGATACCTGCAGCATGCTATATCAGGGATGATGTTCAACGCTTGAAGTCGGGATATCTGAGAGTAATCGTCAATGTTTATCGTTGCGCCAAGCTCACTTGCCTTTATGAATTCTTCATCAGGTGTATTATTTGACGTAAAGATTATTTCTTCACCTTTAATTCCCAGTCGCTCCATGAGTATAAGCTCCGTCATTGAGCTGCAGTCCATTCCCATGCCTGCTTTATGAATATATTGAATAATATAGGGGTTAGGTGTGGCTTTAACTGCAAAGAAGTTTTTGAATGTATCACACCATGAAAACGCTGAGTTCAGAGCATTAATCTGCTTATCAATCAGGCTTTCAAAATAAATATGAAATGGAGTGCCATATTTTTCATCGAGCTCTTTAACGCGCCTTTCTTCAATTGGAAATTTATTCATTTAGACATGACACCTTTTGATTAAATAATAGGTTTGTTAACGAGGGGTTAGCCTAATGTTTAAAATTTCTTTTTCAATACGGATACTGATTTTCAGTCGAAAATTCTGGAGGTCAAGCAAGCTTTATACATAAATTTTTTTAACTGGTAACTATGTAGATAGTTAAGCTAATTTGTAGATTAATTGCTAATTCTGAGGGGGTTTGTAGTGAGCTTTTATGTATGTTACTGATAAATAAAAATTTATTTATCATCACCTTATCTAATAATTAATATTATCTAATAATAAATTTTAATTTGCTAAATATTTTATAATCTTAACTGCCAGTGATTTCACATTTTATACCGTGCATGCTTTACCCTGTGAAATGGTTAACTCCTTTACCTTTAATATCAGACGATTATTCCTGATCTTGAGACAGATTATTTATAGGTACAGCATCAGTCACAGTTGACCTTACTGTAGGGCCATCTCCTGTTTTTTACGGTGGTCATATCTGACTACGTTGTCTTGCGGTAGCTATATACAGTAAAGAAGCCTGACCGCGCCTAATGCAGAACAGAAGGTATAACCCCAGGGCATCTTTGCAGTACCTTGCATAGCTCAGGACAGGGGCTGTAAAGCCGCTGCCTGTAAAGGTGTAAGGACTTTTAAAGTCCTTAAAGCCTGACGTTCTGTCAGTGTTTAATAGGCTGTAGGAGTTTCTATTCATTTGAAGAGCCGTGGGGCACCTTTCTTTTTTTGTAGCCCGGTGCAAGATATCAGATGCAGCTGTGCGACATCGCTTTCAGCTTCTAGAACAACCGCTGCTCTGGCATGGCTGTACGCAATTTCAGCCGATATCTGAAAGTTACCCGAAGGTTTCAACGGCATTCGAGTTAACCCCACGACGGACGTATATCGGTATCCCTTAAGTGTAAGTAAGCAAAATATGCCTTTATGATGGTTATCTACTCCTGGTTCAGATAAGTCACTATAGGCTGGATTTATGAGCTAATGCGATTATGCTACATAAATTACTCAAATTAACTCATGTGTCATTTATTCGAATAATTCACTGCTTTTAGCTATCTCCCTCTCTTTAAATCAGCAGGATCCGGAAAAAGGCAGATTCGGTAATCATGCTGCAGCGACGTCATGATGAACCTACTGATGGCCGTTTGAGCCGGCGATAAATGGATGATGAGCCAAGATGCTGCGGGGCAATGGTGGAAGCCCGTCCTGAAGCTGGCCCTGCCCACAACGGCACTGTTCATTATCCCGGCTCCGACGCTGTCAGTAATCTCTGGCTCTACGGATGGATTCCTGCACTTCGTCCAGCAGAGGTGAGGTTCCGTGGACTGTCCTGCCTGCAATTTCTTCTAGGCGTGAAGCAAACGCGCTCCCGCGCTCCTGGATGTTATCGGCGTAAATGATTTTCTCCGCCTGTTTGAGGTCGAGAGTGAAAAATTCCCTTCCGCCGGAGCTGACGCTGCTGCGACGGCTCAGTAAAAAGCGCAGGAACGCGTCATCTGAACGGCAGTATTCCATCATCCACGCCTTGACGGCAGCCGGACCGGCAATGTTGCGCCATGCCCACAGGTAGCGCCCGGCGTACGGATTTGCCAGAATGCTTTCCTGACATTCGGGGCGCTGCATTCGATCCCCAAGCTTCTGGCGCAGCTGCTCCACTTCCTCAGTCGTAAGGAATTTTCGGCTTTCGCTGCCGCCTCGGTAGCCTCCAATACCGTGCAGCTCCATCAGGTCGTTCATAAAGGCAGCAACCCAGGCAACGGCGTCACCGCGCATGAACAGCTCCTGAAGCAAGTTCAGCCCTTCTGCACGATCTTCCGCAAGCAGCTGCCGGATCAGCTGCCCGGCAATTTCTTCCATGCCGAACCTGCGCTCCCAGAAAACAGGCCTGCGCTCGCGGAAATAGTCACATACCTCATCCGCGGAGTTGAACAGAAACGTCAGCAATCCTTTGCGCGCGGCCGGTATCGCGCTTTGCGTGACCGTGGGCGTTAGGCGCGTCAAAATGTGTTCAAACCACGTGCGGGACGACACGCCGTTGCCTGTCAGGCTGTTCAGCAGCCGGTGCTTCAGGCCTTCCCGATCCTCTGCTGCGAGCCTGATGACTTCCTGAATCTCCTCATCAGTCAGTACGTTACCGGGCGATGAATATGCAAAGTAATAACGCCAGTACACCGTGCTGGCCAGCCTGCGGCGCGCCGTTGCTGCCTCTTCTTCTTGCTCGCTCACCGGTTCGAACGCCGCGCCCTTGTTTTCCATGCTTCCCCCAACACCCGGCAGCCAGAGCCCGAGTGCCCACGGTGAGCGCGCGGCGTGGGTAGGAAACTGCGCCAGCGCGTGGTTCAGTTTCTCAGAATGAGTCTCCTTTACCTCACTAGCCAGTCTGGCATCTTTCGTTATGTCAATGGCACGCTCTGACAGGTATTGTTCCGCCCAGTCGTAAAGCATCATATTGGTCACGCGGATCAACTGCAGCAGGCATAGATCCGGAAACCAGACGTAATCCTTTACGCCGGGGTAGCGGAAGCGAACGGCGCTGAGAGTCTGCACAACCTCACGCGGCGTCGCGAGCGACTCACCATACACCTCGGCCGCATTTTCAAGGGCGGTAACGGTTTCCTCATCCGGTTCGTCACCATGTACGTCGCGGAAGATCTGCAGGGCATTGTCAGTAAAATGCCGCCTCAGTTTAAGGGCTTCCGGACGGGGCAGGCTGAACGAGAGGGGCACGATTTTCTGCAGGTACAGGCGGCCGTTCTCAACGCCCAGTCCCTGCTGAATGGCATGCGCCAGCACTTCGCGGTCGTAGCACATGACGTAGCGAAAGCGCGTAAAATCCGCCACTGAGCGCACCAGTCGCAGAACCTCCACCGCCTGCGCGGGCTCCAGCCGGTCCAGATCGTCAATTACGACTACGAATGTCAGACCCAGCGCCTGCAGGCTGGATTCGATTTCATTACGTAGATCCGCCGCCGTTTTTCCTCCCGTGCTGAGATCGAATCCGGCCAGCGCGTCAAGACCTTTTGACGCCAATGCAAAGCCCGGCACGAAATTGCCGGCAAATTCTGCCAGCGGAGCTAGGCGCCCGGAGGTCTGCTGCACGTATTTAAGCACGTCAAGCGCAGCACCGGCGTTGCGGCTCTTACCCAGTTTCTTCCAGCATCGCGTGATGCGCTTTATGAGACGCCTGTCAGCTTCATCACGTTGCGACTCGGCCTGCTGAAGAATGTCGGCAACTGGCAGCAGCAGCGCTTCCGGCAGGCTGCCACCCGGCCCGCTCAGCCATGGCGAAAAACGGATCACGTGCGTCCCGAGGGTGCGGCGGGCTTCTAACCGGGCGAGAAGCATGTTCAGTAGGCTGGTTTTGCCGGCGCCCCAGCGCCCCTCAATGCCAATGACCGTTCCGCCGTCAGCGTTCATCGCCAGGATGCTTTCCGCCAAGCCGTCGGCCACTGCCGTAAACCCGTAGCGATCGTCTTCATCGCGGGACACTGGCGCATCCTGCCCCACCCGACCCTCTCCGGCGCGCACGTCAGAGATCCCCGTACAGGGCGCGTATTTCGGCCAGCACCGGCGCCACGTCCGGTGCCGCCACCGCCGCCAGAAACGCCTCCTCAAGCTGAAGATATTCTTCCAGCTTCACGAAAAAGTGCACCCCATCCAGCGAAATGATTACGTCTTCAGTTTCGTTGTGCGGGAAATAGAGCCCAGCCAGGCTGCCCCGGTCGCTCCAGGCTCGGGTAACGTTCAGCCACGCCCGCGCCTGAAACAGGCGGTTCAACTCGCTGAACATTGCCCAGCCATACGCCAGCGCCACCCGGTCCGCCGTCAGTGTCAGGCTCAACTGCGGCGCTTCATGGCGGAGACCATGTGCCTGAGGCATGCGGTTGCCGCGGATCCACACCTGCAGGCAGACATCACTTACCTTAACGACGCGGGTCAGGTCTTCCGTCACCAGGCCGGTTGCCGCCGCCCAGTCTTTCAGCGCCGCCGGATCATACTGCTGCGCGCGGACGAGCAGCGGGAAAATGGCCTTCAGGCGCTCAGTGGTGCAGATCCGGGCGATCGCCTCGTCGGGAAAGGCCTCCAGGTTTAGGGCTCCGGAAGAAAGCGGGCGCAGCAGAAACTCGGCCCAGGTGGTGTCCACGTTACGGCGCATGCCTGCCATAAACCGGCCCGCCTCGTCGCGGTAGTCTGCGCCCGTCAGGTCAAACGCCCGGTTAATATAGTAGGTGTCCACCGGAATGCCGTTCTCCGCAGCGTATACCAGCGCGTCAAAGGTGATGCCCAGCAGTGCCTCCATCACCGGCCAGCTCATGAACGTGCTGCCAGTCTGCGTGGCCTGATGCGCGCGGGTAAAGAGCCAGCGCAGCTCGGCCGGCTTCAGCGCGTGGCGGCCGAAGGTTTCCCCGCGCACGATTTTCCGGTAAAGCGACAGGTCGGTCGCGCCCGGATCGGCGTTCAGGCTCAGCCACTCGTCGTCCGGCGTGGAAGCCATCAGCTTTTCTTCGATAAAACGGCCCGCCAGGGCGTTGACCGAAGTGTCCTCGGCGGATGCCCGCAACTTCAGGCTGTCGATCAGCTTTCTGGGAAAGCGCAAGTTCAGCTGGCTCAGCATGGTAGTATTCCTTTATATGAGAAGTGATAATGGTGCTATCATAGCACTTAATTAGCTAACCATTATTTTATCTGCTTGCTTTTTGTTTTCTTCATATAAGGCAGATGCTGTTGCTTTATTACAGCCAATTAAACTTCATCACATATTTCGTTCGCTTTTCCGGACCGGATCCGGAAAAGGGAAGAACCGGATCTTTCATCCCCGATGGCGGTTTTCTGCGCGACCCACTACATATCGTGGCTGTGCCAGCTGCATTAACCACTACATATAGTGTCATGACGCGTACCAGGGCCGCCTGCGCCGGGTTATTCCCCGCCCCGCCGCCGTGGTACGCTTCCGGTTACTGCCGTATCTGGAAAAAGTCGGATCATGCAGACAGGTTGATGCGGTAATTGCGGCATGAAACAGTTTCAGTTGTTAATAAGGCGTCATTTCCAAAAATGCATTCTTATTGACTCATTATGAATACACTGATAATTAATAGCCTTTAATCTGACGCGCGCTGTCCTTTCCGTTCAGCCTGTTGTCACCTGCCTGCAAAAAGAAGAAAGGTTGAGTCATGGCGAAAATTCAGGCCCGTAACGTGGACGACGCGCTCTATCAGCGCATCGAGCAGTCAGCAATGAAAAACGAACGATCGCTGGAAGGCGAAATACGGACTGCCCTGCGGGAGTATTATCAGCCTGTCGTCAGTCAGGAGCCCATGATGTCAGAACGGGAACGCTGGCAGCACGAAACGGGCAAGCGACTCAGGTGGCTGTTTGACCGGCTGATGGCGGACAATTATTTTCGGGATTATGCCGGAGGAAGGACGCTGGATACCTTTGACCTGGTCCGGCTCGGCAGACAGCTTAATACATCCCCCGGGCTCCTGATGGATATCATGGACGGGCTGCAGGAGCTTACGTTTGAGCTTGCGGACGTGATTGCTGAAAAATTTGGCTCCTCCGCTGAATGGTTGCTGGGAGAAAGCGGGCAACCCTTTCCGTTTGTTGACATTGGCTCTGTGGGGTATCGGGAGTTTTTCTTTCCTGCCGAAAGTAAAAGCGATTACACGTTTGAGTTTCTGAGAATATCCGGCGGTATGCACAATGGCACCCTGCTCATATTACGTAAGGATATGCAGACAAAACGGATCACGCCCGGCGTCATCAATGATTTTCATCTGAACAGCGATATGGGGAGCGGCGGATACGGGAATATGAAAAGATTCCTCCTGCTTCTCAAAACAGAAGGTGCCCGGCTGTCCATCAATACTTTTGACTGGACGCCCGAGCACCCGAATTTTGGATTCTCGACTGTCATAGGCCAGCATCATCACGTTTATTTTCAGGACTCGCCTCACCGTTCATCCGCCCGCTGGCTGCAGCAGGTGTTTAACGGTGAAGATCCGGGCGACTGGTTCAGCAACGGATGGTCGTCCGTTCTCAGGGAAATCGGTGAGACGCCCTTCGGCGATGACAGCAAAGTGGCAGGTGGAGTGGTTTCAGAGTGAATTCAGCCGTAATAAGGGATTTGATGTGCGGGTTACTTTGTTCTGGACTGATACCAGCGGCTGGAGCGGCAACGAATGAGGAAATGAGCCGTCTTGATGAGGCCTATCCGCCCGGGAGTGTGGTGATCTGCCGCCAGGATCTGCCAGGAGACGGTATGGTGCGCCTGCCGACCCGGCTGGAGATCCGGGAAACTGTTATCAGCCGGAAGGCTGACCTGACCACAGGACGGGGTGTCGCCACCTGGATAACGCATGGCAGCACCGCACCCGGTCTGACGCTCACGTATATGTTCAAGCAAAGGAAAAACGGGTCGGGTTATTATTCACGAATCGATCCTGCCAGTATGGCCGTCTCAATGCCCGCTGTCGGGCCGGAAGGGGAAAAAACCGTTCTTGAGGGTTTTCGCCGGCGTCTGACTGCAGGTGAAGAATTTGCTCCCTACAGCCAGACAGAAATTACGGATTTCCCTTCCTATGTGGTCCGGAAACCTGGCGAGCCTGTGAGTTACTGCCATAAGGCAAAGCAGAAATGACCCTGACGCTGCCGTCTCATTATCCGCACGCCCCCGTTCCGCAGCTGCAGGTTGCGATTACAGACCCGTTACTAGTGATACAGGATGATCCGACACAATGAACAGAGTGAAAAGGAACGCGCATCGATTCTGCACGGCGGCCATTTTCGCCGGCACGGCTTTCGGTGCCGGGGCCGTTACCCAGGAAGAGGCTCATCGTCTCGATACTGCCTACCCGCCAGGCAGCGTTGTGGTCTGCCGTTCTGATTTACCGGCTGCCGCAAAGTCAGCAGAACATACAACTGTGGTTACCCGGGGAAAAGTACTCGCCCGCCACGATAACCTCACGGATTTCGACACAGAAATCGCGTGGCTTAATGAGGGGACGGGTGCAAAGGCCATGGCCCTGACGTTCCGTTCGAGCGAGCGCGCCGTACCCGCTGGCGTCTATCTTCGGATCGAGCCGGACAGTATGGTCCTGACGGTGCCCGGCGCACCGCCCGAAACCGTGAAAAACGGCCTGAATAGCTTCAGAGTCGCTATGGCGGGCGAGGAGCATTATAGCCCTTACTCTGACACCGATATCACGGATTTTCCGTCCTACGTGACACACAAGCCCGGCGAGCCGGCAGCATGGTGCAGTAAGGAGGAGCCCGCTCATGAGTAACGGCAGGGACCTGACGTATCTGCCAGCCGGATATTCTTCACCGGCCACCGCCGCCCTCCCGGTTGCAATTGATTATCCCGCAGCACTCGCGCTGCGCCAGATGGCCGCGCAGCACGATGAATATCCGCAGTACCTGCTGGCTCCGGAGGTCAGCGCGCTGCTTCATTATGTGCCGGATCTGCACCGCAAGATGCTGTTCACTACCCTCTGGAATACCGGCGCGCGTATTAATGAAGCGCTTGCGCTGGCCCGGGGAGATTTCAGCCTGGCGCCGCCCTACCCTTACGTGCAGCTGGCCACGCTCAAGCAACGTGGTCAGAAGGCCGCCCGCGGTCCGGGACGCGCTCCCGCCGGTATTGTGCCGCACCGCCTGGTGCCGCTGTCCGATCCGCAGTATGTAGCCCAGCTGGAGATGATGGTCGCCACGCTGAAAATCCCGCTTGAGCGTCGCAACCCGGAGACAGGCCGGATCGAAAAGGTCAGGCTCTGGACGGTGACTGACCGGACGGTGCGCACCTGGCTGAACGAAGCCGTCGCTGCCGCTGCCGATGACGGAGTCACGTTCTCCGTGCCGGTAACGCCACACACATTCCGGCACAGTTACGCCATGCACATGCTCTATGCAGGTATTCCGCTCAAGGCTCTGCAGAGCCTGATGGGACATAAAAGCATGAAATCCACTGAAGTCTACACGAAGGTGTTTGCGCTGGATGTGGCTGCGAGACATAGAGTGCAGTTCCAAATGCCCGGAACGGAAGCTGTTGCGATGCTCAAAAATAATATCTGATCTGTTTCAAATGTAACGCCCTCTAAAAATATCTACTATTTATCAGTTGTTTACTTGCATCTCTACAAATCAAGGCGATGGGTATAATCGCATGATTATATAATTTTATAATCATGTGATTTATTGATTTTATAATCACATAATCTTTTTCATTGAGTTTTAAACTCACGTACGTATAGTTACAGGATTACAGGATTACAGGATTACAGGATTACAGGATTACAGGATTACAGGATTACAGGATTACAGGATTACAGGATTACAGGATTACAGGATTACAGGATTACAGGATTGCAGGATTACGGTTTTTGAGGCGAATTTTTACATTTGAAAGGTGTGTTTATGGCTAAAGTCATTTCTTTTTTAAACGGTAAGGGGGGAGTTGGTAAAACGACTACTTCAATAAATGTAGCTACAGCAATCGCAAAAAGGGGGGCCAAAGTAATAGTAGTCGATACTGATCCACAGAGTAGCATCGGAAACTGGTACAACGAGGATAAATGCCTCTTTGACGTAGCTGATGCAGGATCAGAAAAAGAAGTCTACTCAGTAAGGAAAACATTGAAATCATATGATTACATAATCATAGATGGTGCTGCTGCGATATCTGCTATTTCAGCTGCTGCAGTCATGGTTTCCGACGTGGTTTTAATTCCAGTAACACCTTCACCGCTGGATTTTGCCGCCTGTGGCGCCATCATTGCTGTGATTGAAGCGCGGCAGGAACTGCAACCAATCAAGGCTAGATTTGTAATAACAAAAAAGGTTAATACAGCCAAAATGCTGAGCGTTCTTAAGGCATCGATTGAAGATACGGGCATTCCCGCGCTACGGACAGGAACGACGCAAAGGCAGAGTTACATTAAAACAATGATGGATGGCGGCACTGTTTTTGATACGGACGATTCAAATGCCAAAGGTGAAATCGACGTACTTACAAACGACATTCTGGAATTATGCCAATGAAAATGAAACTCGGTGCTAGCAAAAGTACAATGCAGGCGGTTGACGCTATCCACAAACCGGTTTTGCCGACAAAGAAACTCCAGATGAACATTCCTGAAGATCTGCACAAGTCCTTCAAGCTGGCATGTTTGAAGCAGGACAGAGACATGACTGATGTAACAATTGAACTCATCAATGATTGGATGGAAAAAAACCGGTAATTAGATGATTAGATGATTAGATGATTAGATGATTAGATGATTAGATGATTATATACTTATTTGATGCCTTACTGGCTATGGGTGGGCTGCTTTATGGACAGGTTAAAAATAATGCTATCTGCATTTTTGGGCTTTAAGCCGATGAGCTCGATGAGTGATAAAGATAGAAAAAGCGCTGCTGAATGGGGATTCCTGCTGAGCACGCTGTTTATCGTGCCGCTTTTCTTCATGCATGAGGCCAGTGAACTGATCAAAATAGGTATGCAACTGCTGTGGGGCGCCTGCGTTTCGCGCGCCGCATTTCTGGCCAACGGCGGCTGGAACAAGAAAAAATTACGTTAATAAATCACCTTGAGGGGGCTGATGCTCAGTAGAACGAAAACTCACGTTGTGTTTCACAAAATACAGGCATGGATCATTAGGGGGAGATTGTTTAGATAGGGTTCTGGCTTAGAACCCCAAAGGGCCACATCGTAGGAGTCACTAGATACCGTCGAGAAGAAAATCAATAGCAGCTTTAATCTCTGTACGATAGAGAGATGAATCGCAGAACACAGCCCCCAAAGCACGAGTGGGAATGCTCGCCATTTCATGCGTCATTACGGCATATTCTTTGTCATCAGTCAGTCTGATAAGCGGAACCAGACGTTCAGGTCGCGTGCTGCTCGGGTACTTTTCAAGAGGCAGCAAGGGGATCACAATCCTGCGGTTCAACTGCCCGATAATATCGCTGGTAACATCGAGCAGCAGGGGATAGACGGCGCTTTTCCCGGTATTACTGTATACAGTGAACTGCATTCTTAAAATGTCCTGTACTCATCGCTGAAACAACCGTGTTCATCGTGAAAGCGGTTTAGAGCTTCCAGTGCTTCGCTGTTTTCCTCCTGCCATTTTTTTGCCTCGTACTGACGAAGTTCAGCGTCGAGAGCCGTGGTCAGGGTAGCACTGAGATTAATTCCGGCCTCACGCGCACGGCTGAGTAAGTCACGTTCTACGGTCATGGTAACGCTTTGCGTTGCTCGTTGTGTTATAGCCATAAATACCCCACGTAAAATCCCGTGTAACTAACACTGCCAATCACACGGAATATAACACAGGAAAATAACTTTGGGGGAGTAATAGCTTAACGTGAGTTTTCGTTCCACTGCGCGTCAGCCCCCTTTTAATGCAGAAGTGTTGATGGAAATACAGGAACTACTGACGTATATGCGCGGGTAGGGGGTGATGCTCACAACGATTACCCAGTAAGCCGATATGTTTAAGGGTCCTGTCCAAAGGCGCTGCCCTGTCTTTAAGGTATGGCTTTATCAGCTTGCTCATGGTGACAGGCTACCACGCGGGCGATAATTCCGTGGAAAACGCCCGTGCAGACCTCTCTACGCTGTTGGTAAATTCTGGCAGCACTCTTCTTGAGAAACCAGAGCTTCAGGCGTACATCACACTCTCCTGAAACCGGCTACATCACGCGCGCTACCGGAATATCGCTCCAGCGCGTTGTCCATGCCGGTGAGAGCATGTTCCGCTTCATTTTCCATTCCGTATTCACGCCCTGACCGGCAAACCACACACTGCCCAGCCCGGACTGATTGATCCCGTCAAGAACCTTCATCAACTGGGCACTGTTAGCACGTGGCTTATTCTCATCGAACAGATTCAACTGACTGACGCCGTTAGGCGTAAAATCGTCGAGCATTATCCCGGCCTTCATGTAACGTCGCCCTTCAAGCCAGATGCGATCGAGAGACCGCATGGCAATTTCAATTACGTCACGTGTGTCCTGGGTAGGAATCTTAAGACTCTCACCGGCGCTATTGCCATAAAATATCTCACCCTGCGCATGCGGCGAGGTGCGAATAAAGACGCTGATACGCCGGCAGAACTGACGCTCCTTTCTGAGCTTCTCTGCAGCTCGGGTTGCATACTGACACAGCGCCTCCTGCATCAGCACCTTTGACGTAATTCTCTCACCAAAAGACCGGCTGCAGACAATCTGCTGTTTCGCCGGCACAAACTCTTCGAGAGGAATACAGGATTCCCCGTTAAGTTCCCGTACAGTACGCTCCAGCACCACGCTGAAATTCTTACGGATAAGGGCAGGGTGAGCGCGTGACAGCTGCAGGGCGTTTTCAATGCCCATCAGATTAAGGCGCTCGCCGATGCGCCGGCCGACGCCCCAGATTTCCTCCACGGGCTGGTTCGCCAGCAGGGTGGCGGTGCGCTTCGGATTACCCGGCGTCAGCGCTAATACACCACGGAACTGCGGCCACTCCTTGCTGGCCCACTGTGCTGATTTGGCCAGGGTTTTTGTCGGCCCCATACCCACGCCGACGGTAAGGCCGGTCGTAGCCAGCACGTGTACGCGCAGGCGCCGGCCAAAATATTCAAAGTCTTCACAGAAATCAATGCCGGTCAGGTCCAGGAACATCTCGTCAATGGAATACTGTTCCACGCGAGGCGTAATCTCTTCCAGTGCGGTCATCACACGTTGAGACATACTGTGGTACAGCGCGTAGTTTGAACTGAAGACGTGCACACGCTCGGCAAAATCCTGATTTTTTATCTGGAACCACGGTGTGCCCATTTTGATGCCCAGCTTTTTTGCGCCGGCGCTGCGTGCGATGATGCAGCCGTCGTTGTTCGACAAGACGACAACGGGCTTACCGCGCAGATCAGGGCGAAACAGTGCTTCGCAGCTGGCATAAAACGAATTGACGTCGGCCAGGCCAAACATTGGCATGATCACCTCCGGCGGGCTCGGGTACTGTTGAAGAACCAGGTAACCACACCGAGCAGCTGCAGCTCCTCCGGATAAATTACCGGATAGGCTGGGTTCATCGGCAGCAGGGCGAGCTTGGGCTGCAGCTGCAGACGCTTGACCGTAAATTCGCCGTTAACCTCAGCGATCACGATGTCGCCGTGAGCCGCCTCTTCTGCCCGGTCAACCACCATGACATCACCATCGCAGAGACCGAGATCCCGCATACTGTTTCCACTGGCGCGTACGAAAAAGGTTGAGGCGCGCCGGCGAATGCAGAGCTCATTCAGATCGAGTTCTTTCTCAACGTAATCCTGAGCGGGGGAGGGGAAGCCGGCGGCGCAAGGATCTGCATACAGCGGCACCCTGACGCGGGGCGTAAATATGGGTGGCCAGAGCAATGTCAGCCCGGGAGTATAGTTACCCGGATTCATGACCTGATGCCCTGGCCATACTGCAGCAGAACTGCGGAAACTTTGTTGAAATTGCGCATAAAAATTCCTCCTCTTATTTTACTGTTTATACGTACAGTATTATTGAGGTGAATTAATCTGGCAAGAGGAAGCGAAGCGGCCATGTATAAAAGCGAAGCCATCTGTCTGACAGGATGGGGAATTTTATGAAGGTCAGCCCGGCACTAAGTGGCCCGGCTGCTTTAACAGTAATGCAGAATGTATGTATGGTGTGTAAGCAGTTCATGCCGGCATCGGTGAAATGACGCTTCCTCGCCACGGCTGTTCGTTCCTCGCTGCGCTGCGGTACGCCTCAGCCGGGCCTGCGGCAAGCGTTACAATTGCACGTTCAGAGAAAGAAATATGCAGCCCTGTTACTCTTCCGGCTTACCTATTCCGGCAACAATACCCAGCTGAGAGATGCGAACTATAAAAGCGTTAATCCTTATCTGCCGGTGAGATTTCGATAAGCTCGTGGCCCTGGTTATGAATATTGCCTACTTTTTTGCTGACAGGATGCCAAGTAAATGCTTTTTCCGGAATGGCTGCGTCGCGGGCAATTTCTTCTGCACGCGCTGGAGACGTTTCGTCACTGAGCCATTCACGAACAGCATCAGGCGTAATCACCAGCGGCCGCCTGTCATGTATATCGACCATGCCCTGATTGCTGGCTGACGTGACAATCACGAAGCCCTCTTTGCCGTGATCCTGCCCGTACGGCTGCCTGCCGATGGCGGCGAAGAAAAGTGGCTCCTTTTTTTTGTGAAAGATGAAGAATGGCTGCTTCTCACCACCTTCTTTCTGCCATTCGAACCAGCCGTCAGCAGGCACGATAGCGCGGCCATGATTCCAGAGAGGCTTAAACATGCGGCCGCTCGCAGCCGTCTCACCGCGCGCGTTGATAAGTGGCTGCTTATCCCACCATTCCGGTCCGTAGCCCCAATATACCGGATCGAGGCGCAACGAATCTTCCTGTTCGTTTAGCAGTAACACTTTAGTGCCTGGTGCTACGTTAAAGCGCCCGAGAGGTTCCGGATCGAATGTGATTTCGTCCGGTGTCAGGCCGAGTGAGTCAAAATAGTCGTCGCGGCTGCTGTACTGCGCAAATCTTCCACACATGGTTACCTCCTGCTGTTGATGTAAGGATAGCGACGTATACTGATATCAGGAGTATTAAATGCGCCTGCATGACGGACACCCGGTCGTTATCAGGTTCACCTCACAAGGCTGAAAAGCTGTAAAGAATGGAGCAATTCATGGCCTTTCAGAGTCCGGCCCAGAACTACACCGAAACGCGCCTGAGTCTGGGCGATCTGGTGCATCTTTCCCCTTACTCTACCTATCTGATGCGCAGCGAAAGCGACTGTCCAGATGCTGGTATTATTAAAGGGTCAGTGCTGGCCATCGATCGCGCGCTGACACCGGCACACGGTCAGTTAATCGTTGCCGAGCTCGAGGGAGAACTGACGCTGAGGCGGCTGCTGCTCAATCCGGTTCCCGCCCTGCAGGCGCTGGACGCGGACGAAACTGTTACGCTGCTTGATGTAAGCCATGTGCTGCCAGTGTGGGGTGTGGTTGCCTATGCCCTCACCGATGTAGCCGGGGTGGGATTTAACGGACCGGCAGGAGACGAGTAATGTTTGCGCTGGCCGATGCCAACAATTTTTACGCCTCATGCGAAACCGTATTCAGGCCCGATCTGCGTGGTAAACCGATTGTCGTCGTGTCGAACAACGACGGATGCGTTATCGCACGATCGGCCGAGGCAAAGCGTTTAGGGGTTAAAATGGCCGCCCCGCTGTTTCAGAATGAGCATTATTTCAGGCAAAACGGTGTGCACGTGTTCAGCTCCAATTACGAGCTATACGGCGACATGTCTGCACGCATGATGGCCATACTGGGCGAGATGGCCGCGGGACAGGAAGTCTATTCCATCGATGAGTCATTTCTGGACGTTACCGGGATTGATAACCTTATCCCGCTTGAGGCATTCGGGCAGCAGATGCGCGAGCGTATCCGGAAGGAAACCGGGCTGATAATCGGCGTGGGGTTCGGGCCGACCAAAACCCTGGCCAAACTGGCCAACCATGCATCTAAAAAGTGGACGCAGACGAATGGCGTCGTAGATCTGTCAGACAGAAGCCGACAGCGAAAACTCCTTCATCTGACTGATGTCAGTGATATCTGGGGCATTGGCCGGCGGATCAGCCTGCGCATGAACCAGCTGGGAATCACTACCGCCCTGCAACTCGCGGACAGCAACGTCAGCATGATACGGAAGAATTTCGACGTTATTGTCGAGCGCACAGTGCGTGAACTCAATGGTGAGTCTTGCCTGGCACTTGAAGATGCACCGCCGCCAAAACAACAGATTATAAACTCGCGCTCTTTTGGCCAGCGCGTCACACAGCTGGAAGATATGCAGCAGGCAGTCGTACTGTATGCCACGCGTGCTGCGGAAAAGCTCAGGCAGCAGAATTCACGCTGCCGCCATATAAGCGTCTCGATCGCTACCGGTCGGCACGATGGTGAACCGCAGTATTCGAATACCGCCTCTCGCATCTGTGATTATCCGACGAACGATACCCGCGACATCATTGAGTTAGCGCTTCGCGGCATCAACACCATCTGGCGGGAAGGCTATCGGTACGCTAAAGCGGGCGTCATGCTGGGTGATTTTTATCAGTCAGGTATTGCGCAGTTTGACATGTTTAGTGAGCAGCAGCCGCGTGCGAACGCAGACGAGTTAATGGCAGCACTGGACGGTATTAATAGATCCGGGAAAGGAAAAGTCTTTTTCGCGGGTCAGGGAGAACGTGACAGTTCATGGCAGATGAAGCGTGAAATGTTGTCACCACGATACACAACAAGAATTAAGGATGTTCCACGAATAAAATAAGCTAAATAACCACCATAAGAGCATTAGCTATCTGCTAAAAGAACGTGATTAACTATATTTTATGCAGGAAGCTAATGCTTGATCATCTGATAGGTTTTGTAGTTATTTTATTTTTAATCGCTCTAAAATAGAGTCTAGCATTGGGTGTGAAGTGTTTCCACACTTACACGCGAGGTAAAAGGGCAAATCAAGATAAACGCCAACTTCCATAGCTCGTACTAGTAGCAGAATCTTCCCATCCCCAATTTTTGCAATATCGTCATCTGTCAAAATATCCTTTGGTGCGCACAGAATGGTCCAATTTAATTTCGATGAAATGTTCAAATTTATTGATATTCCATCCTGATTGGAAAACAACAGAATGGTTATCGCATTTGGAAAACCTATAATTTCATTAAGATTCGAACTGGTACCTTTAGAAAATAAATTGGTTCCACGGATTTTAGGTAGATCATTACCATTGCGATACCAAAGTCCATCATGCAACTCTTTACCATACGCTGACTCAAGAACTTTGGGACCAAAAAGGCAAAAAGAGATACCTATAGCAATTTTACAAAGGAAACGCTGGTCAAACTTCGTGTCGAAAACGACTTTTGCCTTTTGTTGCAGTCTGGCTTTAGCATTTGCTATGAAAAATTTACTCCGGGCCTTATCTATCTCATCAGGTTCTGTAAATCCTATGGTAATCGGATCTGCGCCTATAACTTCGCCACACAAAATCTTTTTGACTTTTCGTAAACGAAAGGCCTGCTCAAAAGACAGCCATGTCTTATGAACATCTTTTGATGTGTTTTCGGAAAACAAGAAGTAAGCTCTAGTCCGAAGCTCTTTTGTAGTCCTGGGATTTCCGCCCACATATGCTGATAGTTTTTTATCATGTGGACGAATCCAAAATACCTGTTCTCCATGTGGGCCCAACCACATTTCGCAAACGTGATCCTCGGGAAGATTGGGGGGAGAAAGACTAACGTTACCCATGCATTTAAGCGATACCCCAACTGGAGTTTCCTTACTGTAAAACGCCGAGGAAGACTCACGAAGCCAATTTGTAACTAGCCAGTTTTTTTCGAAAGACGCATCAACAAATAAACCAAGATTATTGTTGCATGTTTTGCATACATCTCTCGTTTTCAGAAATTCAGGAGCATGTGCCCCACCTAAAAACTGCGGAATTATATGCTCAAGAGTAAATTCTTTCTCATCTTTATCTTTGCGACAGTATATGCAGTTTTTCATGGGTTTTCATCAGCCATTTTAAATGAATCGAAGATAATATATAAAAAATTTTTTGAAACGACCCGCTCATTACACAACATTTCTACGAAAAATTAAATGGCCTATATGCTATGAACGGTTTTATTCAGGTTGGAAGTAATTCAGGATCTTTATGCATCCAATAATGCTTTCGCTTCGCTCCGCTCCTTTTGCCGGTTCCCGTCCTGCGGCCGGAAACCGGCAGAGGTAAAGTGCCGTGCCCTTACTGTAGCCGGGCGGCTTCCCAAACAAGCGAAGCTGTCGCCGGCCTTCTCACCCGTTCCCCGCCGTGCGCGGGACATTCAGTCCGCTCCGGCGGCGCGTGCGGCTTCGCGTCCGCCCTTGTTTGCTCAGCTGTTCGCCCGTCTGCGTGTTGGTCACGGCACCACAGGGGTGCCCCCTGACATTAAGGAGCATAACTATGTCCCGATTCATGCGTGGCGACAGCGTACAGATCATGGCCGGCTTTCCGGATAACAGCATCGACTTCATTCTGACCGATCCCCCGTACCTCGTCGGCTTTAAGGACCGCTCCGGCCGTTCGATCGCGGGCGACGTGAGCGACGAGTGGGTACTGCCGGCCAGCCGTGAAATGTTTCGCGTACTGAAAAACAACAGCCTGGCGGTGAGTTTTTACGGCTGGAACCGCGTGGACGTCTTTATGCAGGCGTGGAAATCGGCGGGCTTCCGCGTCGTCGGGCACCTCGTCTTCACCAAAACCTACGCTTCGAAATCGGCATTTGTCGGTTATCAGCATGAAAACGCCTACTTACTGGCCAAAGGGCGGCCGCCGCTGCCGGCGAAACCATTACCCGACGTGATGCCCTGGCAGTACACGGGCAACCGGCACCATCCGACCGAAAAGCCGGTGAGTGTGTTGCAGCCACTTATCGAAACCTTCACGAAGCCCGGGGATTTAATTCTGGACCCGTTTGCCGGGTCCGGCTCGACCTGCGTAGCCGCGGACCAGTGCGGCCGCCGCTGGATAGGGATCGAACTGCTTGAGGAGTACCACGCAGCCGGCCTGCGCCGCCTGGGTGAACTGCGCGCCGCCCGTGCCGCATAACGCATATTCTCTGACCGGATCATAAGGACAGCAACATGACAGACCAGACACTGACGACCGAAATCACGCAGCTTACCGGCGACATTAACGACCTGGAGGAATCGCTTTACGAGTTTCACCTCCGGTTACGGGACATGACAAAGCGCCATCTTTACCGCGGCGCAGCGCCGGCGCAGAAAATGGCCGGAATGCTGATCGAGCAGATAGACACCGAACTGATGGCGCTGTACCGGCGGGCTGCCGAAATGCACAGTCACCTGAAGTAACGGATGCAGGTGGTTATTTTATGACCGCCTGCTGTCTGTGCGCTGATACAGCCGCCGCTGCACTTTTGTCCACAGGGTTATAGCCAGGCTATGCACCCGGATTGTGGACAAATGGATATAAGGAAGTTGCTGCGCGCCGCTTTATTCCGCCATGCGGCGGGACAGGGCAGAAAACCCGGTCCGTGCGTGCTGCGGCCGGTGCCGTGACTTCACTGTAGCCCGATCGCCTTGTGGTAAAGCGCGCCTCCTTCGCCCGTTCGCACTCCCTCCACCGCGCTTACTTCCGTCGCGCTTCCGCTCAGTCTTCGCGTCAGCGCCGTGCGTAAACACGTCTCCGCTCGCTTGCGCTGCGGCCTCCTCGTCACGCTTGACCACTGCGTCTCTCCGTCGGGCTGTCATTCAGTCACGGCACAGGCCGGAACTGAGACAACTTTGACTGCGGAGGATTTCTTATGACATTTAGCGGACCAGCGTTATACGTCGGGACTTACCATAAATATAACTGCGGCAGTATTTTCGGGAAGTGGTTTGATCTTACTGACTTTGAGGATAAGACCGAGTTTCACGACGCGTGTCGCGAGCTCCACGCCTCTGAAGAAGATCCTGAATTTATGTTTCAGGACTGGGAGGGCATTCCTTCTAAATTCGTGTCTGAATCCTTTATCGACTGGGATTTCATCGCGGCGTGGAAGCAGGCGAAAGAAGAGGGCAGGGAAGACGCCTTTGTTGCATGGGCGGATTATTCCGGCGGATGCGATTTCGACGCATTTGATGATGCGTACAGGGGGAAGGCGGAAAGTGAGGAAGATTATGCGTATGAGCATATTGAAGACAGCGGCCTCCTGAATGACGTTCCGGAGCCGTTGCGCTCTTATTTCAACTATGAAGCCTATACCCGTGACCTGTTCAGCAGCGGGTATGTGCTGCACGACGGCTTTGTATTCAGCAACTGATGACGCTGGCAGGGGAAGCCCTGCCGTAAAGGAGAAAAAATGAAACTGTCACCGCAAACCCGCGACATCCTGCGTCAGTATAAAGCCCTTGTGAATGCGCAGCGACGAACTAACGGCCTGAGAGAGCTGAGGACGGAGGAGATCATGGATGAAATCTGTTATTTCATGACATGTCAGAGTGCCGTTTACATCGGTGGCCACTTTATTAAGCAGGGCGGAAAAGGGTAATCAGCACAGTCAGGCGGTTCCGGCCGCCTTTTAGCCCGCGAAAACCGCGCCTGCGGCAGCAGAAAGGAAAGAGGCGCGCCTCCCGTCTTTCGGCCTGTAAGGGCAGCGAGATTGATATTATGGAAAGTAGAACCACGCCGTGGAGATAAGGTCATTTGTAATTTCGAAAACAGCAATGCTTTCGAGGGGGGCGGGTGACAGGCCATGAATGAATTCGTGATCAAACACTTTGTTACCCAGCACCGTTCTGGAAATGAGTTCTGCCCTGAGTTCCGGATTATTAAAACGATTACTTATGTAAAACTCACGGAGCGCTGATTTTCCAATCATTGAGGCGGCTTCAGCGGGCATACGATAGCCTCTGAAATCTTCAGAAAAGCAATCAATGAAAGCATTTATATCGTGTTTATTGTAAGCCTCAAACTGAGCGGCGACGGGACGTGTGACTGACATGTCTAGTTCTCTGTGGTTGTTTATTTATGCTATTTAGTAGCATAAATATTCATTCATGTGAAGGCGTCTGAAATCCTTTCTTCGGTGTATCGCCGATTAATCATAAAAAGTCCGTTACCCCGGGCGTCCAGTCGGCTGTCATGCTTCGCACAGAGCCGGCAGGCCGTCTCTGCCCGGCCCCGTTCCGGGGCAGCGGGTTTCCATCCTGACGCAACACCTTCCGCTCGCAGCAGCCGTTCCGTCTGCGCCGCTCAGTCTCGCCGTAAACGGCGCTCCCTGCATCCCGCCACCACACATGGCGGGATGTAAGGGGCAACGCTGTTTCGCGCCCGCGCGTCACACCGTTGCGGCGGGTTCCTGCTTTCCTCATGGGTTTTTCGCCCGTCTGCGTCCTTTCGCCGGGGCTGAGACAAGCACAAACCGCCTGGCTGTCCAGGGACGGCTGAAGCCTCTCGCCGGAAAATTTTTTATGTGGCCAAAAATTTTTCCGCTCGCTCCCGGACATCTGCGCCGGCCCGTGCTCGTTACGCCCTTTGCGGCGAACGGCTCTCAAACGGGTGAAGGTTACAACCTGGGGAGAAAGCAGCAGTTCCCCGCAAAACGTCAAGACCGCGGCCCCGGCAACTCAACGGGTGATGGTTTTAAGGGCAAACACAATCAGGAGATTTCAGTGGAACAGTCAGCAGTGGTGCGCTTACCGGAGGATACCTTTACGCGTGAGGAAGCGAACGCGGTCGCAGCGCAGTACACCAACGTTGCCATCGAGGACGATCAGGTTAAGCACTTTCGGCTGGTCGTGCGTAAAGACGGCGAAATGGTCTGGCGCGCGTGGAATTTTGAGTCAAAGGCGGGTTACTGGCTGAACCGTTATATCGGTGATTACGGTATTCGCAAAGTGCAGTAAGCAGTTAAAAGGTGCCCTGCGGAGCAGCCACTCAGCAGGGCGAGACAGTCATTAATCTAACGAGGTATCAACGATGTCAGTAGCCAATGTTAAAGCAAAAGCTCCTAAAAAAACCAGCGCTAAAAAAGTGACCGACGCCGAACAGGCAGCGGTAAAAGCGGCGCTTGAAGCCGCGCCGGTTGAACATGCGCCCCTGTCAGTGTTCGTGATGTCGCTGCTTAATGCCCGCACCATCCCGTATTCAACGGAAAGCGTTGAAAGCTTGGCGGCAACCATTAAGTCGGTCGGCCTGTTGCAGAATCTGGTCGCCCACGAACTGCCGGACGGCGAACTGGCGGTGGCCGCAGGCGGCAAACGCCTTACCGCCCTGAATCTGCTGCTCTCACAGCAGTTTCTGACCCCCGATTACCCGGTGCCGTTCAAGCGCGTTTCCCCGGAAATGGCCGCGCTGGTTTCCTACATCGAGAATGCGCAGCGCAGCGATATGCATGCGGCAGAGCAGATTGCCAGCTTCGGTGCCCTGGCTTATCAGGGCAAAACCTCCGAGCAGATTGGTGCAGAGCTGGGCTACAGCACCCGTCACGTTCAGCGCATGCTGAAACTCGCAAACCTTGCGCCGTCACTGCTTAAATTGCTGGCAGACGATCAGCTGACGGTTGAGCAGTGCCAGACGCTTTGCCTTGAAGACGATCAGGCCCGTCAGGTGCGTGTCTATGAAGAGGTGAAAGCCTCCTGGCATAACCTGCCCGTCACCATGTTAAGAAAACTCATTACCGATAAAGAAATCTCGATCACTGATAAGCGCTTTCTTTTCGTAGGTCGTGAGGCGTATGAGGCAGCAGGCGGTGTCGTGCGCGAAGACCTGTTCAGTCAGCAGGAAGGTGAGGGAACGGCTGACTCGGCGCTGCTGGAAACCCTGACCGTGCAGAAGCTGACCGCAATGGCGCAGGACATTCAGAAAAGCGAAGGCTGGAAATGGAGCATGGGCCAGCTGAGTTCGCTTTACCCGCACAGGGATGCACTGACTTATCAGCTGACTGACGAGCCGGAGCCTGTGTACATCGGTGATGAAGAAAGCCGCATCGATGATCTGTACCAGGTAGCTGACGATTGCGAGCAGAACTCTGACGACGAAGGCTACAGCGCCGCCAGCGATGAAATTGAAATCATCGAAAAAACAGCACTGGTTCGTGCCTGGACCCCGGAAATTCGCGCCATGTCAGGCGTGGTGGTCGGGTTCGATAAATACGGTGAACTCTGTGTGCAGCGCGGCGTTGTGCGGATTGCCGATCTGCAGGGCGAAGAAAGCAGCGAAACAGAGCAGGGCGCAGAATCTGCCGTACCTCATATCAGCCCAATCAACGTGGCTAAAAAGCCGGATGCGGCTGAGGGTATCAGTCCGCCGCTTCTCACAAAAATGTCCTCTGAGCGCACCCTTGCCGTGCAGGCTGCACTGATGCAGCAGCAGAAAAAGGCTGTTTCCCTGCTGGTCTGGCAGCTTTGCACTGACGTCTTCACCTCTGGCTCAAATTATGGCAACCCGTTTGGCATCCGCGTGACCGTGCCGCACTACAGCCTGACGCAGAATGCCCCGTCCGGTGACAAAGGCCCGGGCTTTACTGCCCTGATGCAGGAAAAGACCCGTCTGGAAGCCCTGCTGCCGCAGAGATGGAATAAAGACTTCACCACCTTCTTCGATCTGAGCGGTGAAACGCTTATGTCACTGATGGCGTTCTGTGTCGCCTGCTCGGTTGACGGGGTACAGACGCGTGAATATCAGCGCACCTCTGACAGCCGCCTGGACTCACTGGAAAACGCCATTGGCTTCCACATGCGTGACTGGTGGCAACCCACGAAGGCGAACTTCTTCGCTGACCTGAAGCATACACAGATTATCGATGCACTGACTGAGGCCGGGTTTACAGGCGCGGCTGCTGACGCGGCGAAAATGAAGAAGGGGGATGCTGCTGAACTGGCTGAGGGAAAAATGCGGGATACGCGCTGGGTGCCAGCCTGGATGAAAGGGCCGGAGCCAGAAACGATCGGCGGGGCCGGATCTGCTGAGGCTGACAGCGACACTGACAACAACGATCCCGCTCACGCGGCCTGATAAGGAGCGCCGCCCTTCGGGGCGGCATGGAGACAAACATGAAAAATAACAATGCTCTGAATCTGACCGTGCTGACCGGAATGCACCCCTGCGAATTTGAGGAGTGGCGCGAAAGAGGAGAGAACGAACGCCATATTCTGACCAGCGCTGTCGCGCAGCTGCTGCACGTGCCAGCGGGCTGGAATGTCAACGGGGAATACCGTGGCGAATTTGGCGGATTCTTTCCGGTTCAGCTGCGCTACACGCCGCCCGGAGAGGCGTTCAGTCTCTGCGTATGCAGTCCGGGAGACGTGTCCGGGGAGTGGCTGATTGTACTCGTGTCAGATGACGGTAACTGCGTGCGCGAGGTGCTCAGGCTGATGCCGTTCGATCCGCAGCGCATCAGCGACCTGATCGCCGCAGCGGCGCAGGCATCCCTGCTGGAACACTGCGCAGCCGGCATGGCGGAATATCTGGCAGAAGGAGAGTACGCATGATCCCTGTCAGTCGTTCTCTGGTTCCGCTTTCACCTGCACGCCGTGCAGCGATGCAGGCCATCGCCTTCGTTGAAAACAGGCATGAACGTAGCGTGTACTGTGCAGACTATCCGTATGCGCACGCCTTTTTCCGCCTGCTCAGGGGCAGCAGGCGGGTAACCCTGAAAGAAATTCGCTTTTTCCGTCCCTCGATGCTTGAGGCCGAATTCAGGGGTAACAGACAGTCATGGCTGGCAGCGATTGACCGGATGATTGCCAGTGCCGGTGAGGACTGTCCGCATCCGCTGAGCAGTTATGATGTACACGATCTGTTTCCGGGATGGCGGTTTCAGGGCACCGAGCGGCAGCGGCGAAAAACGGAGCTGCGCGATGAGAAGTATTCCCGCCAGTATCGCCGTGAGAGAGAGGAGAAAACGCGGACTCATCAGGCGGTAAAAGGGCAGGCTGAGATTGACCTGGCATTCCACACGCCAGCCAGTGTCAGCAGCTGGATATCACGCTGGTCTGACTCGCAACTGCATCATACCGAGCTGGAGATCATGTTTTATCGGTGGAGTGAGAGATTCCCTTCACTGGAATCTCTGGATCGCTGGGAAATGGCAGGCCAGCCGTTATGGAGACTGGGGGCAGAGGCCGGGTTCCTGTCAGAGGAATCGACCGCGATGACGCAGGAGCTGGAATGCTGGATGGTACCAAACAAGCTGATTTTCAGGGCGGTGGCGGTATGAGCCGGGGCGATTACAGCACTGAACTGAAAAAGGCACGGAGTCATGGCCCCCTTCGGCTCCCCGGCGTTGCCGGGTCGTCAGTCCTACTGCGCTAACCGGCTTTGCCGGTAAGCTCCGCCGAACCCCTCCGGGTTTCGGACATAGGGCCTGATGGCTGAGGTCAAAGGCTGCAACCGGCTGTCGCCGGTGCTTCAACCGGGCGCGCTGCGCCCTTTAAGGGCGTCACGCCGTTCCGTCGTGACGACTGTGTTCATGCTCATCCCTGTGCTGTCACCCTTTTCCGGCTGGTACGGAGCGGAGGGCTTTTCGTAGCACAGTCATCCGTTCGCCCACTAGGGGTACGCTTCGCCGTTCCTCGCCCGTTCGCACTCGCCACAAAGACGGCTCGCTTGCGCTGCGGCCTGCGGTGACGCCCCGTGTTCGCCCGTCTGCCGGTGCTACTTCTGCCCTTCGCCGCTCCATACCAACCGAAACAGGGTTTTAGTAACCATCAGAGGAGAACCAGCATGAACACACAGAACGTCAAAACCGCCGCAACCAAAACCACCGAAACCGGGGCTGAAGGGCAAAACATCAATGGCCTTGATCCGGCACTGGCTCAGAGCCTGGATTATCTCAGATTATTGAAGTCGGAGAGCATGACCAAGGAAGAACGTTTTGAACTTCTCACAGGCACGCTGAGGAATATGGCTGAAGAGGTCTGCAACACGGTTACTGACTGGTCGCGCCCGCGCCCGATGATCCCGCTGGCGTCATTTAAAGCGTGGATTGAGGCGGCACACATTGCGCACGGCTATCCAGACGGAATAGGCGATGCAGCATGGGGATACGCAAGCAATGAACTGGCTTTGATTCTCAAAGCCGGATACGCCATGCATAAAGCGGATATTGCCTGATGAGCGAAGTACAGATGTAAAAAAAGCAGAGTTTCCTCTGCTTTCTTCACCGCCGGTATTTACGAGATACCGGCAACATCAAAACCAGAATCTGGAGAGATATATGATTTTTGACATGCAAATCGTCGCACATGCCATCGCGATTGTAAACGCCATGCGCAGCGGCCAGCTGGCACATTTAACAGCAATGCTGTTTTCACAGTGGATGCAGGTAGCGCGTCAGGTGGAGAAGCAGCAATGAGCCAGATTATTGAGCATCCACATTCCACAGCATTCACCAGCCCGATCCAGCAGGACGATATCACCAGAGTGATGGGCAAATACTGCCTTATTCGCCTGGATAATGGTGCAGAGTCCTTCTGGCACAATGGCCATTATGTCTGCGAGGCAAACGGTGCATATGGTGAAACGGGTGTGTCAGACATTGCCAGGCTGACCGCACGGGCGGGTGGTCATTCGTTACGGTGTATCGAGCTGCCGGTGCCTGATGGCGAGTGGTGCTGGGGTGATATAGCGGAAACACTGGCTCGCAGTGCCCTGAGTGAAACGGTACGCGCCTCCTGTATCGTGACGGGCTGCATAACAGCGCAGGGCAGGGGGGTTCACTTCTGCAATCATCCGCTGCTGAGCGGTGACAACTCGAATCTGTGGTTTCCGATTGGCGACAAGGAAGACTGGTTTGCGGCTGTGGAACGGATTCTGATCATGAACGGTTTAGCCGAAAATCTCACCAGTCTTTCACCGCTTCGTGACGGACCAGAATACATGGACTGGAAAGCGACCTATAACAGGAAGGTCATAATCTAGAGTGCTAAGGCCGGTTTACACCGGCCATTCTGGCCATGAGCGGGGTGCTGAACCGCGAAAAAACCAAGCAGGCCTTACAGGCCAGGCAAAACCCGGTGCTGACGCACCGGCTTTCCCCTTCCGCGCGATCTGTAGTCTGCCAGTGATGCCGTGTGTCTCATTGCTGTCCGGATGGTGTTGCCGGTAATGCCGGTTCTGGTGCTATGGCTGCCTTTACTGACTAAACATCAACTTCAGGGGCCGGGACATGGCCACCTTCGGCTCCCCGGCGTTGCCGGGTCGTCAGTCCTACTGCGCTAACCGGCTTTGCCGGTAAGCTCCGCCGAACCCCTTCGGGTTTCGGACATAGGGCCTGATGGCTGAGGTCAAGGGCTGCAACCGGCTGTCGCCGGTGCGTTCACTGGCCCCAAAATCGGGGCCGCTGAAGACCGGACCGGCAAAGGGCCGCCGTCCGGTGCTGTGCCCTGTTCATCTCCCGCGTTCTGTTTCGTTTCCTGAATCCCTCGCCGTGCAGAAATCTGGCACACGGGCGCCTTCGCGCAAGGGACGCAAGCTAAACGGCTGCACCCGGTCCCTTCGGGCTGCGGCTTTGCCGTTTCCCTCTGCGCTCAGCCTGATCCCCGTGCGCCCGTTCTGCCCTCACGGCGAGGAACTCAGAGAAACATCGAATAACCACACGGGAGACACAACATGTCAAAGCTGAACGTCAACACCCCGGCTTCAGAATCTAAAGAATCATCTTCTTTAACGGCAAAACCATCAGAAGATATCAGCTATGAAGCTATCCGCCGTGCCTTACGTCGCAGTCTATTTTTCAAGGATCATCCACAGTTCAATGTGAACACCGCGGCGCTGCGTAGCGATTTCGCTATGAATCTGGAGTATCTGACGGCGGCAACTTTTACGCGCGAAGAGGCAGATTTTAATACGGGAAAATTCCGCTCAGGAATCGAGATGTTGCTGATTAACGCGCATGAAAAACTGCAGATCACGGTTTTTGTTTATGCTCCAGCGGCAGGCTCTGCACCGGAAACCTATGAAACCCGGATCGTGCATTCAGCTAATCCGATTGGTGAAGAAGAGTATGCGGAAAATACCGAATACCAGACTACTAACGTTTACAAAGCCGCAGGTGAGCTGAATGTTGCGGCGCTTGATCTGTTCTGGTCTGAGCATGAAGGGCTGATTAAATATGCGAAGCAAAACCTGCCCCGGGCTAACGAATACAGCCCATTCTGCCACTGGCAATTTTCGCACCTGAGAGGATGAAAACACACTCCCTTGCAGCGCTCTGCAGGGGAAATAAGATATCTGATATTCAGAAAATCTCTGGCCGCTATATAAGTTTTTTATTTGACAGCTGACACTATTTCTTTATGAGGTAATTAATTATGGTCCGTTTTTCTTCCCGCTATGCAGCCCCGACTGCTATCCGTAAAAACAGCCCGCTGAATAATGATGAGCTGATGCGCATTGTTCCGAGCGCATTTTCAGCCGAAAAGCATGATTCACGCTCTGAGCGTTATACCTATATTCCGACCATTACACTGCTGGATAAACTGCGTGAAGAAGGGTTCGAACCTTTTTATGCCAGCCAGTCGCGCGTCCGCGATCCGGAAAGACGCGAATTTACCAAACACATGATCCGCCTGCGCCGGGGAAATAAGAGCAGCGGCGAAGAGGTTCCGGAAATCGTATTACTGAACAGCCATGACGGCTCCAGCAGTTATAAAATGATCCCCGGTATTTTCCGGCAGGTCTGCACGAATGGCCTGGTGTGCTGGAAATCGTTTGGTGAAATCAGCGTGCCACACAAGGGGGATATTGTATCGCAGGTTATTGAAGGTGCTTATGAGGTGCTGGGCGTGTTCGATAAGGTGGAAAATAATATCGGCATGATGAAATCCATTCAGGTTAACAGTGAAGAACGCCGTCTGCTGGGCCAGCTGGCGCTGGAATATAAATATGACGGCAAAGAGCCGCCGGTGTCAGCTGAGCGTATTATTAAGCCGCGCGCCTGGTATGACAAAGGCACCGACCTGTGGACCGCGTTTAATATCGTGCAGGAGAACCTGATCAAGGGGGGATTGCCCGGCAGAACGGCGAAGGGAAAAAGAACCACGACCCGGGCAGTCACAGGTATCGACGGCGATATAAAGCTGAATCAGGCGCTGTGGAAGATGGCGGAGGAGTTCGCAAAACTCAAATCATGAAAATAACCCCGGCATGCCGGGGTTATTTTTTGTCAGGCATTACGTCCGCAGCTAAGAAATTTTCAGGCGCGGGCCTTTTCTTATTCTGCTTCGCCATTGCGGTGTAAACCTCATCCCGTGCAATGAGCACGCGGTAAATACTCTTGATGATTGCAGCATATTCACGACGCTGTTTGATCAGCTTCGGACTCGGGCCGGTGTTGTACATCCCGACGCTGTCCCAGTTTCTGCCATACTGTCTGAAATTTCGCGCCTCGATCCACGCCCCGGTATAAATGCAGATGCACGGATCTTTCAGCAGCCTTTCCCGCGTAATATCAAACTTTTTCAGCTGATTAAAGTGAGAACTGTTAATCTGCATATTGCAGACATCATGCGTGCCGCCGCTGCTTTTCGTATTCAGTGCATTATTACGCATGCGTGATTCCTGAATGGAATGTGCCATCAGGAGACGCGGATCAATACCGAAATCCTGACCGGCTTTTGTGAAACACATTTCCGGCGCAGCCTGCGCGCTGAATACAGCGGCAAGCGCGAGAGCAGCAAATATTTTCATTCTGATAATCTCACGTACGTGCGCGTAAAGCGCCAGGCGGGTTCGTGTGGAAAATACCCGCTCAGATCATCGCTTGCAAGATAATTCGTTACAGACGCGCACGTTGCGCTGGCGGGTCGGTCACGAACCCCGTCAGGGATATAAAGAATTCAGCAGGATAGCGTTATTTACCAAGCCGCTCTTCAGGGGTAAGTTTTCATCACACCCCACGCAAGATTTTATCTTGCTGTTTTTTTATTTAAAATCAGATGGTTACTGGAAATGTGTTATTGGGTTAAGCTCGTATATCCCTGTTTTATCGTAGGTTACTACGACAAGATAGTGTCATTTCCTACGACATGATATCGTAGGTTTCTACTACCTGTTGTCATAGCTTGCTACGATGTTATATCGTAGGAGTGTTGATAATTAGTTCAATCATAGTGTTGCATATCGTACAGTGTCACACCCTACGACATGGTGGTGTCGCTTACGACTACCTGTATAAGACTCAAATTGCATGCACATTAGTGCTTCATAGAGCTGAAAGCGATGAAGGGTCGGACAGGAGAGCATGACACAAATTGGTAAAGTTATTATAAAAACCTAAATAATACGTTCAGGAGAAGAATTAATGGGAAGAATGGGTATCTACGTCAAAGATAAAATTGAAAAGGAAATCAGGGATATTTATCTTCTGGACATACAGAATGGAGCAAGTCCTGCTGAGGTCAGTCTTTCCTCCACATGTAATGAACTTCTCAGGTTAGGCCTGATTATGCACAAAGCTAAAAACACAGAAGATACGTTTAATCAGCGTGAGTTTAATCGTGAGCTGCTTCGTAAAGTCAGCGGCAGTAAAGAAGGCATAATGATATTACTGACGATGATGACTGAGCTTTATGTCAACTCAACGGGAGGCGGGGGAACGGAGCGTATTGATTCCCTGTTGAGCCAGTACCTTACTGAAATAGACAACTCAGAAAGCGATGCAGATAACAGGCACTTCGTTAAACCAGACGAGAGCGAGTAATGGAAAAGAAGTCCGGGCACGGCGGACTTCTTTCAGGATAATTAAGATTCTTTATCAATTACAGTTACCGGTACTCTGATCATAAAGGTTGAGCCTTCATTGATTTGCGAACGTGCACTGATATTCCCCTTCATTGTTTTGAGATAACTTTTAACAATTGAAAGTCCCAGGCCCAGACCTTGTCGGGTTTGACTCTCAGCGCCCTGATTGAATGGTTGGAAAAGTAGATTGAGTTTTTTAGTATCAAAACCGCATCCTGTGTCACTGACTCTTAAAAATAAGTACGACTTAGCCACTCTAAGTCGCACTTTAATCAACCCGGAATGAGTGTTTTTATTAGCGTTGTCAATAATGTTATGGATTATTGATATGATTTTTTGTTTATCAGCATTGATGAGAATGTTCTGCGGATATATGTTACATTCTATTTTATTGGCATTGCTTTCATTGTAGAGAGATAAGCCAGCATTTAAAGCATCTTCAATATAAAAGCTTAGGTTATTAACACCAACATTACCGATCTCGATTTTAGAAAACTCAAGTATTTCTTTTGTCTGCTGATAAAGCTTATTAGAATGATAAGTGATTTTAGCAAGGTATTTTTCAGAATTTAAAACATCCCCCCTCACATTGATCATATCAGAAGATAACTGGATTTTCTGAATAGAGCCTGATAGCTCATGATATATGGCTGAGATGAAGATGTTTTTTCCTTTAATCGCTGAGTTTAGTTTTACGATATGCACCCAGAGTAAAATGATTAAAGTAAAAAGAAGGAAAATGCAAAAAAGTGCTGCAAGCTCTGTGTATGAGGAGTTATCCAGTATCAATGACTTTATTGTGTTGAAGTTTCTGATTTGGATTTTATAAATAATTTCTTGCAGGTTAATGAGCGTAGGCTGCATCTTATTCATTTGCTCTAAGAGTACATCCTTCCTTTTTGAGGGCGGTGTGGATTCATTAAGCCTGCCTAGTTCAGCGCTTTGCTTCTCAAGGAGGTTAAGTGCACTAAGGAAATCCGGCTCATAATAAAATGAGTTTATGCGTAATGATTTGTTTTTAAGAATTCTGACTTTAGAGTCAAAAACAGACTTCTTTGTTTCGAAATTGTCCGGGGTTTGTGTCTGGTAAACAGATGTTCGGGTTCTTTCAAATGCCAGGAAGAGGATTTCAGCCGTCGAGTAGTTATCAAGGTTTGGCTCAATACTTTTATACTGATTTTTAATTTCGTTGAATTTCTGAACAGTAAAAAAAACTGAACCTGGAAAAAAAAGTGTCAGTACTAAGCCAAGTACGACGGGAACAACCCTGCGTTTCATTTGATAACCTCAATCCTGTTTATCTGCCAGACAGTTTTGGCATTCACTTCCAGTTTGTTCAGTTCTGGATGCTCATCTCTGGGGTAGATTATGGCAAAAGGCCCCAGATCAGAAACCGGGATCAGTTGGCCATTTTTCCGGTATGCCAGGATAACGTGATATTTTATAAGCTCTCCCACTGGCAGGGTGTAGCTGTAGTCATCAAGGGCATAGACTCTCAGAGATGATGCCTTAATCGAGTACTTTGATAGCAGCTCTGTGAAGGTCACGCCCTCGAAAGTAGCTTTGGGCGTGAAATTCGTAGCTGTAGTTATTGAAGTGACTGGTAGCTTGACCAGATCCTCAGTAGAGACGGTAATTTCTTTACTGCCGTCTGCCAGAACAAAGGAGTCAGCATACGCTGCTTTGGCCGAGATCGCAGAGAACAGAAGAGCTGTGAGTAACTTCATTTGGTCATTTTCCTTTTCTTCATAATCAACTGTCCATATTCATCGTGACCGCAACTATGCCAGCCTCTCGCTTGATAGAAGCGAGCAGCTGATGAGTGTTCATCAGTGGTCAGTTCAATCTCAGTGTCTCCCTGTTCAAAAAACCACTCAGTGATTTTTTCCAGTATCGCTCCCCCAACTCCCTGCCCCTGGTACTCTGGCCGAACAAACAGACCACCTATCAGTGCATGGGGTATATGAATGCCGAGGCCATAACCCACATAGCTACCGTCAATCTTGCAGATCCATCCACCACCCTGAGCAACGTCAGCCAGAATTACTTCTCTCTGCAGATACTCAATCTGATGGGCATGGACAAAGTTTTCGGTAACAGAAAACCTTATGTCGTACATTTCTTTTATATGTTCAGCTGTTAATTTAATTAATTCCATTTCAGTGCCATTTAAAAAAAGAGGTTTGCTAGTAATATGGAGGAAAGTATAAAAACACGAGTTGGCTTTTCAACCAGTTCAACTCCGTATTCCATAATGATTTCTCCTATCTCTCGCTCATGCTGATTCAGTTGTCCGGTGAGCAAGATTATCGGCACTGTCTCGCTTTTAGAGCGGATCTTCTTGATGACTGCCTCTGAGTTTTCGCTGTAGTCCAGTAACCAGTCAACAACATATCCATCATAATCTTCACTGTCGACCGCCTGCATCATTTCTTGTGCAGTCTCGTAAACCGACGCATCAATACCGTATCTGTTAGATACTGACTTTAATAGTTCGAGTAGTTCTTTATCATTATCGAGTATTGCCAGTTTCGGCGCAGGTAAAAAATCCATTCTTATTACCTGCTTCATGTCTTTACTGAATTTCACGCTTGTTGGATTTACTACATAATAATTTTTATGAAAGTATGCATAGTTAATGCCTGGCTCTTTAATATCAACCTTTTCATCACTGACAACAATATTACATCTAACATGCATATCATTAACAATGAATATACCGTTATATGGTTTTGCTTCATCAAGGGATTCGTGGAAATAATCATAAACCGATTTTATCTCGCTATAGAAAACTCCTCTTTTACCATCGAGTTTTTGTTTGGCGCTCTGATATTTAATACCGAGGATATCAGCCATTGTTGACGCCTGTTTCCTCTTATCGATTCCTTTCCGCTCAAAAAGTTCTAATACTTTTTTGAGGTTTTTATTAGATGTGTCCAAAGTCTACTCCCGTCCATCGGTTACGTTTTACCCAGCTAACGCCGTGACTCAAGAATTTGGGTTAAACAAAAGATGATACACGAATGAGTATCTTTTGAAGGGTTTTTTGATCCGGTAACGTTCTGTTTATTAAGGCTTTTCTTAATAAACTCAGTTTCTATATAGGAAAATACTCAAAAACCACTCGAAATACTTTTCAATACATGCATAATTCTTTACAGAAACACATCACTACTGAGTATCTTTTGAGTTGTTCAGTTAACTTTCTTCATCAGTAAACGAGATGTTTTGCAGTTAGCGTGATTAGATAAGTTATTGATTAAAATGTTTTTATCCACATAAGAGACGCCTTATGGCCAATGAAAAATCTATCAGGGGAGGTTCAGTTTTAGTCCACCTGTCAGAGGAGACTAACCAGCTCCTGGTGGAATCATCTAAGCGTTCAGGAAGAAGTAAAACACGAGAGGCAAAAATCAGACTTGAAGACTCACTCAGATCATTTTCCGACTTAGCCGCCACCGGTCGGAGATTCGAATCTGCCACTGACTGTGAGTAGGTTTTGAGTTTTTTTCGCCGCCCATGCCTCTCATATAAATTTTTTTATATAACGCTACTGTTAATTTTATGCATATTAGGAGGTGGATATACATAGCCCATTCTGAAACAGAAAACTCATATTCGCTAAAATGTTTTCCCAAACTGCATCAGAAACTGCTGATGCAGGACGCTACTCACCATTATAAAAATGGTGAGTCCTTTTTTTTAGAACCTGATTCTGATTAAGGATTGAATAATGCAAACTTCGATTTTCGCTTCCGGTAAAACGGATAGCGTGGCGGTAGCATTGTCTGATGGCTACCAGGAACCTATCTCTGGTAAATGTTTCTCCATTAAACAAATGCTGAAAGGTCTTACCCATACTGCCTGTAAAAAAGTTTATCGGCATCGAGCAAACGTAACCCTGATTGCCCTTGCAATGCTGTTCTTTGCATTGCCACACTTTGCCGGAGCTACAGACCTGCTGGCCAGCCAGAAGCAGGATGCTAAGGATACATTTGGTCATGGCAGCACCGTCGAATGGGGGCTGTATATCGGCGAAGTCATTCTGTCCGTCGCGGCCTACATCAAGGTGCGCAACCCGATGATTCTGGTCGGCGGCATCCCGTTCCTCATCGTTATCACCAAAGTGTTCTTCAGCCTCGCCGGCTGACCCCGTCATGGACAGGGAATCGCTTCAGTATCAGTTCCCGGAAACCCTCAATCAGCAGAAACGCCTTGCCGGACTCCCCACTGAGGAGGCCGTACTCATCATTGCGTGCGGCGTCATCGGTTTTTTCTGCGACATGTTCATTGTGATGCTGATTGTGGCTGGCGCGCTCTGGCTGTTAGTCCGCCATCTGAAGAAGGGGCAGGGCACCTGGTGGCTCCTGAACCTTCTTTACTGGTACCTGCCGACCACGCTGCTCCGGCTGCAGTTCCGCCGCGTGCCCGACTCGGGCAACCGGCACTGGATGCAGTAACCCGCGCGCCATCTTCGGATGGCGCTTATTAAAAGGATAACGCTATGAAGTATCAGGTCCGGGAGGGGCGCAACCGGGTAATCATTCTGGCCCTGTGCGCACTTTCGCTGCTCGTGTTTATTCTCGCCGTCAGCACCGTCGTGACCGGCGCGCTGGCGTGGCATTTTGCAAAAACGCAGAGGACCCTGACCACCCCCATGATGTTTGACCGCCCGTTCCTCTCCGATTCCGCCTCCGGAGACGCGGCCTTAAACGGCATGCTGGTACGCTCTTTCGTCAACCTCCGCCTTTCCGTCACGCCCGAAACCGTGGACAGCCAGCATGCCGCCCTGCTGCGCTTCGTTCCCGCTGAGTACCGTGACGACATGAAAAAGCAGCTCGCAGCCGAAGCTGAGTACATCAAAAACAACGGCGTCTCTTCCGTGTTCCGCATCGATGACGAAATCACCGATTCCAACACCGGTGACATCACCGTGCAGGGCACACTGAGCGCAAGCACCACTAACGGCAACCTGAATATTTCACTTCCGGATGCCAGTAAAGCCTACCGGCTAAGTGTGCACTACGTGGACGGCCTTATCCGCCTGACGGCCTTCCCCGAGGTGCCCTGGACTCAACCTGAACGCCGCCCGCAACAGGACTGAACCGATGAAAAAGACCCTTTCCGCCCTGGCCGTTGCCGGCGCGCTGGCGCTGCTGCCTGCCACCGGGCAGGCAGCAGTACCCGGCCCTGCCGGGACCCCGTTTGAAAATAATGCGCACCTTAAGGCGCAGATGAGCAACACCAGTCCTAACAAAATCATTATCGACGGCGAGCTTATTACCGGCATTACCGGTCCGGATAATGCCTACCTCAAAAGCAACACCGCCGACGGCGCACTGCTGATTACGCCGCTGACCGGGCAGGACTTCACCATCTTCCTGGAGACAGCCGGCGGCGTGGGTGTTTCGATCGACGTGTCGCCGAAGCCCGGCAACGGCCGCACGCTGCACCTGATACCGGCGGATGTGCCACTTAAGCCCAACCCGGATGCAAAGGTCTGGGAGGAGAGTCAGCCCTTCCAGAAAACCCTGATCAGCGTTGCCCGCAGCGTGGTCAGCGGCGACGTGCCGGAGAGCTACACCGAGGTAAAAGCCTCGCGCGGTCCGGCGTATAACCCGCCTGCGGGCGTGCTGCTGACCCCGGAGCGCCAGTTTGCCGGCTCTCACCTGCGGGTTATGCGCTATCGCATGAAAAACACCGGCTACGTAACGCGGCCGCTGAACGAAAAGCAGTTCTGGCAGAAGGGCGTGCGCGCGGTGATGCTCTCAACCCGCACGCTCTACGCTAACGGTGAAGGCTTCGTGTGGGTGATTTTCTCGACTGACGCGGAGGGCGGGGCATGAGCAACATCAATACCGCGACGCGCCGCCGCCAGTGGGTGATTGCCGGCGTTGCCGCCGCGGTCATGCTGGCGGTGGGCGGCGGCATCTGGGCTTACTCGCATCATGAGGCGGAGCTGAACCAGCCTGCACCGAAGGCGGCACCGAACCTGACAGGCAGCCTGGTGAACACGTCCTTTACCGAAGGCGTAGCGACCGCGGCGCTGCAGCAGCAGCAGAACAAGACAGCCGGACTTGAGCGCGACCTCGGTACGCTGACCGGCACGCTGAAAAGCCAGAATGAGGAGCTGAAGAAGCAGCTGACCACGATGGCAGAGGCTATCAGCCAGCTGCAGACGCAGCAGGTACAGGGAGGCCGGACTCCGAATGGTCCTGCAGCCACCACACCGGCGGCAGGCACGCCACCTGCCAGTGCCCCGGTCTCCTCCGGGCAGTCCGGCCCGGCGCAGTGGAGCATTAACAATCCCGGCAGCGGACCGGCTGCGGGTCAGGGCAGCCAGTTTTATCCTTCGCAGGGGCAGGGCTTTTATCCTGGCACCGGCACTGTGCGGCCGGGCGGCCTGAGCCGCGATACCTTCACCTACGCTGCGCTCACTGACAAAAAGATGAAGCTTCCCTGGATACCTTCCGGGTCATTCTCCGAGGCGGTCATGATTGAGGGCGCTGACGCCAACGCCAGCGTAACCGGTCAGCAGAATACCTCTCCGGTGGTCATCACCCTGCTGGGCGATGTCTCCATGCCAAACGGGAAGACCTGGAACATGGACCAGTGCCGCGTGACCGGGGAGATGTACGGTGATATCTCCAGCGAGCGCGGCGAAGTCCGCACCAAAAACATCAGCTGTATCCTGAAAAACGGCAAACACATCGACATGCCGTTCGACGGGCACGTGTCCTTCCAGGGCAAGGTGGGTATCCGCGGCAAGCCGGTCATGCGTAACGGCGCCATCATTGCCAATGCCGGGGCTGCCGGGCTGCTGTCCGGCTTCGGTGAGGGCATACAGTCTGCCGCGACACCTACGGTCGGACTCGGTGGCAGCGCCTCTGTGGGTGCCGGCGATATCTTCAAGCAGGGCCTCGGTGGCGGTGCCAGCAAGGCTGCGGACACGCTGAGCCAGTACTGGATTAAGCGTGCCGAGCAGTATCACCCGGTCATTGATATCGGCGCCGGCAACGCTGTGACGGTGGTCTTCCAGCAGGGTTTCCGCCTGGAAACAATTGAGGACGCTGAAGCAGAAAAGGCGAAGCAGGAGGCCCCGCAGGCAGCTGTGCAGCAGGCGGCAGCGATTGCACCGACAGTCAGCAGCAGTAACGGCAGTGCGCCTGTTCTGAACCCTGACGAAGTTCTGCGTCAGGCCAGCCAGCTGCGCCTCGGCGACACCATTAATTAAGGAGATGACAGATGAAACAGTGGTATGTAATCAAGTCGTTATTTAATCAGGAAAAGCGCGCTGAGGCCCATCTGCTCAACCAAGGTGTGGAATGTTACCTTCCGCTTTTCACCTGTCAGCTTGTTGCAGGGGGAAGCGTTAAACCGGTTAAACCCCAGCCACTTTTTCCTGGCTATCTGTTTGCGCGATTCGACCCTGAAGAAATTCATACGACGACAATTAAAGCAACTCGCGGAGTCTCAACCATAGTCAGTTTTGGCAACCGCATCGCAATTATGGGGGATGCGGAAATGGAGCGCATGAAGCGGGGAGCTGAATCGGCCGCGCAGGCAGACATGCAGGCACCTGAGCATGGCGATACAGTTCTGATAACAAACGGCACGTTTGAAAACATGCAAGCTATCTGGCATGAGCCGCAGGGCGCAAAGCGTGCAATGCTTCTCCTGAACCTTATGGGAAGACTGGTCGAGCTTGATCTTAAAAAGGTCAGGTCTCAGAACATTCAGTTCCGCAGGACGTCAACTCACGGGCAGGAGGCGGCATGAAAGCGATGATTCAACGCTGGCATCATGCGGATAACAGGGATCACCTTTACCTGGTTCTGATTGCAGTCATGCTGGCGGCTAACTTCATCCTGTCCGGCCTGACGATGCGTGAGGGGCTGCCCGGTTTCCCGGGCTTTCCGGGCTGGCAGGTCTGGCGGCTGGCCCTGTTAACGTCTCCCGTTATTGTTTTGCTGGCGTACCTGTGCAGGAACATGGCGGTCTTGACCTTCGGGGCGATGGTGCTGTTCTGGCTGATCTTGGCGGCATATTATTTTGTCAAGAGTGTGTGGTTCTGGATGGTACCGGTACCCCATCCCATAGATATTTTATTTATGGCGGCCTTTACTACCGGTATCGCATATTTTTTAACGCTGTTCTACTTCCTGCTTAACCTCAGATAACGAAATCAGGCTGCGGAGGCAATCATGGATAAACACAACCAGCGTGAACTGCATATCCGGCTCTGTGCGCTGCGGCTTCGTTACCGGCAAGCCTGGCAGGCACAGGCGAGCAGCTGCCAGCTGGCCGCCATGCTGACCGAGATCGAGGCGCTCCGTCAGCGTCTGGCTTCTGGCAGTCCCCAGCCTGATGCCCTATATAGCTGAGATTTTAGCTTCGGCCGTAGCGACCTGCAGGGCAGATGGATGGGTAGATCAGCGCCTGCTGGCCGTCAATCAGACGAGTGTGGCAACCCGGTGAATTGGATTCTCCGCACCCTGCAGACTGTCCCCCTTTAAAAAGACTGCTTTGTTTCTTTATCTGACAGCCGTGACAGGTATCACATAACTCGATGAACAATACTTCAGCCTTCACCAGGGCACCCTTCGCATCTTCCTCAACAGAACCTGACCTTAAACGAGGCGAAAAATGGTCCACGATGAAACCACACCTGTGCCGGACTCGCTGCTGATCCGGATTACTGGCGGACGGCATCCCAGCGATAATATGCTGTTCCGGCTTGAAAGACTTAACACCCGTCCGTTCCCGGATGCAGCGATACGCCCAATGGCAGAGAATTCCAGGCATGTCCCCGCACTCGCAGACATCACAATTGAGCGGCTGGCGATGTACATCGCTGACGTCATCCGCCAGGTCTCACCGGACATGCCGAGTGCTGATGTCTGGGTTCGAACAAAAGAGCCGGTCAAAAATAAACCAGTCGCCTGCCGACATCACGTCATGAGCGACGATGAATTTAAGGACTGGCAGATGGTCAACACCTTTATGAAAGAAAAACATACCGGCTGAACCTCCTTTTTACGTGCCTTCACCAGGGCAACCCGCACCACCTGACTAACCTGCACTTTTATATCTCCCTGACCCATTGCGGCACAGCCGCCACTGAGGACTCCACCATGCAGAAACTCTTTGCGTGCGCACTGCTGTGCGCTGCGCTGTCCGGCTGCGCCGGCATGAACTCTGATTTTGACTGTAATAAAACCGCGACCGACCAGTGCCTGTCGATGTCCGATGCCAGCAAGCTGGCATCCAGGCATCAGAGCCTGGATGACCTGACGGCAGAAAAGGAGGCCGGCCCAAAGCCTGCCGCTGAGGCGCTGGCGACGCCCGGCAACGTGAAGCCCGCCGTCAGCCCTTACCGCCCGGTAAGCATGGCAACGCCTGCACCGCGCCCGGTTAAAGGACAGGGCATGACCGCAGACAGCCTGCGCGCGTCCACGGTGCCGGTTCGTACTGGCGCCACCGGCCCTGTTGTCCCGGGTGACTACAGCGGACCGGGGCAGGTGGACGCCCGCCGCATTCCTGACGCGACGCAGCGCCTGTGGATTGCGCCCTGGGTGGACGAGCAGGACAGCTTTCATCAGCCCGCCGTGGTGGAGTTCGTGAAGCAGAAGTCCCGCTGGGACGAAGATTTCCGCGTAATCAGCGAGGGGGAGTAATGAAAAAGCGTTTTTCATTCAGCAGTGCCTCTGAACAGCGGGCGCCCGCATCGTCTGCAGCTGCGCTGCATCACCGGGTCAGGCCCGGACTGATGTTCGTGGATGTGCCCCCTTATGGACACGTCTTTACGCACAGTACGCCCGGAGCCGGAAAATCCGCGCACTTCCATACCCTGATAAAGGCCGCGCTGAAAACAGAGCGCGCCGGAGGTCAGCATGATCAGTAACGTTATCGATCACCTCACCGGCATCTTCAGCAGCAGCCGGGATGAGGGCGGTGCCAGGATGGCGCGCCAGAGGCTGGAGGAGAGCTTCAGCTACCCGTCGCTGACCAGCCTGCTGCCGTGGCGTGAGTTTGATGAAAAGTCCGAACTCTTCATTAACAGCCGCTCGGTCGGCTTTATTCTGGAGGTGGCACCGCTCGCCGGCGCGAATCAGCAGGTGGTACAGGCGCTCGACGACCTGCTGCGTAAAAAGCTGCCCCGTAAAACGCCGGTCACGGTGCTGATGGTGGCCAGCAAGTGCGTGGGCGACATGCTGGAAAACGGGCTGAGCCGGGATATGTGGAAGGGCGACATGGCGCCGCGCCTGAACGCCATCACCAAAGCCTTCTGGGAGCGCTCGGCGCTGAAGGGGCTGGCCAATGAGCGCGAGTACCCGCTGTACCTGCGTAACTACCGCGTTTTCCTGGTGTATGCACACCCCGGCACCGGCGGCATCAAGTCGCTGGACGCGGTGGCGCAGGTGCGCGAAACGCTCCGTGTCTCGATGCTGGCCGCGCACATGGACACCCGTCGCGTGGGACCGAATGAGTTTTTATCCGTCATCCGCGAGCAGCTGAACTACCGGCCGGGGCAGGTCAGTGCGGGCAGTGAGCACTGGAACCCGGAGCAGGAGCTGCACCGCCAGTGCGTGGACACCAGTACCGAAATGGAGGTTCATCCGGATCACCTGAAGCTGACCACTGCACGCCAGCACGGCGATCGTGCGGTCAGCGACAGCAGCGACAGCGCGGTGGTCAGCACGCGCATCGTGAACATGCAGCTGACAAAGGTTCCGAAGCAGTTCGCGCTCTGGCAGGCGGCGGACAACCTGCAGAACATGCGGTTTCCTGATCTGGGCATTCCCTGTCCGTTCCTGCTGAGCTGGACCATCTGCGTGGAGGAGCAGGTGAGCAGCCAGAACGAGGCGTTCCGTAAGGAGCAGGACATGGGCAAGAAGGCCAACTCCTCCTACGGCAAGCTGTTCCCCAACACGCAGCGCACCTATGAAGAGTGGCGCGACCTGCGCATGGGGCTTGCCAGCAACGAAATTGCGATGTGCAGCTTTAACCTTAACCTGACGCTGTTCACGCCCGACAGCGACAGCGAACAACAGCGCTGTGAACTCTCCGCCATCAACGTGTTTCGCAAAAATGACCTTGAAATGTCCGCGCCGCGCTACCAGCAGCTGCGCAACTGGCTGACCTCAATGCCGTTCCTGATGCAGGAGGGACTGTGGGACGACATGAAGCACATGAACGCCACCCTGCGCTGCAAGAGCTTTAACGCCGTTAACCTCATGCCGGTGGTAGCCGAGCGGCAGATGGCGGCATCGGGCAGTCCGCTGCCGACCTACCGCAACGCGCTGGCCTTCTTTGATATGTTCAGCGAAAGCAACGGGGCAACTAATTTTAACATCGCGGTGACCGGCACCACCGGCGCAGGTAAAAGCTTCTTCATACAGGAAATCCTGCGACAGGTGCTGAACGCCGGCGGCTTCGGGTGGGTTATCGACATGGGGGGCAGCTACAAAAACTTCTGCCGGCAGGCGGGCGGGGCCTACCTGGACGGTGCGACGCTGCGCTTTAACCCGTTCGCTAACGTACGGGACATTAAAGCGTCTGCCGAAGGCATCCAGGGACTGCTCACCGTACTGGCCAGCCCCAACGAACCGCTGGATAAGGTCAGCGAAACCATCCTGCTCAAAGGGGTGGTGGCGGCCTACGAGGCGAAGCAGAACACCGCGCGTATAGACGACGTGGTGCTGTACATGAAGTCTGCGGCGGTCAGGGAAGAATATGGCCAGCAGCCGACCATCATGAACCGCATCAACGAGCTGGTGCTGCTGCTGGACCGCTGGTGCACGTGGGGAGCCAACGGCGACTACTTCAACTCGGACAAGCCGACACTCGACGGCGACACGCGCTTTGCCGTACTGGAACTGCTGAGTCTGGAAAATCAGCCGCACCTGCTCTCTGCCATCCTGTACTCGCTGATTCTGGCCATTCAGGAAAAGATGTACCACTCGCCGCGCAGCCTGAAGAAGGTCGCCATTATTGACGAGGCCTGGCGCCTGTTCAGCGGCTCTAACCCGCACGCGGCCCGCTTTATCGAAACCGGCTACCGTACGGTGCGCCGCCATCGCGGGGCGTTCATCACCATCACGCAGGGTATCAAGGACTTTACCGGCACCAAAGACCAGGCCGCACCGCCAGCCGCGGCAGCCGCATGGGACTGTTCGGGCACCAAAGTTACTCTGCTGCAGGATGCAAAAGCGTTCAAAACCTACCTCAATTCCAACCCGGATCAGTTCAGTGAGGTTGAAACGCAGGTTATCCGCGGCTTCCAGCCCGCGCGCGATACCGGCTTCAGCTCGGTGATGATCTCAACGGGTGAAAACAGTTCGTTCCATCGCGTCTTTGTTGACCCGGTCACGCGCGCCATGTTCAGCACCCGCGGCGAAGACTATCAGTACATGACGGAGGCGCAGAAGGCCGGGGCGACCAGCGAAGAGGCTGCATACCTGCTGGCCTGCGAGCCTCACATGTACCAGGCCGAGATGCAGGAGCTGGAGCGCTGGGCAGGCCTGACCACTGCTTAAAAGAGGATTAAACGATGCAGGAAGAAAGACAGCCGCCTCAGCAGGTGGCCATAGAAAACGAGGATAACGCAGGGATGAGTGACGGCGCTCGCGCGACCGCGTCAGCGCAGTTGATGCGCAGCCGCGGTGCCCGGCTGGCAGCGTTCGCCGCGCTGGTCATTGTGCTCAGCGCCGGCGTCAGTGCGCTGGTTGCTAAGGCCGTACAGCCCGATTACGTGGTATTTGACATGAAAGGCACTATCGATACGTTTCGGCAGCAGACGGTGCAGCAGCCGGTGGAAAAGGGGGCGCTGGAGACACTGACAAAGCGGTTTGGCGCCGCGCTGGACGCCAGCCTCTCTGACTGGCAGGCCGCGCATGGCGGTGTCATCCTGGTGAAGGGGGCGGTGGTTGCGGGCGTCACCGACATTACCCCAATCATTCAGGCCGACATTGCCCGTCAGATGCAGGGGGCGCCATGAGGCTGCTCACTACAGCGGTTGTTCTGCTCGCCACAGTGGTTCCGGGTTCTGCGCTGGCTAAAGACCTCGGCACCATCGGCCACCTGTTCCCCATCGCCGAACCGGATCTGCTGACTTTTATCGGGCAGCGTCTGCAGGGCATGGAGGACAGCGGCGAAATGGACCGCCTGCAGCGTGAGGCCGAAGCCCGGGTGAAAGCTCACGCCGTACGTCCGGCACCGGTGGCCGGGCTGACGCCGGCGAAAACGGACCGCGCGTTCCTGTATGACCCGACCTTTACGGTGCGGGAAACTATCCGCGACATGCGCGGCAACGTCATCGCCCGGGCGGGCGATAAGGTTAATCCGCTGGACAAGGTCGCCTTCAGCGAGACGCTGTACTTCGTTGACGGTGACAATCCGCAGCAGATGGCGTGGCTGAAGCTGCAGATCACGGGCCAGCAGAACTTTAAGGTCATCTTGGTTAAAGGCAACGTGCACGACAGCAGTATTGCACTGGACGAGCCGGTGTACTTCGACCAGTACGGCACGTTAACAACGAAATTCGGCTTTGAGCACACCCCGGTGCGCATTACGCGCGCGGACAGAATGCTCAGGGTTGAGGAGGTGGCACTGAAATGAGTGATAACACGCCGTATGATCTTGTGCAGAGACTGGTAAATGACCGGCAGCATTCTGCGTCGTCATCTGAGGCCGCACCCGTTCAGCTGCACGCGGAGCCGGTGATGCAACCGATATGGACTGATCCTGTCCCGCCTGCCTGTCGTGCCGAAATCTCACTGACACCCGAGAGCATAAGCGCGTTTACGTCAGGCCTGCCGGCCGTGGGTGGTTTCATTGTTCTCATAGCGCTGGCCATCGTTATGGTCAGGACTGGCAGGAGAATGACTCCCGAGAGGCAGGACACGATGCGCGTGGCTTTCGGCTCATCATCTCCGGCACCGTTTGGCAGTCGCGAGATGGCCGAACTTGCAGCTGCTGAGGCGAACAGCCATTACTGGCAGTTCATGCTGGCGGCATTTGGCGGCGCGCTGGAGGCGGAAGGGTTTGCGCTTCGTGCTGAGCCGCAGTCAAAGGTTCTGCTGCCTTATGCAGTCCGGACCCGCGTGGGTATCGCCATCGTAAAAGCGCGTTCCCGCTACCTGAACCCGCGCCAGAGCGACGAAGCTGCAGAGGCGATGCTGCGGGATGCCGAAGAGGATGACTACACCGGCAGCTGGACAGATTGCTGTCAGCGGGGAGCCGAGGCAGCTGGCTGGTACGTTGTCAGGCGTGGCGGTCATACCGCGGATAATGGTACGGATCTGTAGCTGACAGCGGCTGGTCTATAATTCTGCGCGTGAATAATCACTTTAAGGGACACAGGCAATGAGAACGCTGACGTTAGGATTTCTGCTGCTGGCTGCCGGCCATGCCACAGCCGCTTCGTCATTTACGCAGGAGTGGCCGTCATGCGATATAAAGGCTCAGCATGACGTGAAGGGGGAAACCGGCGGCAGTATTAAAGACCCGCTTCAGGCGCACATATCGGTACGCATTAACGTGCTGCAGGCCGATATCGGTAATGCCCGCAAAGCGCGTCACCTTACGGAAGCGCAGTCTGAACAGCTATGGCAACAGGCTGGCCGCGTCAGAAAAGATGCTGACGGCTACGTAAAGCAGCAGGGCTTTCTGAGTGCGGCTGAGCGTGCCAGTTATGACCGCGAACTCGACGATGTTGCCGGCAGACTGTGCCGCGCGGTGAAGTAAATCCTCCCCGGGTGGCTGCGGCCACCTGAATGCCTTTTCTGCCCGCAGTGCGCAGGCTGTTCGTTCCTCGCGCTGCTGCGGTACGCCTCAGCCTGCACCCCGCAGGCAGGCCCGTTTAACGTCTGACCCCGGCAGTTCCGCTGCCGTCTTTACGGAATCTCACCCTATGACACACCCTGCTGAAATATCGGCTCAGCCGGTCGTGCGCGATCGCTGGGGCGGCTGGACGCATCCTGAATTTTTTGTGCCCGCTGACGGCAATGAATATCCGCAGCCCGGCGAGTTTGAGGCCTGGCTTTCCGCACATAATCTCGCTGCCTCCTTCATCTGGATGGAAAACGACGTACCTGGCTGGTTGATGAAGACATTCTGGAAAACAGGTAATTGCAGCCAGTGGCAGCCGTCCGGGCCCGCAGGCGGGGGATGGTTTGTTGGCAGCATTCACGACACAGATGACGGTCCGGTGTGCGTCTGGCTCCGTAACAAAATGCAGGTCAAAGATTAATGAAACGTTTCCTTCTCATAATGTGCCTGCTCACGGCAGCGGTCATGGCGAAGCCTGTCATGGCAGCGACCAGTAACGCCGGCGACGGACGCTGGGTGAACCCGATCAGCGACGTCTGCTGGAAGTGTCTGTTCCCGATGTCGCTGGGCAGCATCCAGCTGGCATCAGGCGCGCACCCGGATACTCCGAACCCTGCCTCGCCGATTCAGATGTGCCCGTACGGTATTTTTTACCGGCTGGGTCTGGCCATTGGCTTCTGGGAGCCGCTGGCGCTGACCGACGTGACGCGCGAGCCCGGCGTCATGGTGAACATGGGCGGCTTCAAAATTAACCTCGGCCGCACCGGTGCCGGACGCGGCGGGCAGAGCGACTCACCCACACCCGGCAGCTTCTATCACGTGCACTGGTACAAATATCCGCTGATTTACTGGCTCAACATCATCACCAGTACGGGTTGCATGCAGACCGGTGACATGGACATCGCGTATCTGTCTGAGGTCGACCCGCTGTGGAACGACAGCACGCTGGCCATGATCCTGAATCCGGAAGTGGCGCTTTTCAACAACCTGCTGGCGCAGGGCGCCTGTGCGGCGGACTCGATTGCCTCCACGGCGGGCGTGCCACTGGACCCGCTGTTCTGGTGCGCCGGCGCACAGGGGTCGATGTATCCGTTTACGGGCTTTACCAGTAATGAGTTTTCGCCGCTTGAGGCCTCCCTGCTGGTCAGCGAACGCATGGCCTTCAAGCTGCACCGGGAGGGACTGGTGATGGAGACGGTCGGGGCGGACGTGGCGGTCTGCTATCAGTATCCGTCCCCGATCATCCCGAAATCACGCTGGCGTTATCAGATGGTGAATATGTACCCCGAACCAAACGACTGTCATCCGTTCGGCACAACGACCCAGCTCTGGGGCTCTGTACACAACTCACCGGCGACGAAAAAGAACTTCGGCTACCTCATGTGGCGAAAGCGTAACTGCGTTTATCTGTAAGGACTCACCATGAAACAACCTCTGATTACGGCGCTGCTCGCGGGCGCCGCGCTGCTGTGCACGGAAATGGCGAATGCGGCTGATCAGCCAGTCGTGTCAGGCAACGACATGGCGTATATGAAACAGCAGCAGCGCGACCTGGAACTGTTCAAAAGCCAGCTGAAGGGCATGAATATCACGCTACCGGATGCGCAGCAGGGACGGGTCTCGCAGCTGCAGAACGAAATTGCCGCCGCGCAAGCGGATCAGAACAGCGCTGCGCGCCCCACGCCGCGTGCCGTTTACTTCGTCAGTCTGGGTATCCCGGAGGAGGGGCTGCTGCCGATGCTTGCGGACGCACGCCGCTTCGGCATACCGGCCACGCTGCGCGGCCTGCTGAACAACGACTTCCGTCAGACGGCTGAGACGATGTTTGAACTGTCCAAAAAAGATAAGCAGGCAGGGGTGCAGATCGACCCAACCCTGTACGAGAAGTACAACATAAAGGCCGTGCCGGCGCTGGTCGTCACCTGTGGCAGTCAGTCTGATGTGATCTACGGCAGCCTGCCTGTGAAGCAGGCGCTCGAAGAAATTAAACAGCGCGGCGACTGTGGCAGTACGGCTGCGCAGCTGCTCCAGGACGCGGAGGGTGCGAAATGAAGCGTGCCCTGCTGCTTTCTTTATGTCTGATGGCGTCCGGCGCATTCGCAGATGCGGTAAGCGACGCTTACAACGCGGGTGCAGGGTATGCGGGATCGAATAAGGGACAGGGGACCTCTGCCGCTAAAGGGACTGACCCGGCGTCAGTCATTCCGGGCTACACAGCCAATCCCCCACAGGGCGGCTATTACGGCGGCGTGCAGGGTGGTGACGGTGGCATTGGGGATAAAGGGCAGACACAGATCGGAAGTAATGAAGCGGGACAGGCAGTTACGGATTCTTCAACGAAGAACCCGCCTGTAACCATCGATCCCAACGCTGACTTTATCCAGAACGGCAAGAATGCAGAAGCCAACAGCGGCTCTATCGTGGACGGTACCAACAGCCAGTGCACCACGAAAGTTGTTTCAAAGTCGGTATTCGAAAACTTCACGTGCGACAGGGATGTGGCGCAGATCCAGACCTGTGCCCGCACCGGCAGCGTTATCGTCACGGGCTCAAGCCATACGGAAACCCGGACAATGAATATGCTGCTTAAAAACGCGCGCCGAACGGGCAACCAGGTAATAGTGGATTTCACATTTCCTGAAACGGCCACGCTCATCAGCGGCAGCACGCAACTGGTTTATACCCCGGCCCCGTCCTACAACTCGGGAGCCGATTACGTCACCTCGATACTGAACAACAGCGTCACGCTCCGGTACGGCAAGGGAGCCGACAGCCTGGGTATCGCGGGGCTGCAGGTTAACGCGGGTCAGGTTTACTCTGCGGTGATTACACCTAAAGGGTCACGTCTCGATGCCACCATTAATACGCTTATTAAATACATCAACGATGGCACCACGCTGTTCCACCTCGACGTAACATTTAACGTAACCGTATCGGATAAAAAGGCCGACACGACCTGGTCCGAAAGCTGCAGCTTTGATAAATCACAGGCCACCGCCAGCACCGGCAGCGTCTGCACCGACCCGGGCGGCTCCCGCTCGGTTACCTCTGACGGCCAGACCTTTACCCAGACGCAGGGCTGCTGGCAGTACCAGGACAGCTACATCGTGCCGGTTAATTCCACCGGTAACTGTGCCCAGTTGATGTCTGACAGAAACTGCACTATCGCTGCCCGCGGCTGTACAGAGGCTGAAGGCGGAACGTGCATGCATGAGCAGGATACATACCAGTGTCAGACAACCTACAGCTCTCAGGGGCTGCTGTGCGGCGGACAGTATCTGTGTCAGACCGGCGACTGCAACGGTACTGACGGAGCCGGCGACAGCGGCTTTGACACGGCAGTGGCCAAACTGGCCGGTCTTGCCTCCGCCGGCGATGACGTCAAGAACGGTGATCAGATCGATATCAAAGCCTTTACCGGACAGGCGCTCTACTGCCGTAAAGCGATGGCGGGCTTTTCAAACTGCTGCGTCGATACCGGCTGGGGGAACAGTTCGGGGCTGGCTAACTGCAACAGTGATGAAATGGCCATCGGTAAGGCGAAGGCAAAAAAAGTCACCGTACTCGTCGGCGAAGCCTGCAATAAGGCCGTGCTCGGGGTGTGCGTACAGAAGAAGCAGGCTTACTGCGTGTTCGGCGGGAAGCTCGCCCGCATCATTCAGGAGCAGGGCCGACGCGATCAGCTGCACGTCAGCTTTGGCAGCGGAGACTCACCGAACTGTCGTGGCATCACCGTTCCTGAACTGCAGGCCATAAATTTTGATCTGATTAACTTCCAGGATTTCTACAGCGACCTGATGGCCAACCAGAAAATCCCTGACTCAGCGACGATGGTTCAGCAGGCTAAGGACCGCATTGCCGCGCAGGTTAACGCGCAGACAGGAGGTAAAAAATGAAACCACTGCTGATTGCCCTGTTGATGGTGGCGTGCACGGGCCAGGCCGTGGCGGACGATGCGCCGCCCGCTGACGCGGTGGTGACGCCGGCCGACCCGTTTACCGGCTGGCACTGGTACAACGAGCCGAAGAAAAAGCCGGACCCGCCCGCGCCGAAACCGCAGCCTGCGCCGCAGGTCCCGGACTTCAGCAGATTGTCACCGTCAGAGCAGGCGGACGTTCTGAAAGGATATACAAAGGAGGCGCTGAATAACGCCATCCTTCATCCGTCAGCCGAGAACACCGCCACCTTTCTGCGCTGGCAGAAGTTCTGGACCGACCGCGCCTCGATGTTCAGCCAGTCGTTCGCCGTTGCGCAGCTCGATCATCCGGACCTCGACTACAACCTTGATCACCCGCACTACAACAGCACTGCGCCGCTGCAGCAGGCCCGGGATCAGGCCGAGCAGACCGCGGCGATAAGTAAGCTCTCAGGTGAGTACGGCCTTTTCTACTTCTACCGTGGCAGCGACCCGATTGATGCTCAGATGGCCGGCGTGGTGGCGGACTTTGCCCGCCTGCGTCACATCTCGCTTATCCCGGTGAGCGTGGACGGCACGGTGTCGCCGCAGGTGCCCGACAGTCGGCCGGACGCCGGTCAGAGCGCGCGCATGGGGATCAGCCATTATCCGGCGCTGTTCCTGGTTGACCCGAAGTCAAAAAGCTTCCGGCCGCTTGCCTATGGCTTCATGACCCAGGACGACCTGGCGAAGCGCTTTCTTAACGTGGCCACCGGCTTTAAACCTAACTTCTGAGGACATGTGTATGCTGACTCTCTCTCCGGTCTGGTACGGGCGGCTGCGCGATGCGCGCCGGGTACAAAACTTCCTGCTGCAGACGCTGGTTATCCATCCGGCGCTGCTGTTCTTTCTGCTGTTCCTGCTCTGCGCGCACAGCGCCGGTGGTGCCGGGCATTTATTGATTAGTGAGGCCGAAAGGCTGATACGCGATGCGCCGGCAGGGCAGGTGTGGAGTTGCGCATCGCAGGCCACGCGCGTAGAGACCTGGCCGGCCGTTCCTGAAACATCACGAGATAAGACCGTACCGGTCAGCAGAGATATTAAGCCTGCACCCTCGCCTGCCATTTGCGTAAAAGCGGCGGTGAGCCGCGAGGCATGGGCAGCCGACACCAATAACATGCTGCGCAGCCTCTACCTCACCGGCGTACTGTTTTCCATTATTGCCGGCCTGGCGGTGCGAATCCTGCGCCGCCGCGCTCAGGGAGTCCGTACATGAACCGATTACCTCTTATCATCTTACTGTTTATGGCGGGCATTATTTTTAACTGCCTGCGCCAGCTGCTGACATGGTCAGTCAGCTTAACGTACGACGTGCTTGCCGGGTGCTCATTGGCCTGTCTGGTTCTGGTTGCGCTGGGCTTCATTATGGAACTGATTGCATATCGCCGAATGCTGCGCCGCCGCCGGGGAGGCCATCATGAGGCTTAACGTACTGCTGACAGCGCTGCTTCTGCAACTGCCTGCATTAGCTCAGGCGTCAGTGGCCTCTGACATTGCTGCGCTTGAGCAGGCAAAGGCACAGCGGGGCGCGCAGCTGCCGGACTTCGGATTACCCGGGGCGAGCCTGGTGCGGGCGGCGCCCGTAAAACCGCCCCGGATGATGACCCTTACGGACGGGCGGCAGGTGAACCTGAACGACTATGCGGTGGTGGTTTTTATGCAGCGCGGCTGTCAGTACAGCGCGAAGTTCGATCCGCTGCTGAAATCCTGGGCTGATGAGGAAGGGATAAAGGTGTACCCCTATAGCCTTGACGGCTACGGGGACGCGGCCTTTCCGGTGGCGCTTATCCCGCGTAAAGCGGGACCGAACGAGCCGATTGCCGGTGAAATTCTGACGTTCTTCGGTAATGGCCTGCCCATCGCCACGCCGACCACGTTTATGGTCAACGTTAACACCAACGTGGCCTACCCGCTTTTTCAGGGAGAGACGGATATGGGAACGATGAGCCAGCGCCTGGCGCAGATGATCGAAGCCGATATCGACAACCTCCCGCCGGATACGCTGGGTCCGGTACCCAGCAGTGCCTCACTGACCCCACAGTAATACAGGCGGCTGTGCCGCTCACGGAATACCCATGACTGAAAAACCTTTAACGCTCTCGCGACTTGAGACGGCGCTGCTGCTTGTCTGCGCCTCGCTGCTGGCTGCTGCCGGAATTTATGCCTGGCTCGCCTGCGACCTTGCTGGCCCGATAATCGGCATGACTTACGGTTCTGATGCGCTGGTCCTCAGCGGTCTTCAGCTTTATCCGCTGCTGTTCCTGCTTTCCCTTGCCGGTGGCTTCGGTTGCGGCGTACTGACCAGCATCACACTGCGCCGGCACGGATTTACGGCTGACCGGAGTTTTCAATGACAGAACGTACACATTTACAGACGGGGAAAACACCATGAATCTGCGTCAGTTCCTCACAGGCGCTCTGGCTGCCCTTACACTGAACGTGCCGGCTTTTGCCGATGTGCAGGGTGACCTGAACGGCTACTTTGGCAGCCTCGGCTTTGACGGCAACGTCTCAAAGGCGCAGGCATGGCAGGGGCAGGCTGCAGGCTATGTTACCGGCGGCTCCATCTATCTGCGTAACCCGGTGAAACAGGTTCAGCTCATCTCGATGCAGGTGCCGTCACTCAACGCCGGCTGCGGCGGCATTGACTCCTATCTGGGCGCCTTTTCTTACATCAATGGCGCAGAACTGCAGCGATTTGTTAAGCAGATCATGAGTAATGCGGCGGGCTATGCATTTGATCTGGCGCTGCAGACGATGGTGCCGGAGCTCAAGCAGGCTAAGGATTTCCTGCAGAAGCTGGCCTCTGATGTGAACTCAGCCAACATGAGTTCATGCCAGGCCGCGCAGGGCATCATCGGCGGTCTGTGGCCTGTATCGCAGGTGTCGAATCAGAAGATCTGTCAGGACATTGCCGGCGAGAGCAACATTTTCTCCGACTGGGCGGCGTCGCGTCAGGGCTGCACAGTGGGCGGGCAGGGTGACAGCGTCACAGGAAGAGCCTCTGACAACATGAAGGACCGGGTGCTGAAGAACAAAAACCTCATCTGGGATGCGCTGGGCCGCAACCACCTGTTTGACGGCAACCGCCAGCTGAAGGAACTGGTGATGAGCGTGGTGGGTTCAATCATTTTCAATAAAGCCGGGCAAGTCACTGTCCTGACGCCTCTGGTTGATAACCGCGACATCATTACCGTGCTGATGCGCGGCGGCACCGCGAAGATGTACGGCTGCGACGAGCCGGATCTGTGCCTCGGCCCTACAGTGGCCAGTGTCACGGTAAGTAGCGACATCGCCCTGGTGACCCAAGTGCGCAACCTGATGATTTCCATCGACAGCAAGCTCACGGCCGATACCGGCCTGTCGGACAGAGAGAAAGGCTTCATCAACACCACCTCGGTGCCGGTACTGAAATACCTGACCAACTCGCGCAGCATGGGCATGAGCCCGACCTACCTGATACAGGTCGCCGACTTTATCGCGCAGGACATGATGATCCAGTACCTGCAAGAGTTGGTAAAGCAGGCAAGTCAGTCACTTGCCGGTAAAAACTTCCCCGAGCAGGCGGCCGGCGAGCTTCGTAACAACGTGCTGGCTGCAACCTCGCTGCTGGCACAGATGAAGCTGCAGAGTACAGCTGATCAGAACGCGCTGGACGGCATCGATCGCAACATGCAGTACCTGCAGCAGCAGGTATCAACCATTATCTCGACGTCCTATCAGGGCAACTATCAGTGGGGAACGGGCAATGACTGAGGTCTGGACCATCTACGGCGGTGACATGTGGCGTCAGGTGTTTAACGGCGTCGTCACCGTCATCGGCAGCGACACCTATGACACGTTAAAACGTATCGCCGGGCTGTTTGGCGTGCTGGGCGTGATCGTCAGCTTCATCAAATCACGCAATCCGATGGTGTTTGCCAGCTGGCTGGCCATCTTTTTTGTCATCACCTCGGTGCTGCTCGTTCCGAAGCGCAGCGTACAGATACTTGATGTCACAGATCCGGCGGCGGTTTATCAGGTCGATAACGTGCCGGCCGGCCTGGCCTTCATCGCCGGCCTGACCACGTCCGTGCAGTTCGGTGTGGCGCGGCTTTATGAGTACAGCTTTTCGCGGCCGGATTCGCTGACCTATACCAAGACCGGCATGCTGTTTGGTTCGCAGATTGTTGCGCAGACTACGGACTTCCGATCACAGAATCCACAGCTGGCCGGAATGCTTACCGACTACGTGGAGAACTGCGTGGTGGGCGATATTCTGCTGAATAATAAATACACCGTGTCACAGCTGCTGAACAGCACCGATCCGCTTACGCTGATTACGAATAACCCGAGCCCGCTGCGCGGTCTGTATCAGGATACGGGCAGCGGCCGGCAGTTCATCACCTGCCAGCAGGCGGCTGCGGTCATTAAAAACCTGATTGGGGCGGACGTGCGCATTGGCGGCACAACCTGGCATGCACTGGCCACGCGCGTGTTCGGCAGCCGCGTCAGCGGGGACACGCTGCTCGGCAACGCGATGGATGAGAGCTACAACTTCTTCTATGCAGGCGGCCTGAGCGCAGCGCAGATTATGCGTAATAACATCACCAATGCGGCCATCCGTGACGGCTGGAAAGGCTTTGCGGCGCGCTCTTCGGACACGGCCAACCTGCTGAATCTGGCCACCGAGTCCAGCATGACCAAACAGCGCATCAGCTGGGGCGCGGGTGGCGTGATAGCTGCGCGTACGCTGCCGATGTTCCAGTCGCTGATGATGCTGGTCCTGATTGCGCTGTTCCCGCTGGTGATCGCGCTGGCACTGGTGAACCACGACATCTTCGGGCTTAAAACGCTGAAGCTGTACGCTGGCGGTTTCGTTTACTTCACCATGTGGCCGGTTATGTTCGCCATTCTTAACTCGCTGGCCAACTTCTATCTGCAGACGAAGACCGGTGCCACGCCGCTGGTGCTGGCCAATCAGGATCAGGTCGCCCTGCAGCACTCAGACGCGGCCAACATCGCGGGCTATCTGAGCATGTCGATACCAGTGCTGGCCTTTTTCCTGACCAAAGGCGCGGCATCAGTGGCCTCACAGGCCGTCGGCGGGGTAATGAGTTCGGCGGCATTTGCGACCGGCGGACAGGCCTCTACGACGGCGGACGGCAACTGGTCGTTTAACAACATGTCGATGGATAACGTCAGCGCCAACAAGTTTGACACCAACATGCTGCGCCGCTCGGGGTCTCAGGGCTTCCAGACCGGTAATAACGCGATGATGACGCAGACGGCGGACGGCCATACCGTAGTGGATACCAGCCAGGCGATATCTAACCTGCCGGTCAGCATGCGCCTCAGCTCCCTTGCCAGCAGCGGGTTCTCCGAGCAGGCGCGGCAGGCACAGCAGCAGGCGCAGAGCTCTCTTGATGGCTATAACCATAGCGTGACCAGTGGTTTCCAGCAGATGAACCAGCTGACGCAGCAGAGTGGCAACAGCGACAGCGTGACGCAGGGCAGCGACAACAGCGTGGCAACGAACGTCTCCAGAGGCGCGAGCAAAATGCAGTCGGCTGTTGAGAGCTATGCGAAGTCGCATAATGTTTCTGAACAGCAGGCGTATAACCAGCTAATGGACATTACCAATCAGGGTGGTGTGGGTGCGGGTGCCAGAGGCTATGTGAAATTTGACTCTGGTGACCAACTTGCCGGCAAGCTGGGCAAGTGGGCGACCGGCCTCAGTGCCGGGGGCGAAGCAAACGTCAATACGGACTGGCGCCATACGTCTGGCAGCTCGCACGGGACGCAGGACAGCCACGCTGAGGGCCGCGATAACCGTAAGGATCAGAGCAGTCAGGAAGCCCGTGACTTCCGCGAGGGTGTGGACATGGTCACCTCAACCCGCCTGAGCGATTCGGGGAGTCATACTGATAATCAGTCCAGCTCGAATGCTCAGCAGTTCGCAGCGACGCTTAATGATGCGAAGAGTCAGTACCATCAGTACACCGAGAGCAGCACGCGCAGTCAGGAGTTCAGCCGCATGGCCACGCTGTCACAGACGCAGAGCGCCAGCCTGGATGCTAACTACAATCAGGAGTTTGTGGACTGGACGACGGCGAAATATGGCAGTGATGCGCAGAACATCCTGACCAACGTCAGAAGCGCTCAGGGTGCGGCCACCGAATTTATGCACGAGCGGCTTGAGCCGGAAATCATGCGTAACTATGGCGCAAGGACAGATCAGGTTAACAGCGAGCCGCTGCAGCCTGCCCGTTCGCTGGATGCCGCCGGGACATCTTCGGGCGGGGGAGCACCGCTTCTGGCCGGGACGCAGTCGTCTGGAGACGCTCTGTCGGGTTCACCTTCGGCTCATGGCCATGAACGAGTCCGCGGAGCGTCGCCGGAATCTGTCGTCACAAATGGCCGCACAACTGAAGTCAGCGCGCATCAGGGAGAACGAAACCTCAGCGCTCAGGCCGGTGCACCTTCACAGGAAATGAGAGATGATTTCCGCAGCGGGTCCAGACGTGTGAGCGAGCAGGCCGCAGGGGCCGGCATCCAGAGTAACGTTGCTAATCAGGTCGCAGCACAAAGATCTGGCCTTATGGAAACTCTCAGGGAAAATGACGGGAAAATCGCCGAAAACAAAACCACTGTTCAGACGTCCAGTGATATACTCAGAAATGAGCATCAGGGTGCGGTCAGGAGTCAGCAGATAGGCCGTACTGAAGAGGATATTAGGCAAACTAAACCAGGCTTTGATCATGCGGAAACCGACGCCTTTGAGAAGAAATTAAAAGAGCTTAGGGAGCAGCAGAAAAAAGCCTCTTGATGAATGTGAAGGGAGAACGCAGATGGCAAACTTAACTGCAGCACAAGTTGAAGCGGACGTCGATCTTTTGATGGGCTGCTTAGGGGCTAATCATAGAGAAATTCCTTCGGCGGCTTCCTTGTCGAAAAGAAGTTCAATATTGCCACTTTTTGCTGCTGTGTTAAGCGTCTTAAGTACCATTATCTTTTATGTTTCTTATTATAAAGATGATGCATCTATTGCAGGCTTTTTGAACTTTTTTGCTTCAGAAGGTTGGTACTTAGTGGCCATTACTGCAGGTATAGGATTGTTTGTTTTTCTTATGACATATAACAACCAACTCACCTACCTATCTTTACCATCAAACCTTAGAAATGAGTCGTTGATAATTAGTCATATCGGCAAGATAGTAAGAAAATCGGTCATAATTTTTTGTTCACTAATGATTTTGAGTAGCTTACTTTCCGGGGTTTCTGTTTGGTTTGCCTTAGCAGTTCCAGCTTTATTATTAATGTTGTTTGTGATTACAAGCATATTAGTATCCGCTGAAATTAACCGACTCGGAGCCGGTCTGGCTCTTGAGAAAATCAGCAATCTTATCAAAAAGATTTAAGTTCTCACGGCGTCTGCCGATACCCCTTCCGGCACTCTGACGGAAGGGGTTTTCTTAATAACCCCCTTATTAATACAGCGTGCCCCGGGGCGCGCCAGTCCCGTTTTTTCCGTTTAACAAGGATACGTCAATGAAAAACCGCAATGCCTTCGTGGCAGCGATTGCTGCTGCCTCTCTGATGCTTTCCGGCTGTAGTGCCATGAGCACTGCCATCAAAAAACGCAATCTCGACGTCAAAACGCAGATGAGCCAGACAGTGTGGCTGGAGCCTTCCAGCCAGAAAACCGTGTACCTGCAGGTGCGTAACACATCTGACAAGGACATGAGCGATCTGGAGCCGATGCTGGCACAGGACCTGCGGGCCAAAGGCTACACCGTGACTTCAAATCCTGACTCTGCCTACTACTGGATTCAGGCCAATGTCCTGAAGGCAGAAAAGATGGACTTACGTCAGGCACAGGGATTTCTGTCGACCGGATATGAAGGTGCCGCTACCGGCGCCGCGCTGGGTGCAGGCATTACTGCCTATAACAGCACATCCGGCGGGGCAATCCTTGGGGTAGGTCTGGCGGCGGGCCTTGCCGGAATGGCGGCGGATGCTCTGGTTGAAGACACAAACTATACGATGGTGACCGATCTGCAAATTTCTGAGCGCAGCAAGGCGTCAGTGACAACTGACAACGTAGCAGCACTGCGTCAGGGCTCCTCGGGCATCAAGCTGCAGACCAGCAGCGAAGAGGGCAATCGTATGAAGTACCAGACCCGCGTTGTCTCAAATGCCAACAAAGTAAACCTGAAGTTCGAAGAGGCAAAGCCGGTGCTTGAAGCGCAGCTGGCCAAATCCGTTGCAGGCATCATGTAACGGATAAAGTCACTGATCACGGGAGCGAACAGTGCGAAGACGAATCGAGGATGTTGCAGCCTGGCTGCCAGCACATGTAATGATCACACTGCTCGGTGGCATCTGCACACTGTTGTTAGCGAAGGTTACAGAGAACTGGCTCCCGGGGCGGTTTATCAGCGCAATGCATGAATACAGCGGCACATCAGTTGCGGTTAATTCTGATGGTTTCTTCCGGTTTGTCGTCGCAGCCGTGCTTCTTTATGTTTTGTCGATAGCATCCTGCGGAATAACCATTGCACTGGCGCTCTGGAATATCTTACGCCTTATCTGGATACTTGCAGGCCGCTGAAATTCCTGGTATTAAATAATGACCGGTTGCAAAACCGGCGGCATGCGCCTTAAGGGGAAATAAGAAATCTCTCCTGACAACGGGGCGCCTGCCGACCCCCGTCTGCGCCCCCGGGCGGCTGACACCGGGGCAGCATCAACACCACGGGTGCTGCCCTCCTCCCTTACGGGACCTCATATTTCCACGCGTCTCCCTGATACACAGGGTAGCGGAAGCGTGGCTCTGATTTTCCGGATATCTCCCCCGCATGCTTCATTGGCAGGTTTCTGCGCGGGTGGCGCACGTCCGGGATTGCGCTGTATCCGTACTGACTCTCCGTTCTTATCTTTCAGAAGGAAATTCCTATGCTCACTCTCAGCGGTGCGGCACGCACCTTTATTATCTGGTTAACCCTGTTTTTCGCCTGGAGCGCCATCGTACTGTGGCAGTTCGGCCCGGATATCGTAAAAACTATCATGTCACACAGCCATCTGTTTGCCTGGGATCTCGCCACCCGTATGGTGCAGGGCGACATGATGCCCCCGGGGATTATCACGCTGCTGCTGGTTTTGCTGGTACTGACGGCCGGCTGCGTGCTCTCCGCACTCACGCTGGCCTGCTGGAATCTGTTTATCTTCACCTGTGCTATTCCCGTCATGGCTGGCGTCTGGCTGCTGCGCCGTACGGGGCTTATCCGCACTCCCGCGTCCGTTACGCTGAAATAATTTCCGGGGCCTGAGCGGCCCTTTCAGCCACTTTTCTTTCTGCCGTCAGCCTGCCCGATTTTTCCGGGCGGGCTGCGCCTGCGTGCTTTCCGGAGTTCCCCATGAGTTTTACACCCAAATACCTGACGCAGGGCGGCCAGATGACGGCCTACCGGCTGCGCATGTTTGTGCAGGTCAGCAACTGGATTTTCCACTGGATGCTGCTGCTGTTCGTGGTGGCCACCGGTGTGCTGTTCTGGCTGACGACTCCCGACGACGTGCTGCGCAACGGTTTCTGGTACTGGGCTGCGTGGCCCAGTCACTCACTGCTGGGCCTGTCCCCGCGCGCGGCCGAAGCCACGTGGGACATTTTCTGGCACTGCGATGAGGGTGCGCAGCTGTGCACGATAAAGCTGACGCCGGCGCAGCTGCTGGCCAATCCGTGGATGCAGGACATGGGCCGCCAGTTTCTGGCGAACCTGCGCTTTATCGCCAGCGCCTGTGGTATCACCGCCAGCCTGCTCTGGTGCCTCATCGCCTGGTACGTGGGTCGCATCGGTAAAAAAGAGAGTGAGGACGAGTTTATCTCTGGCATGACCCTTACCGATCAGCTTCAAGAGGTTAACCGGCTGCTGAAAAAGGCCGGTGAGAAGTCCGATCTGCAGATTGGTGGCCTGAACATGGTGAAGAACGCCGAGGTCATGAACTATCTCATTCACGGCACCATCGGCGTGGGCAAGTCCACGCTCATCCGCTGGCTGCTGGACTATATCCGCCGGCGCGGCGACCGGGCGATTGTTTACGATTCCGGCGGTACTTTTATTGAGACCCACTACGACGAGCGCGTGGACAAAATTCTGAACGCGCACGACAGGCGCTGTGAGAACTGGGTGCTGTGGCGCGAAGCGCAGGACGTGGTGGACTACGAGAATATGACGGCCGCGCTGATGCCGGTCGAGGGCGACTCTGACCCGTTCTGGGTGTCCTCATCGCGCACCATCTTCAGCGATACGGCCATGCAGTTCGCGTCCCGTCCTGATCGCAGCATCGAAACGTTCCTGAAGACCTGCCTCTCCATCGACCTGAAAAGCCTGCGCGAGTTTCTCAAAAACACCCCGTCCGCCAACCTGGTTGAGGAGAAAATCGAGAAAACAGCCATCTCTATCCGATCGGTGCTGACCAACTACGCCAAATCGCTGCGCTACCTGCAGGGGCTGGATAAGGAGGGTAAGCCGGAGTTCAGCATCCGCGAGTGGATGACCGATGCACAGTATGACAGCAGCTGGCTGTTTATCTCCACCACGGCCCGCCATCGCAAGGCTGTGCGCCCCCTGATATCGATGTGGCTGTCGCTGGCAACTCTGCTGCTGCAGAGCATGGGCGAGAACAGCGACAGGCGCGTGTGGTTCATCGGTGATGAAATTGCCAGCCTGCAGAAGATACCGGAGTTCAACGAAACGCTGGCCGAGGCCCGCAAGTTCGGTGGCTGTTTCGTGCTGGGCATTCAGAACATGCCGCAGCTTATCCACATTTACGGCCGCGAGATGGCCAAAGCCATTTTTGACCTGCTGAACACCCGGGCCTACGGCCGCTCACCGAGCGCTGAGGTGGCAAAAATCGTGGAGGAGGAGCTGGGTCATCAGCGCCGGCGCGAGGCGCGCGAACAGAATAGCTACGGCCTTGACCAGGTGCGCGACGGCATCTCCATCAGTAAGGACAAGGTCAACGAGCCCATCGTGGACTACGACCAAATAATGAAGATGCCTAACCTGCAGTTCTATGTCCGCCTGCCGGGCGAATACCCCGTGGTGAAGCTGAACCTGAAATACCGCAAACAGAAAAAATACCACCCCGCGCTGATTGAGCGCGAATTCCGCGACCGGCTGAGTCCGGAACTCGAGCGCATCATTGAGAGCAACGAACGCAGCGCCCGCGCGGCGAACATTTCGTTTCCGACCGGCGAAGAAATACTTGAAGACGGTGGCCACACCACCGTCACTGCTGTGCCTGAATCTGCAGCTGCCTCGCCGACTGTAGCCCCAGTGATACCTCAAAACCTCACAGAGGGATCAGCAGCGTCAGCTGAATGCAAAGCTGATCCTGCCGTCGAAGTTTCCACTCAAGTGCAAGCGACAGAAGAAACCCCCGCTTCTGCCAGCGAAATGTTGACCACCTCTAACGTCCATCCGTTCGCTCGCCGCGCCACGGTTGAACCCTTGAGTGCGTCTCAGGTCAGGCCGCTGCCTGCCAGGCAAGCCACATCGGACCAAACAACAGAGACAACGCCGGGCCCATCGGCACCAGTAATTCCACAGCCTGATACCGCCCCGAGGCTTTCTCCGCTGGACCGAATCCGGAGGCTGCAGACCGGCAATACGGCAGGCACGACTGAAACCGACAGCGACACATCGGGCGGGGAGGCTCCAGAGCTAAACGTGCAAATGGAAAAAGATGACGGCGGGCGCCTCATTGTCCGGCACATCAGCCCGCGAAAAACGGATCAGGAAAAGCGCGAGGAAGCAGAAGCCAAAAAGTATGGGGATGCCAATGCGCGCATGGCCGACGACGAAAAGAACATCCTGCGACACCGCGACGACTACGAGGCGTATCAGGAGATGAGTGACAGCCTGGACCCGGGAGGGTATGAACGATGATGACCGTTGCTCCGGTGGCTTCGGCCGCCGATGCTGCCGGCTACTACAGCAGCAAGGATAACTACTATTTTCTGGACGATATGCCCACGCAGTGGCTGGGCGAGGGCGCGCGCGAGCTCGGCCTTGAGGGGCCGGTTGACCTTGATACGTTCACGGGCATTCTGCATGGCAATCTGCCCAATGGCGTGACGCTGGGTAAGGAAATGCAGGGCGCGCACGTGCACCGGCCTGGATATGATTTTACCTTTTCAGCACCTAAAAGCGTCTCAATGCTGATCCTTGCCGGCGGCGACAAACGCCTGCTGGAGGCGCACCATGAAGCGGTAAAAGAGACGCTGGCTGTCATGGAGCAGACGGTAAGTGCCCGTGACACGAAGGAGGGCGTCACGCGCATCGTTACCAGCGGTAAAATGGTCGCCGCGCTGTTCACGCACGACACTTCGCGCAACCTCGATCCGCAGATCCATACCCACGCGGTGATGGCTAACGTTACGGAGCTGGACGGCAAGTGGAAGGCGCTGGCCACCGACACCATTCACGGTGCCGGCTTCATCGAGACGGCGTACCGCAACCAGATTACGTACGGCAAAATCTACCGCAACGTGCTGAAGGGCAAGGCTGAGGCGATGGGTTATGAAACCCTCCCCACCGGCGGCCGTCACGATTTGTGGGAAATAAAGGGCTTTACGGAAGATGTGCTGGAAGAATTTTCCTCACGTCACCGGGAAATCCACGCGCGCGCCGGCGAGGATGCCTCGCTGAAAAGCCGCGACGTGGCCGCACTTGATACCCGCCAGCGCAAGCAGGATATCAGCCGCTATGGCGAAGACGAAACCGTACCGGTACGTACCCGGACAGAACCCTCCGCCGTATCCGTGCCGGCTGCGCCGGTGCCGGAACACGTGGTCGCTACAACGGGAAAAGCGGCTGCAACAGCGGATAAAGAACCGGCAACGCCTTCAGCACAGGATAAAAATGTGCCGATTGTCCGGCCCGGACCATCCCCTGTGCTCGAGCAGACTGAGCCCGTGCCGGAACATGTGGTGGCTGACACCGGAAAAGCCCCTGCAACTGCGGATAAGGAACCCTCAGCGCCGTCAGATCAGATGAAAGATGTGCCGATCGCGAAGCCCGAAACCGCCGATGGCCGCGCACGGCTTCAGGCGCGCTGGCAGCGACAGATGGAGGATACCGGCTTTGATATTCAGGGCGTCATGAATGAGGCCCGCGAACGTGAAAAGTCACGGCCTGAAGCCGGCGAAGCGCAGGAAACGCCCGTGCAGGCGATGGAGGCTGTCCGCACCGCTATTTCTGTACTGAGCGACAGTAAAACGCGATTTACCTATGGGGATCTACTGCTGACCGCTCATAACGCCGGTGAACTGCAGAACAGCATTCCGGACCTGCGCAAAGCGCTGGACCAGGCAATTCGTGACAACCTGCTCGTGCCTCTTGACGGCGATAAAGGCGTATTTACCTCGCACATCCACCTGCTGGATGAGTTGTCGGTACAGTCACTGGCAGCGGATATCCTGAAAGATAACAGGGTGGTAAATTTCAGCCTCACCTGCAGCCCGACCCCCGGCCATCTTGAGCATGTTGCCCGGGAGCCTGCCATTATCATCAACGCACCCGCATCTGTCGGGCGTCTGCGTGAAGTCACGGAGGAACTGGTGACAATGTCACGCGAACAGGGGCGCGAGGTCAGCGTGCTGACAAGCTCCGCCGAGCGCGCACTCAGCTTTGCCAAATCACCTGAGCTCAAAGACCGGCTTCTCCACCGCAGCCGGATGCTCGATGGCACCTTCAGCCTGACGCCACAGAGTACGGTCATCGTGGAAAGTGCGGAAAAACTCAGCCTGAAAGAAATGCTGGTACTTACCGGTGAGGCGCAGTTGCAGAATGCGCAGCTGCTCTTTCTGGACAGCGCCGGGCGGCAGTCAAATGCGAACGCACTGTCCGTACTGACCGCGGCAGGCGTAAAACGTCAGAGCCTTAACACATCACCTGACGGAATAGAGGTCCGCGTAACCAGTATTCAGGACAAGCGCGACCGCTATCAGGCATTGGCAGAGCGTTACGCCGGAATGGACCCCGCGGATGGGCCAGTTACGGCTGTTGTAACAGGCCCGCGTGAACAGGCTCAGCTGACCGGTGTTATCAGGAATGCGCTGCAGAATGCCGGCAGACTGGGGCAGGAGCAGGTCAGTATCGTGGCGCGTACGCCGGTATTTATGACGGCCAAAGAGCGCCGTCTCCCTCAGACCTACCGCGCCGGTATGGTGCTGGAAGACAGGTCGGAGAAAAACGAGACGCGTCACTACGTCATCGACCGTGTGCATGATGAGACCCGTATGCTGTCCGTGGTTGACGGGGACGGTGAGCTGTCACGGATAAAGCTCAGTTCGCTCTCAGGTGACTGGCGGCTGTTTAAGCAGAGTGCGGTAGAGGTTGCTGCCGGGGAGCAGTTGTTTGCACTCGCCGGCGATAAAAATGCGGGCCTGAAGGCGCGCGACCGCCTCACGGTCACGGCCATTGAAAACGGAACGCTCGTCGTGCAGCGCGAAGGGCAGAAAAAGCCGCTGCAGCTGGATGCGTCCGGGCCGCTATATGTAAGTTATGGCTATGTAAGTGCGCCCGGCAGCCGGGACAATGACCATGGTACGGTGCTGGCAAGCCTGGGTGCGCAGGACCTGTCGGCGAACATGATTAATTCGCTGGCGCAGTCAGGCCATGAGGCGGAGATTTTCACGGGAGAGGACCTGAGCCGGGCGGAAGAGAAACTGGGACGCATGCGATCAACGCGCTCGCCGTTATCACTGGTCCGGCAGGCCAGCGGAAAAGAGGATGCCAGCGAGGCCGTGGACACGCTTAACAGGCAGCTGCTCTCTGATGCCCGTAAAGCCGTGACGCGAAGCGTGGCGCAGATGCGGGACGTTGCTTTCTCGTGGACGAAGCTGCTGGAGGAGGCGCTGACGTTCAGCGGCAATCTGAAGCTCATTGAAACTGAAATTGGCCGGCAGGTTAAGGAAGGCGATCTCATTGAGGTGCAGACCGGTTCCGGGCCTCACTTCGTTGCGCGCTCCACGTGGGAGATGGAAAAAGCCATTCTCGGTGAAATCGAACGGGGTAAAAACACGCAGGTGCCGCTGATGTCACAGGTAGATCCGGTTCTGCTTTCAGGCCTGACTCAGGGCCAGAAAGAGGCTACCTCACTTATTCTGCAGAGTCCGGACCGCTTTACGGCCGTGCAGGGGTATGCGGGTGTCGGTAAAACCACCCAGTTCAATGCGGTAAAGGCGGCAATCGATACCCTACCGGCTGACGCGCGCCCGGTCATTGTGGGCCTGGGGCCGACTCACCGGGCGGTCAAAGAGATGGCGGGCACGGGCATTGATGCGCAGACGCTAAAGTCGTTTGTGCTGGACTGGCAGATGCGTAGCGCGGCCGGTGAGGACGTCCGCTATGACAATATGCTGTTCCTTATCGATGAGTCCTCCATGATTGGGAACCAGGATACCGCTGCAGCGTATCGCGCGATCGCTGCCGGCAACGGCCGCGCCGTACCAGTAGGTGACGTCGCGCAGCTGCAGTCGCCAGAGAGCGGTGCGCCGTTCCAGCTGATGCAGGAGCGGAGCCCGATTGACGTGGCGGTGATGAAAGAAATCGTGCGCCAGCGCGATACGGACCTGAAGTCTGCGGTGTACAGCATCATCGGCAATGATTTCGCGGGCGCGCTCAGAAATATTGAAAAAGTTTCTCCGGACGTCGTCCCCCGGCGGCCGGGTACAGTGCTTCCCTCTGGATCAATTGTGCAGTCAGCAGACCCGGTCTCTACTATCGTGGCTGACTTTATGAGCCGCACTGATGAGGCAAGGGAGCAGACCATGATCATGGTACAGCTGCACGCAGACCGCAAAGCCATCAATGAGGGTATTCATGAGGCGATGGTGATAACAAAAGAGCTGGGCGAGGCGCATCGCATCGTCCCTGTCCTGGACCGTATTAATGGCGGGCGGCACGATTTTAACCGTATTGACGACTGGGAAGCCGGGCAGGTGGTTATGGCAAATCAGCGGTATCTGCACGTTACTGGCGTTGATCAGGACAATGGCAACGTCATCCTGAAGGATGAAGCAGGGCGCACGCACTTCTGGTCCCCACAGGAACTTAACGCTACCGAAATCGAGGTTTTTGAAACCCGTGCAATTGAACTACGCACGGGTGACAGCGTCCGCCTGAGTAAAACACAGAAGCAGGCCGGTCACGCTGCACACGAACAGTATCGCGTAGAGGAACTGCGTGACACGGGTGAAATTGTCCTGCGTAACGGCAGTGGGGTTAAAGTCATCGATCCGGCGACTACGATTGCAGATCGACACGTGGACTACAGCTGGGCTGTCACCGGCTATGGCGCACAGGGCGCCAGCGCCCGGTACTCACTTGCGCTCGAAGGCGTTGAGGGTGCCCGCAAGCAAATGAGTGGCGCACGGGCGTTTTATATCAACGTCTCGCGTGCAAAGGACCACGTTCAGATAATTACCGATGACAGAGATGGCTGGACAAAGACGCTCGGGGGCAGAAAAAACGAGCCGTCCACGGCGCATGACGCGCTGATGCCGGAGCCGGAGCGCGTTCAGGCCAGGCAAATCTGGGCGATGGGGCAGGCCGCGTCAAAAACGGCCATCGGTCGCGCGTTTCTGCGGTCAAACGGCCTGAGCGGCAGCCCGGTTACTGCCCGTATTATCCCACCGACGCGAAAATTCCCTGAGCCTCATCTGGCCCTGCCGGTGTACGACGGTAACGGTAAAGCGGCGGGCCTGACGATGGTGCCGCTTCGTCCCGGCAGTGGTGAAGTAAGTCGGGGTACCGAAAGGCGGATTATCACTACCGGCGGACAGGCGGCGCTTTTGCAGAAAAGCCGGAACGGTGAAACTCTGGTGGTGAACACACTGGACGAGGCGCTCAGCACGGCGAGAAAGCATCCCACGTCCGGCATTCTGCTTAAAACCGGAAACGACTCGCCGTCACAACAGCTGCTAAAGATTTCAGGGGGCCTGGAGCCCGTAGCTGAAACGGTGGTAAGAGCAGCCGTTAATAGTGTGCAGAACACACCGCCCGTTCCGGAAGATACGGTGTCAACAGCGGTACCTGCCGACATTGGTGACGCAGCTGTCAGAGACCTTGTCAGGAGAGACAGTCATCAGCCTGACGTTCCTGTCGTACCGGAGGCGCATATTATGGCCAGTGACAGTCGGGCAGATGTGGCAGGAGAGGAAAAGCTTGCCACAGACCTCAGTCGGGCTGCTCCACAGGAGAAGACAGACAGTGAGAAACCTGAGATTCCAGATGTCAGGTCTGTAACGGACGAGGCGAAACTTGCCGGCCGGGTTCTGGAAGATACCCGGCAGGATTCTCCGGAAATTATCAGGATGCCGGAGGAGAGCCGGGAGCAGCCAGTACATTCGGGCAAGGGCGATACAGAACTGGCTACTGAGCTGTCAGCCGCCGCCCGGACGGAAAGAGAGATTGCGGCAGGTCTCAGCAGGCCGGTTCAGCATGATGCTCCGGAACGAATGCCACCCGAACTGTCACATGCACCCTCCAGGAACATTCAGAAAGAACGTTAAAAATCAGCGTGGCCGCACTCATTGCGGCCGCCTCACCTTCAGTCTGCTCCGGGCAGGCATATGAGATAAATCATGAAACAGACCCTTAAGATGGCCACCTTTGCGCTGGCCATGAGCACCTCGTTGTTTTCAGTACAGTCCGGCGCGACCGGCGCGGAAACTTTTAGCCCCGAACAACAGGCCCGTATCGGCGAGATTGCGGCGGACTATCTGGTCGCGCACCCGGACGTGCTCATAGAGGTGAGCAAAAAGCTACAGGCGCGGCAACAGGCAATGCAGCAGCAAACTTATGTGCAGTCAGCGCTGAAAACACACCGGCTGCTGATGCAGCTTGATGGCGTTCCCGTGAAAGGGCCGGCTGACTCAAAGGTTATCGTGACTGAGTTCTTTGACTATGAATGTATCGCCTGCAGCATGATGGCGCCGGTGATGGAAAAGGTGATGGCTGCAAACGCCGGCGTGCGCTTTGCATTCCGGGACTGGACCATTTTTGCCGCCCGTTATCCGGAATCAGAGCAGGCATCACGCCGCGGCCTTAGCATTTACAGGAAACACGGCGCAGATACGTACATGGCGTTTCACAACGGCATTTACCAGACCGGGCATAACGAAGGGAAACTGACGGCAGAAGATATTGAGAAAGCCGCCGTTGCTGCCGGTGCAGGTAACGCTTCAGACGATAGTAATGCTGCCTCCGACCAGATTATTGAGAACAATGCTGACCTGGCTGAGATGCTGGGCCTTACGGGGACGCCGGGCATTATCGTGATGCCTGCTGAGAACGCCACACAGGATAACACCACGGTTATCCCGGGCGTGGTCAGCGAACAGGTTATGCAGCAGGCCATTGCCCGGGCAGAGAAAGGATAAAAAAGACCGGCCTGAGTCATAAAGGGCCAGTCATAGTATCCACAATGGAAAAGGCAAGGCCATCGGATGTACTTACAATCGCGCCGACAGTATCAGTGAGTATCGGCCATACCGCCAGAACCTTTACCCCATGACGGCCACGCCGCTCAGGCTGTTCGTTCCTCGCTCTGACCGCCCTGCCCATTGTATTGTTAAAGCGATCATTCGCGGTCGACGGTAAGCATCGCATTTAGACCGTATTAACGTTCAAGCCGAGGTAAGGTCTAAACAGATCGCGGACTCGGTTTTACGGACCGCCAGTCTCTCCTTTGCAGGGCTGCCACGTATCTCCGCTTCGATGGAGTACAGCTCACCGATGCGCTTCAGCGCCTCGGTGGTAATATCAGTTGGGGTGCGGACGTGAACGTCGTGGATTTTTCTACTGGCGTGCGACATATAAGCCGCTTCGATATAATGTAGCCGCGGCGACCACGGAAAATGAACAGGTGGCCGCCGAACGTGTCAGTGCTAAGCGTGTTCTGCACCTTATGATGCCAGGCCGTTGAAGCCGTTTTTCATATCAGTGATGCCGGAAACCAGCCAGATAAGTGAGCATGTGGGGAGATATCATCGGCTCCCTCCTTTCATTTCACGGATGAGCACCTGAAGCATTTCCGGCGACAGCTGGCTTTTTATTCAGCAGATACTGGATAACACCAGCATAGTCTTTCTCAAAACTCTCATCTGTGGAAGTGTCGAGCGCCATATTATTCACCAGATATTTTCCCCTAACGAAGAAGGCTGGCACGAATCTTAAGCCCAGTTGTTCAGCCAGCCTGTCCTGGCGGTTTACAGAGGCAGTAATTTCTGTGGAATTCCATAGCGTTTTTATTTTATCAACAGAAATACCTTGATCAATAAATAATTTCTGAAGGTCAGTTTCACTTTGTACAGAGTGTGACTGCTGCATCGCCCTGAACAGAATAGGTGTCATTTCAGTCTGTTTATGAAGGAAAACTGCTACGGCCCAGGCACGGGTCAAATCACGGCCTGAAGCGCCAATTCTTGATGCATGATAACGTTCAAAGGTCGTACCATTAGGGAGTGAAGCAACAATAAAATTGTTAATATTGGATTTCATTTCGAAATAATAGCAGTGCGGACAGTTGAAAGAAAAATAGCTCAACACGTCAGGTACGCCCGTAACAGTATCAGGCAGTTCGAAATAATCTTTATCAGCGACGTATTCTCTTGCCTGTCCCGGCATCACCCAGAACATGCACATCAGCATCAGAATGCTTCTTATATCGGTGAGAAGGCGCATTATGTCAGGCCACTTCATCATTTTTATCTTCTCCAAACTTATATTGTTCCCTTTGCAACGTCAGCAGAGAGTAATATTCCCCGCGTGCTTGTTCCAGTTCTGCCGGTGTTCCCCGTTCAACGATCTCACCTTTTCTGAGAACAATAAGGAAACTTGCGTGCTTCACCACGCCAAGACGATGAGTGACCATAACAGCTGTTTTGCCCTGAACCAGGGAAGAGAACTGACGGAATATTTCTGCTTCAACACGGGGATCCATCGCGCTTGTGGGCTCGTCAAGAATAACCAACTCTCCAGGAGAATACAGGGCACGGGCGAGAGCCAAACGCTGCCACTGGCCGCCCGACAGTTCCGTGCCAGCATATTCCTTACCGATCAGGGTGTCTGGTGTTGTCCCCGCATCAAGTAAAAAACGGGCTTTTGCACAGGCATTTTGAAAATCCCGCTCTGTTTCCGGGGTAGTAATATGAGTGAATGTGACATTTTCTTTTATACTGAGATTATAGTGTCCAAAATCCTGAAATACAGCACTGAGGCGGCGGCGCCACTGCTGAATATCAATTCCGGCGATGTCCTTGCCGTTGCAGGTGATGCGCCCCGAGGTTGGACTATAAAGTCGGCAAAGCAATTTCATCAGCGTGCTTTTACCCGCGCCGTTTTCACCCACTATAGCGAGATGGTCGCCAGCGCGAAGAGTGAGATTAATGTTTTTCAGTACGAAATTGCCTGGCTGATATGCAAATGACACGTCTTCAAACCGAATCTCTTTTATCGGCTCCAGCCATTCTTCTTTTATGCCCAACTTAGGTATGTCAGCTACGGCCTCGAGAGACTTTAGCCGAGCAAAAAAACCAAAACAGACACCCACACTAGCAAAAGAGTACACCATCCATTGACAGGAAAGACCAAAGAAGGAAATGGACTGGATAGTCCCCAGTAACCCTCCTACAGTGATTTTCCCGGTTGTGAGATAATTTACAAACCAGAACATCATGCCCAGTGCACAGATCAGGTAAAGCAGATTCCAGGGCTGCGGACGCATCAACTGTTTCTTTCGTACCTTATTGAGTTCGTCTTCAAGTTCATTGAAAGCTTGTTGATGTTTATCAAGGAAAAAAGCGGAAAGGTTAAAGAGCCGTATTTCTTTTGCAAGTTTCACGTCCAGCAAAACGGAGAGAAAATATTTGATCCTCCTCGCAGGCATCCCTTTCCCGAGCATCGCTTTGAAGATATCTATCTGCGAATACGCTACAGCGAACGTCACGGGAATGAGCGGGAGCAGGAACGCCAGCGGCAACCACCATACTACTGAAGCCAGAACCAATGAAAGGCTGAGCAGCGTCAGGGTCCCTCTAAATATATCGATCAGATTGACCAGCAGGTTGAGCGGGCGGTGCGCCGCTTCACGGGACAGTACTTCCAGGTCGTCATGAAGTTCAGGAGATTCAATCAGCATTAAATCATCAATGCGGCAGGCTGCCTCCATTATTTTCCTTTGTGTCAGAAAAGTAGCTTTGGAGTTAAGGATACTCTGTAGTGTGCTGATAATCGGCGAGAGAATCCCGGGGATGACGAAAGTCAGCGCCCACAATATGGCAATGGTTGTTAAACCGGTACGATCATCACTGCTGATGACGTTTCCAAGATGGATACTTGTCATCACACTCAGCGTCGGCAGGAGACCCTGAATTGTGATTAAAACCATAAAAAGCAAAGAAAGCTTCGGAGACGAACGAAGCAGCAGAGAGACCGAATATACTACCAAGATTATCTTATCTTTTATCTTATACATTATAATTCTCCACTGTAATGGGGTTACCAGACGCGTACACAATGATTTCATCAAAATGCAGAGGTGCACATATATTCATTAATAGGGCATCCTGTTTCTCATTTCGGTAGTAAGATGAGATCATTTTTACACGGTAATAGTCGCCTCTATGCACACACGCATTACTTATTTGGTATGAGTCGAGTGTTTTTCCATCGGGTGTGGCAATAAATTTCATCTCTTGAGAAAAAACACTAAGTGATTTAACAGATAGATTGAACTGATTCAGCCCGATTATCCTCTGACATAGAGATGGATATGTTAACCAGGAATGGCGACTAGCATGAAAGTTATGACAGATGACAATTACTTCCGGATAGTTATTACTGAGAATGACGCAAAGCTTATCTGCCATGGCTTTTTCCCGCTGTTCGGGCGTAGCACTGCTTAAGACCTCATTGTTAGCCGCATCAAATTTCAGCAACTCAGATAAAACCGATCCGGCAGGGCTGTTCAGTATACTCAGCGCAGAGATATAGCCCCTCTGTCGCGTTGTCGTAAGCGGCAGATCAATGCCGAAAATATCTGCATCTGGAGGCAGATTCATCAGCAACATCCTGAATTCAAGAGATCTCATCCACCAATAGGTTGATGAAGCAAGAAACTTCGCCATTGCAGTACTGCTCAGAGAATGTCGTTTCAGTGCAAACAAAATAAGATCAATAGTAGGACATTCAACAACCACTGCCACAGGCCCACGCTGAGACATTAAGTTTATATATGTTTTTCTCATCAGCCAGGATTCATCAGAACCATGGCTGTTCTGCCCAAGGAAAGTAATCGTACGATTATCGTGTGCCGAGATGAGCATGCATGCTCCTGACGATAAGTTCACGCTGCCTGATAAGATAAGAGGCAGGCAGAAGAAAATTGGACTTAATCTGCTCAAGTGGAGTCTGAGTCAGGAAATCTTTAATAACTTTACCATTAGAATCGAATAAAGACTTAGTATTGCAACGAATATAAAATATAGGAATGTCGAAGTTTTTAAGGCATTGAGCTTCATAATTAACAAGTGACTTAAAGCGTGGGTGCGCACTTTCATAAAGAAGATACTCATTAATAAGTGACGGGAAAGCAGTATCAATGGTGCGGCTTACATCAGGATGTATGATCTTATTGATCACCAACATATAATAGGCTGTCGTCCTGATTAAATATCTGGGTTTAATTTCATCATGTGCCGTAATACAGGCAAGAATATCATCTGACTTTTGTTTAATTTTCTCATAGGACTCTTCATATCCTTGGATAACATCCGGGACATATTTCAGGGACTGGACAGGCTTCCCTTCAAAGTGAGGATAGTTTTGGGTTTTTTTAATGAAACCGTGTTCATAGCGTACCTGAATGCGTTCACTGGCGTCGTTAAGTGCATGGGGATGTGTATAAGACTGAAATATGTTAGTGGCCGCCGTCAGAGCCGATGTGTGTCCGATGCCGTTAATTACTACCTCCTCGCTCTGAAGTAAGCCACTCTGATATACTGAACGTTCAAGGTCAGGGTTATCTTCAAAGTAATACTGAAAGCTGGTTTCTGCATCTATCAGGAAAACACGATTTTGATCAACAATGAAATTGTCGAAATGACAGTCATTGATATTTAGCAGATCGACTAGTGCCAGGATATTTCCATACTGCCGGTAAACATCCCGGGCTTCACCCAGAGAATGAAGAGGGCGATTATCTATGTAAGCCTGCCACAAATGTGTGTTCCTGCTCAGAGTCTCAGGGCAGACTCTTTTCATGCCGATAATCTCACAAATCTCATTGAGTACTGACTCTATACACGAGTCTCTTGGTTTATATATAATACGTTGATCATTCAGAGTTAAAAGAATCGGCTGCTGCCCATTTTCATGGCGGTCTCCGCCAAGAATTTCGATTGAACTTGCACAGGTAAGGGCTTGAATACCGAAAATTTTCTCAAGTAAGCTGAAATCAGCATCAAGACGGTCAAGAAAAAGGGACAAGTTACCGAGGGTACTTGCACAAATATGTGCAGCGAGTTTCTCAATGTATGCATTTTGTTTTGAGATTGACGAACGCCAGCTTCCATCACTGTTCTTGAAGTAATGAGTATAACGGTCAGTTACTGAGGCAGGCTGTAAGCTCAGCCAGATATCGAAGGAAATAACAAAATCTGGTAAATAAATCTGATCTAGAGTTTCACCGATGTGAGTTAGAACTGCGCTGTAATCAACATGAGTCAGATTGTGCGCTGATAATAGCTCATTAATTTTCAAATGAAAATTTTCAAGATGAGGAAAATACAAATATGCTCTATGTGGCTCTGTGACATTATATTTCATCTGAGATTCCCAAACGAAAAGTGGCACTGCATAGAGTGCCACTTGTTGTGCCATCACTCAGCTAAAGAAATCTGCTGAAACTTCTTCCAGTTCCTTGATGAGGAAATCCTCTGCACTGATGAAGCCACCACCACCACCGCCACCGCAGTCACAGGTACCACTGGCGCAGTCCCGCCCGCTGTTTGCCATATAACCACGGATTTCTGAAATTTTATCAGGTGCTACTTCTACGATACGTTCCATTTAAAACCTCACTTTAATAAGTTGAAATGGTGAATTAAATTACCTTTCGCGAAGTACTGCATGTGTACACGGAAAATATAATTATCCGAATAACGATAATGGGTCATCTTTTTTATGCTTATTGAATCCAAATTAAACCGCAAAACTATTAATAAATCCTTTGTTGACAAAAGCTTACCAAATTGAAACTAAATGTAACGATAGCCCTAATGTCAATATTTTCTTAACGTTGAATACAAATATCAAAACTACTTGAGTGTTAAATTATATATAAATCAAGGTGTTATAAAGGAATCGTTAGCAGCGCTTGACGAGGCTACTATGTACCAAACACGGGAATTTACAGCCAAACCCCGACTCTCTCGTGCTCATAGCAAGTTTAGCCGCGAAGCATAAAAATAAGCCCCCTGTTGCTCTGTCCATTACCCGGATAACGCGACTTTTATTCAATACGGCTGACGCAAAATATATGGATAAAATAAGTGTGACGGACTATATAGTCCCAATCGCCACGTGGATGCTGACCAGGATAAAAGTCCATATCAAGTGTGAGTGACCGGCGGGTATGAACTGCGGCAATAAAGATACATAAAAAATACCCATTTTGGAATTGAGCACATACCCCCTTCGTTTATACGATTATTATCGATTAAGTGAATCTATGAGTCTGGATACATGCAATATCGTCAGCTTTTCGCTGTGAGTTCAACCGATGGGTGAAACACACTTATTAAGCCGCACTGCGGGGGATCCAATTCATCAAACCAGAAAATTGAAAAGCAACAAGCTAACTATCACTTCTCACCACTCAGATAATTACTGTTGAGCACCACCACCGGTTTACCGCGCAGGTCGGGACGGAACAGAGGCTCGCAACTCGCATAAAACGAGTTAACGTCCGCCAGTCAGAACATAGGCAGCGCCATAACTACCTCCTGCGCGCTTTATGTACTGTTGAAGAACCCGGTAAAGGCGCTCAGCAGCCGCAGCTCCTCCGGATAAATGACGGAGTATGCCGGATTCTTCGGCAGGAGAGCAGGGCGGGGATGAAGTTGCAGGCGCTTAAAGTAAATTCGCCGTTCACCTCGGCGATGACGATGTCCCCGTGCGAGGCCTCGTCTGCGCGATAGACCGCCATGACGTCGCCATCAAACAGGCCCAGTTCCTGCATGCTGCTGCTGGCGCGTACAAAAAACGTGGAGGCGCGCCGGCGGATGCAGAGCTCGGTGAGATCACGCTCACTTTTAACATAGTCTGTGGTCGGCGAGGGGATGCCTGCCGCGCATGGATTTGCTTAGAGGGGGCACGCGTAACTTGGGCAGAAAACTGGGGGCCAGAGCAGCCTACGTGAAGTGACCGCAGCGATCGAACTGGCAGACAGGGCGCTGGATGCTGATATCAGCCTCAGCTGGGGATTTATGCGCGACTGAGCAGAAAGCGTAAAGTCCAGAAGGCCCGGAGGGAAACAGATTGAATGTCTGGCTGGCTGGTCAGTTATCAGGAGGAGGTGGGAAGCACCTCACACGAATATCACATGCTGCTCAGCGGACAGGATTTTACGCTGGCCGAAGCCGCATGCGAAAAGATGGGCGAAAACTGGTGGCCACCGGAACGTCCCGTCTGCTCACAGGGGTGCTACTGGCAGTTTGATCGGGGCTGTGTCTGGCTCAAAAGCATCGTTCTGCTTGATGAACGTGAGGCAGAGACGCTGACGGCCACGCCGCTCAGACTGTTCGTTCCTCGCGATGCTGCGGTACGCCTCAGCCTGACCGCCCTGCCCATCGTATTATTAAGTGATAATTCATGATTGCAGCACAGCCTGCTACTGAAAATCAGGAAATACATCTCCCAGATCTTCCTCCGGGTTACATCGTCCCGCCAGACGCGTAATTTGGATTAAGTCAGGCCGCAAATGCGAAGACGTTCAAAATAAAGTTTATTAGTGAACTTTTTTTATCCATACGATTCGAGCTATGCGCAAACTGTGCTGGATTTAAACGGGTGAGATGGGTATTCTTTTCAGAATTCGCCGGGCGGCGATCCTTTTTAGATCCTTATCGAATACTGTGGTGGTTGACGATGAGGATTTGCAGTAAACCTGTGGCCGGTCATGCGCGGCACGGGAATAAATTAACCGGATAGGACGTATCCGTTAAAACGTCCAGGGTATAGAGTCTACGGTTTACCGTACTCTGAATGCAAAAACCCCCCGAATCTGAGATCAACTTGGCGGAAGAATCAGAATCAGGGGGTCCAAAAGCAGGCGCAGCGCCTGTAAAGGATTATAACGCATGCTATTCATAAGACAACCCCTGCCCGCCATAAGTTTGGGACAGGGTGAATGACCGCATTTTAATAGGGATAAACAGCCCGACTTCAGAAAATGACAGACGTCGCCGCGGCGATCATGATGTCACCTGCAAATGCCCTGAACCCCGGTGGTTCGCACCTGATGACTATCGCCCGCTTCCGGGTGAGTTTGGCCACGCCATGCGTCGTCTGGTCGTCAAAGAGAAGAGCAGCGGTAAATGGAAGCTGCGTTTCCGGCCGTCACTTCATCCTTACTTCACGCAGTACCGTAAAGCTGCAGGTCGCGATCGGCATTTCCGTCCGGAACGGCGTGCGCTTATTGATGCATTATTCCCTCTGCTTGTTCAGCGTGCCGACATGGCCACCTGGGTTGTGACCGCCAATGTTAACCGGCTGGCCAGTGAACTCAGCCCGAAAGACAGTGAAGGCAATGTCATCCCCGAAACCCGGGTAGAACCCTGCCGGTTGTCGCGTCTGTTTCCGGAGCTTGCCCGATTTGGTCTTATCGAAATGCCTGATCTGGAATGGGACCCTATTGAACAGTACTGGATGCCCCGGCATATCATTCTCACGGAACGTTTCTGGCAGCTGTGCGGCGTTAACATGGATAAGCTGCTTCTGCAGCGAAATCAGCGCATCGAGGCTGAAGAGGACGGTATTCTCGAATCCGGTACGCGTGACTCCGTCAGGGCCGCCCGTCGGCGCTGGTATGAAAAAGCCCGTATAGCGACGCTGCTGAGTCGGCGCGAGAAGGCAGTACGGGGGAAAAGGCGCAATAAGCTGGGCAAGCTCCCCCTCGATGAACGGCGCAGCACGATGGCCAGCTGGCTCATTCGCACACGGCCGAACCACGAACTGATCAACCTCGACGCAGACAGTTTTGATCGCCTGGTGTGGCAGCATCTTAACCAGCTGGAGCTGGGCCTCGGCTACGAGCCTGCACCTCCCGACGTCGTTCACTGACGTTTCCCGCTCGATTTTAACCGCCTCGACTGGCGGTAAAGTCGTTTGTGCCGCGTAACTTACGCACTGTTTTTCTCCCCGCAGCCGCGCCATTCCAACCCCGCAACTGACATAAATACAGCTTTTTCGGGGGCTGTCTTTTTTTACTCACATTTATCCGCAATTGGAAAATTGACCTTACCTGCAAGTGAGTCTGAGGTTACCCGCAAGACATTCCTGACCTTCGGTCAGTAAAGAAATAATCAAAAAGAAAATAAGGTTTTCAGTCGGGCCATTCTGAGGGTAAATAAGGGCTTCGCTTGCAGCGGCCGCAGGCGCTCAGAATCTAAAATAGCTCCCGCCTGCGGCGGGCATGGTGAAAACTCATTAGTTACAACACTCATAATCACGATATAAGGGCACTTCAGAGCAGGCCTGAAACCTCCAGCCCCTATCAGCCAGAACCCGAGCCGTTCTGAAACTCCGAGTGCCCATTAACAGGCCGCCCCCGCCCCGGCCCGAAGGGCCGGAACAGGAGTGGCTGTAATGGATGGTGTAACTAATCCTCTAAGCTTTACTGTTCATAGTGAACAGTAAACCAAGACCCCGGAAATCACGCCCTGTACGTCGCTCTGCGCCGTCCAGCCCGCTCACCGGGGCTTCGGGATTAGATAAACGTTATCGTCGCTTTAAGGCCGTCTGGCTTGCCAGGAAGGGGTTGGGTAGCGCCATATATCAGGCCGTAACCGGCTGCGCCGGGCGTACGGCGCCGTCTGACCACTGTACCCTGCGCTGACATCATCTGGCGCCTCCATGCCGCTATAGCGGCATCAAACTTCAGTTCATTGATATTCAGTTGACATTGGATGGGCAGTTACAATTATGTTTTATTATGAATATTAAAATATGCTCTTTACTGTAATTACTGATTAAAAACAATAAGATGAAACTTTTAGTTTCACTATTTGATTAGTTATAACGATCATTAGTGCAACGGTGATAGTCCTTGCCTATTATTATCCAAACATCGATCGATAATAACCATTTTAAAAGTGGCGTCTTTGTGATTAGGGTCTGTCACGGGAGTCCTCGCTAAAGAGGAGTATCTCCATCCGGTATCAGTCATCGGAACTCCCCTACAGGGCTGGTATTTTTTTATATGGCTAAATTATGCTTAATTTTCTTTACGCTCATACTGATTTTAAAATTATTGTGGCTTCTCTTTCAGGAGCGATGGTCAGCATCCTTACGCAACAGCGATTTGATCGTTATCGCAGACCTGTTGCTTTTTTTATTTCATTCGCAATGGGAATTATCGGTGCTGATGCAACCTTAGAAATAATCAGAATGTTTATACCTGGTGTATTCAGTGATGATCGGAGCATCGGGGCCTTTCTTTGCAGCGCCCTCATTATCACAGTAATTATTAATATTACTGGGAGATTAGATTCGGCAATAAAAACTGAAATAAACAAGCATCGTCAGGAATAAACCAAGTTGTTATCGACTGTATAGACGGGAAAAGAAAGATGAAAACCAGTGAAAAAGGTCTGTTGCTTATTAAGCATTACGAAGGGATGTGCCTGCAGGCTTATCAGTGCGCAGCCGGGGTCTGGACTATTGGCTACGGACATACTGAATGCGTTAGTCCCGGAGACATTATCAGCTCCGAACAGGCTGACATTTTCCTGCGGCAGGATATTACCGTATCTGAAGCGGCCGTCATGCAGTTTGTCCGCGTGCCTCTCAGGCAGAATCAGTTTGATGCACTGGTATCGTTTGTCTTCAACCTTGGAACAGGAAACTTTGCTTCGTCGACGCTGCTGAAGAGGCTCAATGACGGTAATTATAGTGCCGCGGCAAAGGAATTTCCGCGCTGGGTTAATGCGGCGGGGAAAAAACTTACCGGATTGATTAAACGTCGTGAAGCAGAGAAAAATTTATTTTTATTGATTGATGCCGATAATAGAAGTGCTGACTGAGCGCTGTGTCAGTCTCGATCATACCACGATTTATAACTGCACCTAGAGTGGAAAAGCAGCGGCACTGGCATAATCCTGCCGGAGACTGCTACTGTCACCTCAATGAAACTTATATCAAAGTTTTTTTCCGATGGAACTACCTGTATTGCGTCTTTAAAAGTAGTAATTGTAAAATCTATTTTATATTTCCTCTCGCCTCCAAAGAAAAGCGCCAAATCGGGCCCGGTAGCGATTTTAAACAACGTGAAATTCTGGGAAAGCCATTCTCATGAATACTGGTGAAACTCCCGCGTATTATTGTGCAATGGCATTACTTAAACGGGATGGTCGGTGCTTTCTTGCTTTAAATCAGCCCAAATAAACACCGGAACAACGCTATCCAATGCTTTAACGGCAAACTTTAACGAATAATCAGCGCCACTCGGGGAATTAAAATAATGAATACTGCTTTTACCACTATGCGCGTCCTGCGTAATAACAGGCGTAAAGTTTCTACTCGGCCATCTCTCTAAGCAAAATACATCTGAGAAGCACGATTTTTTAAAAATAAGAAGAAATAACCAGCATGACATTGCTTCTGGTTCCTTCTTTGCAATAGTCACTAACCAAGAGTATAAAAAATGTATCTGACCGAAGAAATCCTGGAAAAACTGAACGCCACAGATAAAACAAAGAACAGCAGCCTGAAAGCAGGCATACCTGAAAAGATAACCCTGCCGGATATTATAGTCCGCTCTTTCGCCGAAGTAAAAGAACTGACAGGGGATACCCTCTCCTGGGGCGAGAAGAACTTTCTTTATCAGCAGGCGCAGAAAGAACTGAAAGAGAACAAAATGGTGGAGTCCCGCATCCTGAGCCGGTCCAACCCGCAGCTGGCAAACGCCGTCCGGCTGGGTATCCGCCAGTCACCCATGCTGGACGGTTATGATGACCTGTTTCCGCAGCGGGCTGGCAGCTTCGTGAAGCCCGGCTCCGTGGCCTCCATGTTCTCACCGGCAGGATACCTGACCGAGCTGTACCGTGAGGCCCGGGATCTGCATGCGGATACGTCGCAGTACCATCTGGACACCCGCCGTCCGGACCTGGCCTCACTGTCGCTGTCGCAGGACAATATGGATGACGAGCTGTCCACCCTTGCCCTGTCAAACGAAGTGCTGCTCAGCAACGTTGAGGCGAAGGAAGATAAGGATTATGACGGGGTAATGGAGATGCTCGCTGCCTACAGACAGACAGGAGCGACGCCCTACAGCCAGCCTTATGAAGCCGTCCGGCAGGCCATCATCCTGCAGGACCCGGACTTTACGGCCTTCCGCAATAATCCGGCCGTGGCCGCAAAAATGAATACCGCGTCCCTGCTCGGTATTCAGGCTGACATCCCGCCTGAGCTGCATGCAATCCTGACGGAGGATATTTCTGAAGATAATGCAGATGAGCTGATAAAGAAAAATTTCGGGGATACTGATACCAGTGCATTTAAGAATATTTCGTATCTCGCCCGCTGGTTCGGGCTGACCCGTGATGAGATGAGCTCGCTGCTGGGTCTGGTGAGCACGCCGGGCAACATAACGCCGGGTGTACAGTATTATCAGAACGACCAGCTGGTTTCATTAGTGGAGTCTGACAGTAAGCTTAATGCTGTACTGATGACGCGCATGCCCGGAGGAAATTATAGTCAGTTTGGTTATATCGAGCTGATACCGTTGTCAGGAGATAATTATCAACTGCAGTTTAGCGTCTCAGGCGGATATGTGGGCGCTAGTCATCAAGTCCACGTGGGAACGACGGGACCTAGAAGCTCTGACTTGCTCAACGGCGAAACCATCCCAGCCGTGAACGCGGTTCTTAGCCTGAACGTCACACTTGATAGCGCTAAGCTGACTAAGGGCATCACCATCGGTGTGACACGATACCAAAGTGATGACGCAAGTCCTTATCTATATGCAACCGTGAAGTTCCAACGCAGTGAATATGCTTTCAACATTTTCCTGCTGAAACTCAATAAGCTTATTCGTCTTTACAAGGCCACCGGCTTTTCTCCTGATGATATCCGCAACGTCATAGAAAGCAGCAATAATGACCTGACCATCACAGAAAACGTGCTCAGCCAGCTGTTCCGGGTGAATTACTACATGAAGAATTACGACCTTGGTGTGGATGCCGCAATGGTGTTGTCCGGCGCGAATATCGGACATACAGCACACGGTAATCAGACCAGCGCGTTCACCCGCCTGTTTAATACCCCGCCGCTGAATAACAAGCTGTTTTCCGCAGACGGTTCGGTACTGGACCTGGAACCCGGCAAGTCTGACGATACTTTCCGCCTCGGGGCGCTCAAGCGCGCACTGCAGGTTGACGATGCCGGGTTGTATACTCTTTACACCCTGACCATTACAGACAAAGACGCCGGGGGGAATGCCATTGCTTTTACCACCACCCCTGACAACCTTTCTGCACTTTACCGCACCCGGCTGCTGGCAGAGGTAAACCAGCTTACGGTCACCGAACTGAGCCTGCTATTTTCCGTTTCGCCTTATGCGGGTCAGAAACTGGATACGCTGGCAGGCGATGCCCTGAGCGGGCTGCCCGGTGCGCTTAAACGGTATACGCAGTGGCTGAAAGAGATGAACTGGACCGTCAGTGACCTGTACCTGATGCTGACCGACAGTTACAGCACCGTGCTGTCGCCGGACATTCAAAACCTAATTACCACCCTGAAAAACGGCCTGTCGAAACAGGGCCTTTCCGGTAAGAATGCGGATCTTATCACCGCCGCCGCGCCGTTTATTGCCGCAGCAACCCAGCTGGACTCGGCCGAAAAGGCGGTGGCTATTCTGCAGTGGCTGAACCAGCTTAAGCCACAGGGGCTAACGGTGGCAGATTTTCTAGGACTGGTCGATAATGACAGCCGGACTGATGAACAAACCACCTCGCTGGTTTCTTTCTGCCAGGTGATGGGGCAGCTGGCCCTGATTGTGCGTAATACTGGTCTGAGCTCACAAGAGCTGGCGTGGGGGGTTGCGCATCCCACTATTATCAACGAAAAAGCCACCGCGCTGGGGCACGATATCGCTACGCTGCATGAACTGACGCAACTGCACGCGTTTCTGGCCCGCTGCGGCACGCACGCTTCTGAAATCCTCACCTCGCTAAGCGGTGATGGCACGTCAGAAAAAAATAACCTTGCCGTCAAAACCGTGGCGACTGCGCTTGCTCTGGACGAGCAGGTGCTGCAGCAGGCACTTGCGCGGACCTCCCCATGCGCGTATTTCTACAGCTGGATACACCTGCGGAACGCCCTGCAGTGGCTGGACGTCGCCGACACCTTTGGCATCACACCGGCAAACGTGGCCGCAATGACTATGCTCACATACGCCTCTCCGTATGCTGACTGGGTGGCCACCAGCCATGCCCTTCAGGCGGGGCTGAATGTACAGCAGACCGCGCAGCTTAGCGCCACGCTGGATGAGGCGCTAAGCGCGGCCGCCAGTGCTTATGTGATTAAAAATATTGCCCCGTCACAGGTGACAGACCGCGACAAGCTATACGGCTGGCTGCTGATTGATAATCAGGTGTCGGCACAGATAAAAACCACGCGGATTGCAGAGGCGATTGCCAGCGTGCAGCTGTATGTAAACCGGGCACTGAGCGGCCAGGAAGGCAGCGTGGATAAAGCGGTAAAATCCCGGCAGTTCTTTAGTGCCGACTGGGACACTTATAATAAACGTTACAGCACCTGGGGCGGCGTCTCGGAGCTGGTTTACTATCCGGAAAACTACGTTGACCCGACGCTGCGCATCGGACAGACCAGCATGATGGACGAAATGCTGCAGACGCTCAGCCAGAGTCAGATTAATGCCGACACTGTTGAAGATGGATTTAAGAAGTATCTCACCGATTTTGAAGAAGTTGCTAATTTAAAAATTCTTTCAGCTTATCATGATAAAGCGAATGTTAATCAGGGGAAAACCTGGTTTATAGGTAGCAGTCAGACTACCCCAAAAAAATATTACTGGCGTAATGTGGATCATAGTAAGGGTAATGATGGTATTTTTACTGCTAATGCATGGACCGAATGGCATGAGATTAGTTGCGCCATAAATCCTGTTGAAGGTTTTATTTGTCCCGTAAGGTTCAATTCTCGGCTGTATGTTTGCTGGATTGAGAAAGTAAAAAATAAAAGTGATGGCGGGACGTCGGATATAATTAATTACTACCTGAACTTGGCTCATCTCAGGTATGATGGCTCATGGTCATCCCCTTTCAGTTATGATATGTCACTTAATTTTGGTGGGGTTGCTTTTGACGCGAAAGCGTATGGATTGTATAGCGCTGAATATCAAGATGAGGGGACGCTGTTAATCTATATTCATAGCAAGAAAGCTGAATACAGTATTTCTGACCTTCCGGCGGTTGAGGGTGTTTACGTTTACTCTGACATGAGTGTTGGTAAAATTGATGATGAGCGTGCGAAAGGATTGGTTAAGTTATCACTTAATCAACTGGATACAATATCAGAGGTAAAGGCCAGTGCGTTAATAAGTGAAATTAAAAGTGTTGATTTTCAGGTCGGGCCCATAGATAACGACGGGGTTTTTTCCATTGAACTTCAGATGGATGATATAGTCACCTCAGCCTCATCAGCCGGAGAGTTGAATGTAATATTATCTCCTGAAATTAATGTATCATACAAAATCCCCTGCACTGATGAGCAGGTTTTTCTGTCCGAGTTGGCGTCTAACAGTAATTTAAATAAAGTATATGTTTGTGATGGCTCGAAATTTAGATACATTGATGCAAAAAATGGTATTTATTCTGACCTGGCTTTCCTGATTACATCGGAAATTCAATCATTAGATGAAAAAATATATTTATATTTAGCATGCTACCTGACAGGTGAAGTACCTGAACCTGAATTGTCATCAGCTTCTATCATGAGTGGCAACGTAGCTTGTGATCCCATTTTTAGTAATTTTAAAAAAATATATTCGGACAGTAATGTGAGCGTGTACAGAGCGGAGGCGGAAAAAAATCCGCTGATGAACCTAGAGAAGTGTAATGACCTTGAATTAAAGGCAAAGGACAGGCCGGATTTATATTTCAGATACTATTCCGACTACGGCACTCTCACTCCATTGGTTGCGACACGATTTGCATTTGAAGATGTTATATTTTCAATCCCAGGCCCTGCGAGCGACGTTAAAACATGGAGTTTTAGCGAGCATCGAATCTCCTCCCCTAAGTTTAGCCTAAAAAAAATGGCATTTACATTCGGCCCACTAAGCTTTGTGGTTGATGAACCATGGGTTGAAGCAGATAAAAAGATTGCTATAACAACATCTTTTTCTGCAACTAACTTAAATAACAATAAATCCTTAGGGACTGCCACCCTGACAGTAACAAAAAATGATGATAAAGAATTTATTAAATTATTGTCGGCAGATGATGGCGCCCAGTACATGGCGTCGGGCGTACGCAGAACCCGACTTAATACACTCTTTGCAAGGCAGCTTATTGTGAAGGCTGATCTGGGTATTGACTCAATACTTGCAATGGATACACAAAAAATACAGGAGCCCATGCTCGGTAAAGGATTCTACGCTGAGTTTACCCTGCCGCCATACAATGAAAGCATTCACGGCAGCATTCGGGCATTTACCCTTAACAGCAGAAATATTTTTAATGGCGACAAACACGTTGTGTATTCTGGGGTACTGACTGACAACGAATTAAACGTAAAACTGTTTATTCCCGCCCCTGTTGAAAGTAAGCGAACTGGTGATGACTACATTGCCAAAATATTTCTGCTCACCGACAAAACAACTCAAGATATAGACCATGTAGGAGCTCACTTTAAATATACGAATAGTGATAAAACTGCAGTGGAGTTGAATCTGTCAATATCAGATATCAGCATGTTTTCCTCCGTGGTGGTGCTGAACAACCAGACAACCGAACCGATGGACTTTAACGGCGCCAATGCTCTCTATTTCTGGGAGCTTTTCTACTATTCACCTATGATGGTATTTAAGCGTCTGCTTAACGAAAGTAAATTTACTGAAGCTACCCGATGGCTACATTATATCTGGAATCCTGCCGGATATCTGGTTGACGGGGAAATACAGGATTATTACTGGAACGTGCGCCCGCTGGAGGAAGAAACCACCTGGCACGCGGATCCGCTGGATTCAGTAGACCCGGATGCGGTATCCCAGGCAGACCCGCTGCACTATAAGGTCGCCACCTTTATGTCTTACCTTGATTTGCTCATCGCGCGCGGCGACCAGGCTTACCGTCAGCTGGAGCGCGATACGCTCAACGAAGCCAAAATGTGGTACGTGCAGGCCCTGGACATCCTTGGCGATGAGCCGTACCTTGCACAGGGCACAGGTTGGGCTTCTCCGCGCCTCAACGAGGCGGCAGATAAAACCACTCAAAAAAACGTACAGCAGAACCTGATGGCGATACGTCAGCCGGTTTTCTCCGGTGAACTGCGCACCGCAAACTCACTGACCGGACTGTTCCTGCCCCAGCAGAACGAGAAGCTGGCAGGCTACTGGCAGACGCTGAACCAGCGCCTGTACAACCTGCGTCACAACCTCTCCATCGACGGTAACCCGTTGTCGCTTTCCGTCTACGCTACGCTGGCAGACCCGGCGGCGCTGCTCAGTGCTGCGGTTAATGCCTCATCGGGCGGCGGTGACCTGCCTGCTGCCGTCATGCCGCTTTACCGCTTCCCGGTGATTCTCGACAGTGCGCGCAGTCTGGTAAATCAGCTCACGCAGTTTGGCAGCACCCTGCTCAGTATTACCGAGCGTCAGGATGCTGAGGGACTGTCTGAGCTGCTGCAGACTCAGGGCAGCGCCCTCGTCCTGCAGAGTATTGCACTGCAGGATAAAGAAATTGCCGCCCTGGATGCCGACAGGGCGGCACTGGCAGAGAGCCGCAGCGGCGCACAGTCGCGCCTTGATAGCTACACCACGCTGTATGATGAGGACGTAAATACCGGGGAAAAACAGGCCATGGACCTCTTCCTGTCGTCGTCTGTCATTGCCGACGGAGGGCAGGCCTTCCACACTACTGCCGGAGCCCTTGACCTGGCACCCAACATCTTTGGTTTAGCGAACGGCGGGTCGCGCTGGGGGGCTGCGTTTAGTGCGCTGGGCAGCATTGCCGCCATGTCGGCTTCGGCCATCCGCACCGCCGGGGAGCGCATCAGCCAGTCGGAGGCCTACCGCCGCCGCCGTCAGGAGTGGGAAATTCAGCGTAATGCGGCGCAGTCCGACGTGAAGCAGATTGATGCCCAGCTGGCCTCCCTGGCGGTGCGCCACGAGGCCGCCGTGCTGCAGAAAGCCTATCTGGAGACCCAGCAGGCACAGACGCAGGCACAGATGACTTTCCTGCAGAATAAGTTCACCAGCAATGCGCTGTATAACTGGCTACGCGGCAAGCTGGCGGCCATCTACTATCAGTTTTATGACCTGACGGTATCCCGCTGCCTGATGGCGCAGGAGGCATACAAATGGTCACTGGAGATCGATTCAGCCACCTTCATCCGTCCCGGCGCCTGGCAGGGAACCTATGCCGGCCTGATGGCGGGCGAAACCCTGATGCTGAACCTGACGCAGATGGAGCAGGAATACCTGAAAAAAGAAGAACGCGAGAAAGAGGTCACGAGCACCGTCTGTCTGTCGCAGTTCTATGCCGGCTTGCCTACCGATGCCTTCGTGCTGGCTGACCAGGTGGTCTCGCTGGTGACAAAGGGCTCTGGTGAGGTTGGTACGGGCGAAAATACGCTGTACATGAAGGACAAGCAGCTGCAGGCCAGGCTGAAACTGGCCGATCTGAAAATGGTTACAGACTATCCGGACAGTTTGGGCAAAAAGCGGCGCATCAAGCAAATCAGCGTCACCCTGCCGGCCCTGACCGGACCGTATCAGGACGTGCGGGCGGTGCTCAACTATGGCGGGAGTGTGACTATGCCGCGCGGCTGCGATGCGATTGCCGTATCACACGGCATGAATGACAGCGGTCAGTTCCAGCTGGACTTTAATGACAGCCGCTGGCTGCCGTTTGAGGGGATACCGGTGGATGATGGCGGCTCGCTGACGCTGCGTTTTCCTTACGCGGACAGCAAACAAAAAGACCTGCTGCTCAGTCTTACGGACATCATTCTGCATATTCGCTATACCATCACCGGCTGATATCCCGGCTGTCACCTAGCTCCCTGCGGGGAGCCTGAGGAGAATTTTATGTTACAGAACAGAGAGCAGCCGGGGTTTACGCCTCCATCTTTACCTTCCGGCGGCGGTGCCATTACTGGCCTGAAAGGCGATGTGGCCGCAGCAGGGCCGGACGGGGCAGCGACGCTGAGCGTGCCGCTGCCAGTCAGCGCCGGACGGGGTTATGCCCCGGACCTGACGCTCGGTTACCACAGCCGGTCTGGTAATGGTCCCTTTGGCATGGGCTGGGGTGTCACTCTGCCGGCCATCCGGCGACGCACGAATAAAGGCGTGCCGCGCTATGACGACAGCGATGAATTTACCGGTCCGGATGGAGAGGTAGTGGTGCCGGTACTCGCGGGTAACGGCGCTCCGGAAACCCGGGCTGCCTGCCAGCTTCTGGGCGTAAACCCGGGCGGGAATTACACCGTCTGCGGCTATCGCTCACGTACGGAGACCAGCTTCAGTCGTCTGGAATACTGGGTGCCGGAAAGCGGCAACGGTCAGGACTTCTGGGTGTGGTACGGCCCGGACGGCCAGGTGCAGCTGTTCGGGCGTAATCCGCAGGCCCGCATCAGCCAGCCCGACAGTCCGGCGCAGACCGCCGTCTGGCTGATGGAATCCTCCGTGTCGCTGACCGGGGAGCAGATTTACTGGCAGTACCGGGCGGAGGATGAGGTGGGCTGCGGTGATGCCGAAATAACGGCCCATCCCGCCGCGACGGCACAGCGTTATCTGACGGCCGTCTGGTACGGCAACCGTAAAGCAGCCCGGGCATTACCGGCCCTGGTCTCTGAGCCGCTGGCCACCGACTGGCTGTTCACTCTGGTGCTGGACTACGGAGAACGCCAAACTGAGCTGGCCCCGGCCTGGCTCGCACCGGGGAGCGGGAACTGGCCCTGCCGGCAGGACTGCTTTTCCGGCTGGGAATATGGCTTTGACGTCCGTACCCGTCGTCTGTGTCATCAGGTGCTCATGTACCATGCCGTCACCGCGCTGGCCGGCAATGAAACGCAGGGGGATGAGCCGCAACTGGTTGCCCGGCTGTGGCTGAGCTATAACGAAGGACCGTCAGCATCCACCCTGAAAACCGTGCAGCAGGCCGGGTATGAGCCGGACGGTACCCTGCGGACACTGCCGCCCCTCACGTTTGACTGGCAGGTATTCACGCCCCCTGCGTCGGCTGACTGGCAGCTGCGGCAGGATATGGGCAACCTGAACCTGTTCCAGCCTTACCAGATGATTGACCTTAACGGAGAAGGGCTGGCGGGCATTCTGTATCAGGACGGCGGGGCATGGTGGTATCGCGCCCCGCAGCGTGCGCCGGGCGATGATCCGGATAAGGTAACCTGGGGCAGAGCCGCTCCGCTGCCTGACATGCCAGCCCTGCGCAATGGAGGCGTCTTTGCCGACCTGAACGGTGATGGCTGGCTGGAGTGGGTGGTGACTGCCCCCGGCGTGGCGGGCCGGCATGATCGTACACCTGAATGTGAATGGCGGCATTTTACCCCGCTGTCGGCACTGCCGGTGGAGTATGCCCACCCGCGCGCGCAGCTTGCCGATATCACCGGTGCTGGCATGACGGACCTGGTCCTGACGGGTCCACGTAGCGTCCGGCTGTATGCCGGTACGGGTGACGGATGGGGCAGGGCGCAGACGGTGATTCAGGCAGATGGGATTACCCTGCCGGTGCCCGGCGCCGACGACCGGGTGATGGTGGCGTTTAGCGATATGGCCGGCAGCGGTCAGCAGCACCTGGTAGCGGTCTGTGCCCGAGGTGTGCGGTACTGGCCGAATCTGGGTCACGGGCGCTTCGGACAGCCGGTGGACCTGCCCGGTTTCAGTCAGTCGGTCACCACATTTAACCCGGACCAGTTGTACCTGGCTGACATTGACGGGTCAGGTACCACCGACCTGATTTATGCCCTGACTGACCGCGTGCAGGTGTATATCAACCAGAGCGGCAACCGCTTTGCCGCGCCGTTTTCTGTGGCATTACCCGACGGGGTACGTTACGACCGCACCTGCAGCCTGCAGCTGGCCGATGTTCAGGGGCTGGGCGTGGCGAGCCTGGTCCTGACGGCACCGCATCCGGCTCCCCGGCACTGGATCTGCCATCTTTCGGCGGAGAAGCCCTGGCTACTGAGCGGGATGAACAACAGTATGGGGGCTGACCACCGGTTGGGTTACCGCTCTTCAGCCCAGTTCTGGCTGGATGAGAAGGCCAGTTTCCTCGCGGCCGGGGGCTCCCCGCTCGTCTGCAGGCTACCGTTTGCCCTTCATACCCTGTACCGCGCCGAAGTGACCGATGAAATCACCGGCAATCGGCTGGTCAGCACGGTGCGTTACCGTCATGGGACTTGGGACGGGCGCGAGCGGGAGTTCCGGGGCTTCGGGTTTGTGGAAGTCACGGATAGTGATCCGCTGACCAGCAGTGTCACCGACGGAGAGGTCAGCCCGCCGGCTGTTAACCGCAGCTGGTACGCCACCGGCCTGACGGAGACGGACGGGCGCCTGGCGGAAGAGTTCTGGCAGGGTGACCCGGCGGCGTTTACCGGCTTCACGCCGCGCTTTACCACCGGCAGCGGAGATGATGAACAGGCTTACACCCCGGATGAAGCCATGGCGTTCTGGCTGAATCGCGCAATGAAGGGCGTGATGCTGCACAGCGAACTGTACGGAGATGACGGCAGCCGTCAGGCGGACATTCCCTATACAGTAACGGAAAACCGCCCGCAGATACGGCTGGTTGAGGCCCGGGGAGCCTGCCCGGTAACCTGGCTTAGCATTGCAGAAACTCGCACATACGTATATGAACGGGTCAGCAGTGACCCGCAGTGCAGTCAGCAGGTGCTGCTGTCCAGCGACGAGCACGGACAGCCACTGAAGCAGGTTACCCTCCGCTATCCCCGCCGACCTGAGCCGGCAGTCAGCCCCTATCCGGACACGCTGCCGGAGACGCTGTTTGCGGGCAGTTATGACGAACAGCAGCTGGTACTGCATCTTTCGCTCGTGCAGAGCAGCTGGCATACCCTGGCGGACATCGACGCCGGTGTCTGGTTGCCGGGGCTGCCGGACGCCTCGCGCAGCGATGTGTTCAGCCATCCTGCTGCCGCCGTTCCGGCCGGCGGTATCACTCTTGAACTGCTGCAGAAAAACGGGGGACTGCTGACCGGCGCGCAGTCTGCGATCTTTACCGGGCAGAAGCAGGTCTGGTACCTGGATGCCGGTGAGAAAGCGACAACCGGGACACCGGCCTTCCCGCCGCTGATGGCCTTCAGTGAAACCGCCATCCTTGATGAAAATATGGTGGCTTCCCTGGCGGGCACGGTCACCGAAGATGCCCTTGCTCAGGCGGGGTATCGGCGGGCGGCTTATCTTTTCCCGCGCAGTGAAAAGGCAGAAAAACTACTCTGGACGGTGCGGCAGGGTTTCAGCACCTACGCCGCCGCCGAGCACTTCCGGCTGCCGGAAACTTACTGCGACACTCTGCTGACCGGCGCGGTCACCGTCACACGGGATGCGCACGACTGCGTGGTCACCCGGGTGCAGGATGCGGCCGGGCTGACCACGACAGCCGAATATGACTGGCGTTTCCTGACGCCGGTCAGGGTGACGGATGAGAACGACAATGTCCATACCGTCACCCTGGATGCGCTGGGGCGGATGACCACCCTTCGCTTCTGCGGTACAGAAGACGGGAAGGCGGTGGGTTACAGTGATACTACGATGGCAGTTCCGCTATCCGCCAGTGAGGCGTTGGCCCTGACGGCACCGCTGCCGGTCTCACAGTGTGTTGTGTACATGACGGACAGCTGGATGCCGGAGTGGGATGACCGACTGCCGCCGCACGTCGTGACGCTGACGACGGACCGTTTTGACGGTGACCCCGCGCAGCAGGTTCGCCAGCAGGTGGCCTTCGGCGACGGCTCTGGCCGGATACTGCAGGCTGCTGCCCGTCAGGTGGAGGGCGACGCCTGGCAGCGGTCGGATCATGGTGCCCTGGTTAAAGGTCCGGACGACTCTCCGGCCACAGTGCACACGGCGACGCGCTGGGCGGTGACCGGGCGCACGGAGTACGACAACAAGGGGCAGCCCGTGCGGACGTACCAGCCGTATTTCCTCAGCAGCTGGAAATACGTCAGCGACGACAGCGCGCGGCAGGATCTGTACGCCGATACCCATTTTTATGACCCGGCCGGCCGTGAATACCAAGTGAAGACGGCGAAGGGCTGGCTGCGCAGGACGCTGTTCACGCCGTGGTTTGTGGTGAGCGAGGATGAGAACGAGACTGCATCCTGAAACGGTTCCGTTTAACCCTTACTGGCAGCACCGCTGCCAGTATTTTCCAGCGAGTACGAGTGATATTTTATGACAGCCATATCCCTTTACAGCAGCACCCCTTCGGTCACGGTCCTCGACAGCCGCGGCCTCACCGTGCGCGATATTGTGTACCACCGCCATCCCGACACCCCCCATACGACAAACGAACGCATTACGCGCCACCGGTACAGTGCCCGCGGCTTTCTGACGCAGAGCACTGACCCGCGCCTGCACGCAGCGGGGCTGGCGAACTTCCGACACATCACTGACCTGGCGGGAGGCGTCCTGGTTACCGTCAGCGCTGACGCCGGCACCACCGTCAGCCTGAACGACGCCGCCGGCCGGCCGTTTCTGACGGTCAGTAATATCCGCACCACAGGCGACGGCGCGCAGGACCGAAGCCAGGCGGTGACCCGCACCTGGCGGTATGAGAACGCCTCCCTGCCCGGCCGCCCGCTGAGCATCACGGAGCAGCCAGCAGGCGGCCCGCCCCGGGTCACGGAGCGCTTCGTCTACGCCGGCGACACTGATGCAGAAAAAGCCCGCAACCTGGCAGGCCGGTGCGTCAGCCACTACGACACCGCCGGCCTGATGCAGACGGACAGCATCGCCCTGACCGGCGTGCCGCGCTGCGTCAGCCGCCGCCTGCTGAAGGACGCGGACAACCCCGATGTGGCAGCCGACTGGCAGGGCGCGAACGCCTCAGCCTGGAACGACCGGCTGGCCGCTGAGACATTCACCACCCTGACCGCCGCGGACGCAGGCGGGGCGGTGCTGACCACCACCGACGCCAGGGGCAACCTGCAGCGCGTGGCATACGACGTGGCCGGCCTGCTGTCGAGCAGCTGGCTGACGCTGAAAGGCGGCGCGGAGCAGGTTATCGTGGCCTCCCTGACGTACTCCGCCGCCGGGCAGAAGCTGCGCGAGGCGCACGGCAACGGCGTCGTAACCACCTACACCTACGAGCCGGAGACGCAGCGCCTGATCGGGATTAAAACGGAGCGTCCGGCCGGGCATGCCGCCGGGGCGAAGGTGCTGCAGGACCTGCGCTATGAGTACGACCCGGTCGGCAACGTCCTGAAGGTCAGCAACGACGCGGAAGAGACGCGCTTCTGGCGCAACCAGAAGGTGGTGCCGGAAAACACGTACGTTTACGACAGCCTGTACCAGCTGGTCCGCGCCACCGGGCGCGAGACGGCCGGAGCCGGTCAGCTGGGCAGCCGTCTTCCTTCCGCCACCGTTCCCCTCCCCGCCGACAGCTCTGCGTATACAAACTACACCCGTACCTACAGCTACGACGAAGCCGGCAACCTGACGCAAATCAGGCACAATGCACCGGCCACAAACAACAGTTACACCACAGACATCACCATCAGTAACCGCAGCAACCGGGGCGTGCTGAGCACCCTGACGGAAAATACTGCAGAGGTGGACGCGCTGTTCACCGCCGGCGGCCAGCAGACGCAGCTGCAGCCGGGGCAGTGCCTCATCTGGACGCCGCGTAACGAGCTGCTGAAGGTCACGCCGGTAGCGCGCGACGGGGCGGCCGACGACCGGGAAAGCTACCGCTACGACGCCGACAGCCAGCGCGTGCTGAAGGTCTGCGTGCAGAAAACCGGCAGCAGCACGCAGGCGCAGCGGGTGCTGTATCTGGCGGGGCTGGAGCTTCGCACAACAAAATCCGGCGACGCAGAAACGGAAAGCCTGCAGGTTATCAAGGCGGACGAGGCGGGCCGGGCGCAGGTGCGTGTGCTGCACCGGGAGAGCGGAAAACCGGATGGCATCAGCAATGACCAGCTCCGTTACAGCTACGATAACCTTACCGGCAGCATCGGGCTGGAGCTGGACGGTGACGGGAACGTCATCAGCGCGGAGGAATACTACCCGTACGGGGGCACGGCGGTCCTGACGGCGCGCAGCCAGAGCGAAGTAAATTATAAAACGGTGCGCTACTCAGGTAAGGAGCGGGATGCGACGGGGCTGTACTACTACGGGTACCGGTACTACCAGCCGTGGGCGGGCAGGTGGCTGAGTGCAGATCCGGCGGGGACAGCGGACGGGCTGAACCTGTTCAGGATGGTACGCAATAATCCTGTAACCTTTATCGATAATTATGGCTTAAGCCCGGATAAAAACAAAGCAATGCCGGGATCCTCAAAATCTGAGAGTGAATGGGAAAGAAAACCACTAAGTAGAGAGACTGAAAAAAAATTAGATCTTTTTAAGAGCATTTATTCTTCTGAAGCTGCATACAGTCAGATTAAAGAAATGTCAAAGGGAATACCTAAGTACATTAATCCAGACGCAGTTGTCAAGGAACTAAAGCAGCGACATCCGGATCATTTTGAGGGGCGCTCAGGCAGAACTATAGAGAGTGATTTATATTCCATGGCGTCTAAAATTGATGTATCAATGGTCAGGGATATTAATGATTACATTTACAGGACAAATAAAAGTAAGCATAAAAGGGGAGGCCGTGAATTATATCGCGGGGCTAAAATCACAAAAGAGGACGTTAAGTTTTATGAAGAAATAGACTTACCAATATACAACAAAGAAACACTAACGGCAATTTACAAACCCAGAACAATGCTGTCTTTTTCTGCTAACAGGTCAGTGGCAACCAGCTTTTTTCAAAAAAGGCAGGGTGATGCTAATATTTTGATTGTTTTGGAGAATGGATTTAGTGGCGAGGGAGTAAACACAGCATTATCAGTCAGTGACGAGGCAGAGTATTTATATTCTACAAAGGCTATATTTACGCATCAGTCTTTCCAGAAATTCAGAAATAATTCTGGAGAAATATCTCACTATCAATTGAATCTGAAAGAAATCACTTATTCTCAAGCAGGTGAGTTTGATGAGTCTGTCTTAGCATATCGTACATTATAAGCAGGAAGACAATATGGAATTCAGTCTCTAATCGCGAGTCCGCGCTGGATGTATCTTGTTAAAATAATTCAGGCTGTTTTTCCACAATAGCTTTTGATTTTTCTTTTATTAGTAAACCCAAAGCAGACAATCCGGTGAGACGATTTCCTGTCTCATTTGGGTTGTTTTTATTCCATCCTGATATTAGGTTTTCACCATCTGGAGTTAAACGAGGCCGTTTTCATCATTATGGCACTTTACAGTTATGACCACGTTTTTACTTACGCGCATGGCCTTACACTCCAGAAGCAAATCCTGCGTGCCGCCGAGTGTAAAATCATTGGGCTGAAAAAACCAGCGGAAGCGGCCGGGCCGGAAGGAGCAAGTTGCAGTTGCTCCTGGAGTTCCTATACCCCAGGGATACGTTGAAGGTGACCCGCGTGTACCGCCAGTACGCAGCATTAAGGACCTGTAGGACATTGTGTATGCCCTAAATAGGGGTAGTAAGCCGGAACAGTCCAAAATTTTGTCACGTCTGTCACTTTTCGTCTGATATCAACGTTAGCCGCTCAATCAGGGAATCCAGATCCAGTTCTCTTCCTTCACTGATCAAAGTGTAAGGGCCATTAAGAAAGGTATGTTGCCGCGCCACGGGAGAGAGATGTCTGATACTCTCCAGACCACGTGTATTGCCACTGACTTCATATTTCTGCAAAAGCCGCGACAGCAGAGCTGAAGTGTAATAAATGATCACGCTACTGAGTAACCGTCCGCACTGATTACTGATTTCCTGCTCGCAATCGTTCTGACCTCTCAGTCCATTTTTGCCCCCACCAGCGCAATCGATGCCATGATTCAATGCGGTTTTGTGAGCGGTGGCTGTTTCTGGCTATCTGCGGATCACAAAGATACCGGAGGATGTAAAGACTGCGAAACAGAGACAGCAGGCGGCCCCTTTTCTGCTCTCCTGCTATATTTGCAGCAGGCCCGCTTCAAAGATTTTTTTCGCCTCCTCCTTGCAGCGGTCTTCCATCTGCTTCATATGCCACATCACGGCATTGACCAGATTGTCAGACAACTGACGGTAGCGAAGCCAGACATAACACAGCAGGCATAACCCACTCTGCTCCTGTTTAAGATTGCGCAAATCATGGCTAGTGTAAAAACAGGCCCGGCTGGCAAAATTAAGCATATTTGGTTGTGTAATTACGAGCCCGGGCAGCGGTCGCCGCGCTACCCGGTATAAAGGTGCCAGCCGCTCTATTTTCTTCCGTTCGACGTCCATCTGCCGCCCGCGAAATTTTTGGCTTCCTGTTTCAGCACGGCCAGACCGGACAGAGTGCCTTCTTTCTTCAGGAGTACCTTCAGTCCATTGCGTGTTTCAGTATCAAGGGGGGAGGTGAGAATATCTGCCAGACGCTACCGTTCGGCCATCAGCGCGGTGCTGACGATTTCTACAGAGTGAAATACGCCGGGCGGATGATTTTATTTTCGTTTAGCCAGCAAATGAGTTCCGTTGACACAAACCCCGGGGTAACGTCACGACGTACGAGCTGTACTGCCCAGGAATTAAGTGCTGTAGTAACCGAACCAGACCACAGACGATACCCGAAGAAGTCAGCGATAAGTTTGTGCTGGGCATAGTCTTTATGGTCAGTAATGGTTTTTTAGGGAAAAGAGGCTTCGCTAAAGTAACGCCAGGCCACAAACCTGTAATCTCCCTCCACTTCCTGAGGCGTAAAGCGAAAGAAGGCATGCTTGGCTTTGAAATAACCCATCTGCACGATGCAGTAACTGCGGGCCGGTAAACCAGAACGGCGGGTTGCAAGCTCCAGCTCGGCCGCTGAAAGTGATAAAAATTCTTGCTGCTGTCCCTCATCGAAATCAGGGAGGCCATACAATGCTTCGTATGCGGCATCGTTTAAAATCGATAATCGTACGCTTTTGCCTGTCGCCCTGCCATGCGTTGTCATCCTGACCCCGAAAATTCATGTCCGTAAGAGAATGAGTTTAAGTTACGCAAACGGGTAACCCTTTTGCCACTTCAGGATAAAATCTAAACAGGTGCACCGTGTTTAGCTTCAGTAAAGACTGTGGCATTTACTATGAGAACTTAGATCTCCGCTTTCATCGTTATGGAACACCTGCACAATGTTAACGAAATATCTCTCTCGCCGCGCCGTCGCCTTTACCGTGGCGCTGCTCATCGTTCTTATCATCGCTTTGTTCTTCTTTCTCAGCAGCCCTGATGTGCCGGAATATGTTACGGCTCCAGTGCGCAAAGGCGATATAGAAAATTCAGTTCTGGCGACCGGCCGCATTGACGCGATTGAACGCGTTAACGTAGGGGCGCAGGTATCAGGCCAGGTGAAATCACTGAAAGTGAAGCTGGGCGACCACGTGACAAAAGGGCAGTTGATTGCCGACATTGACGACGAGCCTCAGCGTAATGACTTGCGCAACGTCGAAGCCGCGCTCAACGAAGTGAAAGCCGAACTCCAGTCGAAGCAGGCGCTCCTGAAACAGGCTGAACTGCGTTTTAAACGCCAGCGCCAGATGTTAAGTGAAAATGCCAGTTCGCACGAAGATTTTGAGTCTGCGGAGGCAACGCTTTCCACCACGCGCGCTGAATTACTGTCACTGCATGCTAAATTGGTTCAGGCGCAGATAGAAGTGGATAAGAAAAAGGTCGATCTTGGCTATACGCGAGTCGTAGCGCCGATGGACGGTATTGTTATCGCCGTCATCACTCAGCAGGGGCAGACCGTTAACTCAAGCCAGAGTGCGCCGACCATCATCAAGCTGGCGCGTCTGGACGTCATGACCATTAAAGCGCAGATCTCCGAGGCCGACATCACCCGTATTTCCGCAGGTCAAAAAGCCCGTTTCACTATCTTCTCCGAGCCGGACAAACACTACGACGCGACGCTGCGTACCGTTGAGCTGGCACCGGAGTCGGTGATGAAAGATGACTCACTTGCCAGCAGCAGTTCGGCATCAGGCTCCGGCACCTCAAATGCGTCCGTTTATTACAACGCTCTGCTCGACGTACCTAACCCAGAAAACCGACTCCGTATTGCCATGACTGCGCAGGTTAAGCTGCTTGCTGGCGAAGCCAAAGATACGCTGCTGGTGCCCATTCAGGCAGTGCGCAGAGCCGAGGGAAATAAGCAGCAGGTTCAGGTGCTGGCGGCTGACGGCAAGGTCGAAACCCGGGATGTGAAAACCGGCATCACCAACAGCGTGGATATTCAGATCCTCGAAGGCTTAAAGGTCGGGGAAAATATCGTGCTGTCGCAGCCGGTTGATAAAGCGCCAGGGGAAGGGTTTGTGCTGTGAGAAACATCATTGAGCTAAAAGGCATTAGCCGAACTTACGGCAACGGTGGCCAGGCGCTGACCGTCCTGAAAAAGGTCGATTTGACTATCGAGGCCGGAGAAATGGTGGCGATCATCGGTGCCTCAGGTTCGGGCAAATCAACGCTGATGAACATCATGGGCTGCCTCGACGTACCCGACAGTGGCGATTACTACATCGGCGGGCAAAACGCCGCCCACCTTTCGCCCGATGAACTGGCCAGAGTGCGCCGGGAACATATCGGTTTTATCTTCCAGCGCTACCATTTGATGCCTGACCTTAGCGCGCTTGGCAACGTTGAGATCCCGGCCATTTACGCCAACAGCGAACGCGACAATCGTCGGCTGCGTGCGACCGCACTGCTTGGCAGACTTGGGCTGGAAGGGCGTGAGCACCATAAGCCTAGTGAACTTTCAGGCGGCCAGCAGCAGCGCGTCAGTATTGCCCGAGCGCTGATCAACGGCGGAGAGATAATCCTTGCGGACGAGCCGACTGGCGCGCTGGACTCGCAGTCCGGGCAAGAAGTGTTAGCCATTCTGAGCGAGCTTAATCAGCATGGCCATACCGTAATGATGGTGACCCACGATATGAAGGTCGCCCAGCACGCGAAGCGTATTATTGAGCTGCGTGACGGCGAAATTATCGCTGATAGCGGTATTTGTGTAACTGCGACGGAAACGCTGCCGCCGCCTAAACGCATCCGGCAAAGCCGTTGGAAAACGCTGCTCGATCGTACGCGTGAATCGCTGAAAATGGCGCTAAAAGCGATGAACTCGCACCGCTTACGCACCTCGCTTACCATGACCGGGATTGTTTTCGGTATTGCCGCCGTCGTCACCGTCGTGGCATTGGGTGAGGGTGCCAAGCAGAAGACGCTTGAGAATATTAAAGATCTGGGGACCAACGTGGTCAGCATTTATCCCGGACGAGATTTTTTCGATGACAGCATCGAAGGCATTCGAACGCTGGTACCTGCGGACGCTGATGCGCTGGCCAAGCAAGGATTTATAGATAGCGTAAGCCCGGAAGTTAGCGCCTCAGACAACATTCGTTTTCTCGGTAAATCTGCAACTGCTTCCATCAACGGCGTCGGACGGGATCATTTCCGGGTAAACGGTATTGAGTTATTGCAGGGGGCGACCTTCAGGGACGATCGCAATGCCCTTCAGGAAGTCATTATTGATGAGAACGCCCGCAAGGCGATTTTCGACGACGCGGGGCTACAGGCGCTGGGGCAAATTGTCTTCCTTGGTTCCGTACCGGCACGCGTGGTGGGCATCGCCAAAAGCAACAACCGAAACTATGAGCCAAACCGCATTACCGTGTGGATGCCTTACAGCACGGTGATGTACCGCATGGTAGGCAAAACAACTCTAAACAGCATTAGCGTCAGGCTAAAAGATAATGTGGCTAACGAGGCGGCGGTTAGCGCTATTTCCCAGCTGTTAAACCAGCGTCACGGCGTAAAAGACTTCCAGCTCTATAACTTCGAACAGATCAGAAAATCTATCGAACGCACCTCAATGACCTTCAGCATTTTAATTCTGATGGTCGCCTGTATCTCGCTAATGATCGGCAGTATCGGGGTGATGAACATCATGCTGGTGTCTGTGACAGAACGAACTCATGAAATTGGCGTACGCATGGCGGTAGGTGCGAGACGCAGCGACATCATGCAGCAGTTTATGATTGAGGCCGTACTGGTTTGCCTGATTGGCGGTGCGTTAGGCATCGCGGTGTCGTATGCCGCAGGCGCGCTCTTTACCGCCCTGGCGGGCGGAATGTTCACGGCTATATATTCGTGGCAGGCCGCCGCCACTGCGTTTTTCTGTTCAACCTTAATCGGCATGATCTTCGGTTATCTCCCCGCCCGCAAGGCGGCAAGGATGGACCCGATCGTTTCACTGGCCAGCGAATAACCTATGAAAATTTTATCACCTTTGGCTTTATGCCTTGCCACCGCGCTCAGCGCTGGCTGCGCAAACACGTTAAAAAGCGACTATCGCGCTCCCGAAGTGAGCTATCCCGCCAGCTGGAACAAAAGCGATATGGCCGGAGATATAGCCCCGTTTGACTGGAAAGCTTTTAACGATCCTCATCTCGATAACTGGCTCCGCCAGGTGATGGCAAGTAATAACGACGTGGCTATAGCCGTGCTGCGGGTGTATCGGGCGCGACTGGACGCGGAAAGAGTAGGTATCACCAACGCTCTTGGACTAAAAGGTTCGCTGGGCGTGGACGGAAAAAACCAGCTGAATAACTCGTTCGGCTGGACAAGGAGCAGCTCCGCCAGCCTCAGCACCAGCTATGAGCTGGATCTCTGGGGTAAAATTGCCCGTCAGCGCGATGCCGCGGAGTGGGCAAGCCATGCCAGCGAAGAGGATTTTCGCTCAGCCCGCCTGACGCTGCTTTCAGAGGCCAGTAATAGTTACTGGCGCATCAGCTTTGTGAACCAGCAGATTGCCGTCCTCCAGCAGAGTATCGACTATGCAAAAGAGACGCTGCGTCTGGCCGAGGCTCGCTATCGCGCGGGAGGTGCCTCATTGCTGGATGTAGTGGACGCGCAACAAAGCCTGCTAGCGCAGGAAAACCGGTTTACCGGGCTACAGCGGGAGCGTTTGCAGGGACTAAATCAGCAGGCGGTCTTGCTCGGTGCCGCGCCGGGCAGCCCGATAGTCGAGCCAACATCACTGCCAAAAGGAAACCTGCCAGAGGTAAATGCGAATATTCCTGCCAGCGTGCTGATGCACCGGCCTGACATCAGCGCTAAAGAGTGGCGGGTGCGTGAGGCGCTGGCTACGGTTGATATCAAGCGTACCGAATATTATCCCGCCTTCAGCCTGACCGGCGCTCTCGGTACCAGCAGCACTTCGCTGCTGACGTTCCTACATAATCCGGTCGGCTCCGTAGGCGCTAACCTGACGCTGCCGTTCCTGGAGTGGCGGCAGCGGGGCGTCGAGGTAAAAATTGCCCGTAACGATTACGAGCAGCGAGTGCTGGAGTTTAAACAGCTGCTTTATAAGGCGATGAGCAGCATCGAAGACGAGCTTTCCCTGCGTAATCAGTTGCTGGCTCAGGAGACAAGGCTTCGGGAGGGACTGGAGCTTGCGCGTAAGTCGGAGCGGTTAAACGAAGTGCGTTATCGGCAGGGCGCAGCACGTATCTCGTCCTGGCTCGATGCTCAGGAAAAACGCCGTCAGGCGGAACTGCTGCTGGATGAAAACCGCTTTAATCAGTTGCAGAATCTGGCAAAAATTTATCTCGAGTTTGGCGGGTCGCCTGCATTTCCTTAATCTTGCTAATTCATTTACCTAATCATAAAACGGTTTTTCTTTCTACGGCGCTCGTTTAAAGTATAGAGTTTCTTTAAGATAAAGAACATGCTTTAAATCGCACTATAAATTGATATGATATGCAGAGGTGAACTTATGAACTTCTTATCCTTCTGGTATTCAATAAATTACGCAAAATAACAGTCCAAAAAAAACTACGGAGCTTAACAGTTACCTTACAATTCGCTTTTATTTTTCGCCATATAACATCCTTCATGGCGGACAATTCAAAGCCACTTTGGATAGTAGATGTTTTGTATAACTCGCTATTTAAGGAAGGTGGGTGAGATATTAAAGGTGGATTAATGCAGCATACATTACACACACCATTATCACGAAGAAATTGCCACCGATCGCTTATTAGCCAGATCGGATATAGAAATTCAATTAATCTCTTTGCAGCCATATTGTTGACAACATAGCCATAGGCTCCGGTGCCTTCGATGAGAGTATGCATAGTAAACGAGGCCGATAGATAAGTTAATGGCCTGGCAACATATTCACTTACAGGTGTAAGCAAAGTTAAACACGCCTTATTTTGAGGCTCATGAATTAATTCACTCATCAGTAAAGGTAAGTTATCTGAGAGGATTGCATCGTCTTCAATTATAAGAGCACATTCTATATTTTCAGAAACTATCTTACGGTATATTGATATGTGGCTTAGTGCACAACCGATTTCTCCTGGTTCAACAGCATAGTTAAGCGGCCTTGTTTCTTTCGCGATATCTGAGAATGAGAGCAGTGAGCCATCAACTGCTTCTACTATTTCGTAATCCAGATTGAGGAGAGTGAGCTGTTGCTCCATGGTGTCCCGACGCTCAGTTGAACGCGCCAGATTAATGACGAATACCTTTATCACATGAAATCCAATGAATGTACATTGTGGGAAATTTATCAAAAAGTCATGACTGCCATAAAAACACACTTTTCATTGTTTTAAAAACAGCAAGGAGGGCACAGGAAAAATGTAATGCCTCGAAACGCCTATAACAGCTAGATACATCATAAACAGCAGAGTGAAACGCACCAATCGTAGGGTGAAACAGAGTATCGATGCAATTAAAAAAATTTATGTGGCTGTATCGTGAGATCGCTCTCACAAAAGGGATTATGCTTTATGCAAAAGCAATCGCAGTTAAACAAGCGAATGGAACAACCTTATTTTATTGATTGAAATCAATTTCTAGAGATTAATTTTTTAGCTCGAGAGTTTTTTAATTATCAAGTTTTTTTGCAACTTTGTTTTACTGCGGTTGATTGTAAGACTGATAAGGTATATTAATTTTTAAGAAAACTCAATTCAGTCACAAAAACAGGGCAGTTACCTGCTTAACTCTGCTTTATATGACTTAAGTCAATAAGTTACAGGATCAGCTAATGAAAATAGCCAGAGCAGCGCTGCATCATAAGCAGCGCCGCTCTTTTTTGTCATCACTGTTGGCCTGCTCTGGCATTGCAGCGCAGGCGATCTCTTACAGGCGCTACCGGGAATGGACATCAGACAGCCAGGCATCAGACAGCCAGGCATCAGAGTGATGACCTCACATTCAGGACGACAAGTAATGAAAATGAATAAACTGGCGCTGGCCATTATGTTACTGGCTGGCGCTCACGGCGTTTCAACTGCAATGGCGGCAGAGTTGTCAGCTTCTGATTCCGCAGACAAAAGCGTCGTAAGCACCCAACCTGAACCTGCAGCATCCGCTGTTTCACAGCCGGACACGAGCTCGCAATCGCCTGCCAGTTCTGATTGGCCAGCCGCGTCAGCGGCACCAACCGCTCCGGCATTGCAGCAACCCGCTGATTCCGTAGCAACAGCGTCATCCGGACCCACAGCAGCAGAGCAACAGTCTGTCGCGACTGCGCCAGTCGCTGCATCCGGTTCGGCTCCGGCACCACAGGAAGACACGATGTCTGCGCCGGTTCCACCACAACCTGACAGCAATAAACCTTCACCGGCTGTTAATCTGACAACTGATGCACCTTCCGGGGCAGAAAAGAGTGAGACACATCCTGCGGCCATAACAGAGCAGCAGACAACGGATGGGAATATCCCGCAGAAACCCGCTGAGACTCCAGCCACCGCCGATGAACCGCTGTTTACACCTGAACAGGAAGCCCGTATTGGCGAGGTAGCGAAAGCCTGGCTGCTGAAGCACCCGGAATTTCTGATTGAAGTCGATCAGAAACTGCAGAAAATTCAGTATGATGAGCAGATGAAAGCGATGACCACTGCGGCAATTCAACATCAGGATGAATTGCTGAATGATAAAACGGTGCCCGCCATTGGGCCTGAGGACGCTAAAGTCGCGGTTATAGAATTCTTCGATTATCAGTGCAGCGTCTGTGCCCGTCAGGCACCCGTCATTCAGTCATTGATGAAAAATAATCCTCAGGTGCGCTTTATTTTTAAAGAGTGGCCGATTTTTGGCTATCGCTGGAAACCCTCTTTTGAAGCAGCCGAAACAGGTTTAAGAATCTGGCAGCAAAAGGGCGGCGATGCCTATATGCATTACCACAATGCACTGTTTGCCAGTGGTCATATTGAAGGGGCGCTGACACATAAAGATGTCACTAAGGCAGCTTCTGCAGCGGGTGGCGGTAAGTTAAAAAACTACGATATGCTCGGGACATTGTCGCGCACGGATATGCTGGCGAAAAATTCAGGCTTTCAGGGCACGCCGGGAATCATTGTGATGCCTGTAGCGGGTGCGACCGCAGAGACCGTAACGGTATTCCCTGGCGGCGCAATGGAATCGATGCTGCAGGATGCGATCGATAAAGTTCAGGGTCAGGCCGGCCACTAACAACGGCATATACAGAATCATTTCGTCACTTATCAACTACCGTCAGGAACCCACGGTCAGAACAGCCATTAATCAGGCGGGTGAAGAGTTGCGTTCGCATCTCAAATAACTGATCGGTCATGAAACCAACCCCGGACCGAATCGTCGTCCGGGGTTCTTACCAGGCAATAAGTTTGAAGGGATCAGTTCGAAGACGCAGGCCAGTGCGATTGCCGGAACACCAGAAAAGAATGGAGCAGTATCGAAGCGATAAGTGCGCTGTTAATATCCAATTTAACATAATTAGTATTCTATGTATTCTATTTGAAAAAACGACAACGTATCGCGTCAACGGTTTGCGGCGCAAATACTGTGTGTAATATCAAAAAAAATAAATATTCCAGGCAATTTTGGGTATCAGCGTTCACACTGGGGTACAGAGCTGTATCTATTTTTTATCATAATCTTGCCTTTACAAGGATGAATAATATCTAGTGGAGTTGACGCTTCAAAGAAAAGTTGCTCACGCTCCAATGGCCGATGCGCTTAGCTTGTGGCCGTCTTTTCAGGAGCAGTCATATTATTCGCGATGTTTATTTAGCGGAGAGGATGCCAGCTCTCTACCCCGCCTCTTTCATAAGTGGTGGGATTTTTAATTTATGCCGGGTTGAAACATTGTTGAAGCAACCGCTGATATACTTCCCTCGCTGTGGTGAATCCCCCTATGCGGTGGGGCTAAGTCAAGTCAGCGGTGTTTAACATGTTGGCAAAACAGTAATTGCGTAATTGCTCGGTAATGCGGGTCAGGTTCTGGCTTTTCTGACTCACCGGGAGGCACCCGGCACCACAGCATCCAGCTGAGTGGTTCAGCGACAAGAGCGTGTGTCTCATTTAAATCAGATTGAACTGATAAATTATTAGCGATTTCTTTAAAAAAACATTATGAATGTTAAAAACAATACATTAGGCATCGTTTTTTCGACTTGCTCTGTGTTTGCAGATGCAGGCAGGAGAAGTGGCATCTAAAGCAGTCATGGAACAAAAAGTTTTCCGACAGCAGCTGAGGCCGGGCGCGCAATAATAAAAGATCAGGTAGCGATCGGCGGAAATGCGCTGCCATGGATAGACAGGGAATCTTTTGCCGAACTGATGCTGAACTTGGGAGTTACGTTCCTGGCATGAGTCAGCCCAAAGCAAAACGCCATTTTTCTTTGACCGGGGGCTGCCGGATGTTGTCGGTTATCTTGCGCTCTGTAATTTGCCCGTGCCGTCGCACATTGAAAGGACGATTGTATTGTTCCGGTATTCTCAAACCGTGTTCATGCGCCGCCATGGGAAGATATCTTTGTGCAGGATACGGAGCGTAAGCAATTTTTCCAGGAAGCAGTTCAGACATTTCATGCAATGGTTGAGTCTTACAGCAGACACAGATATAACCTCATCAGGTTACCTTTTTGCGGACCAGAAGAGCGGGCCGCATTTATTTTATCCGGTCTGTAGTCCTGCGTGTTCACTACCTTTGTCAGACTGAAGTATGGCGGTCCCGACAGCAGTTTCTCTCCGATATACTCTTGGTAAATCAACCAGCGCTATCTCCGGCTAGCCTGAGCTGGAAGCTTTGGCGCTATATTTAGGGGATAGTTTGGATACCGGTGGGCCTGACTCGCAGGTGGCCGTCAGCAGCTCAGTGCCTGAATCAAGGGCTGCCGCTGCGGTGCGCGAGTCCGGGTTCAACAGCCTCAGGATGCACGTGGCCGCCGGGCCCGCGCCGCCATCAGCATCACTGCGGCCAGTAATGTCGCGGCTGAACGTCTTTCTGCTTTCATCTTTATCGCCCCTGTTTTCAGTCTGATACCTGTTGCAGCCCCGGGGTCAGCCCTGAAACAGGCTGCCCAGCGACAGCAGGTATTCGATCCGCATCTGCAGGTAACGAAGTTCGTAAAAGTACGCTCGCCTGCGCCCTTTATCGTGGTTCTGCAGGCACGCCTTCAGCTCCTCACTGATCCACGCGTAGTCCGCCCGGGTCAGGTGCAGACCGCACACCTCCCGGATGAAGACGCAGATGCGCGAGCACTCCTCAAAGCCGTAGCTGTCCAAGGACCGGAGCAGATTATCCGGACTGGCGTCATCCGGTGGCGGCACCGCCACGCCTGATATCACCCAGCCGTCAGTCGCCTCCCGGTGCGGCATCAGAGTATGCCCGTCTTCTGACGGAACTCCCGGATTTCCTGGCAGGTCACGCAGGTGACCGCCGTCTGCACCAGCTCCCGCCGGTATCGCCTCGCCGCAAACCTCGCACGTCGCCCGCTCCGGCCCCGCCAGCCGGCTGCGAATCTGGTGGATTTTCAGCCCCTCCGTCAGGGCTATCACCATCATCGCCTCTTCCAAAACGTCTGCCATCTCCCTTCCCTCCTCACGTCCTGCACCCCCTGCCGCCACTCCATTTGCGCTATGCGCGTACGTACTGGTCAGCGGTGTGAACGCCCCCGCGTGTGCCCGGTGCACCTAATTGCCGGACGCTTCCACTACTGACAGTAGTCGCCTAATAATTTATCTTTTTTCACATAAACCTTTTCACACTCACTTAATTAGCAACATACTTCCAGCATATTTTGCGAAAAGTGCAGCACCTGTTCTTCGTGTTTAAATCATGGTTAAACTCCATAGCGGAGAAATCGCTACTAATATTATTGAGGTGTTTTAGTTCAATGTATTCAGTATCACGTAAAGAGATCACCCCCATGCATATGTAAATCACCATGCGAAATTCCCCTCACTATTTTCGTTGAAGTTGTTGCCCCATCGATTATACCGCAAAGTGTTATAGAGGAAGGGAAATTAAGTCTCAAGTCTCTCGAAAACTTCAAGCCTGGGTTATTTCCTGCGCTTCCGAAGCTGAATTATCCATGCTGCCATTTAGCTTGCCACTTATTGATATTGTGGCGAACTCCAAATCTATACTAAACGCACCAGAACTTGTAGAAGTCGCACTTATGGATGAAAAATATAATACTTCAAAAAGAAAAGCCTTAAAGCCAATAGATACCCCCCCCCGGAAAGAGTATTGCGTATACAGGGTCGCGCATCTAATATTGCCTAGCATTGCCAGGAATAAGTAAAACACATCGTAATTGTAGAGCCGCTTTATTATCGAGTTCGGTGACCGCCTGGACGGTCACTTCTGAGAAAAGGTATTTACACAGAATGGTGTACAGCGTCAAGTAAACTCATCGTGATTGTTGTCGCAACAGACCCAGCCCCTACATCACTTGCAGTTGACACATAAGCACGCTTAATCAGGAGCAATCACTGCATAGACAGTTGTTGTGTAATCACCAGGCTGAGGTTCTTCATTGTTATATGATGATAACGTGAAATCGATACTGCCTGTACTGTTTCCACTATCGTCCATCCTTAAGGCTTTGCTGTTTGAGCCATCAAGCTTAAAACCATCCGTACATAATCTTAGCGCCTGACTAAGATCGCCTTTTTTTTGAGCAGACAGGCAACCTTCCGTGTCAATCGGCCCTGAACCAATGAGCGTTAACGTTGCACTCGACGTTCCCTCACAAGTCGCACTGAAGGATGCGCTGCGGCGGATACCGCTTATAAAGCTGGCCGCATCACCCATAAAGTTAATAGCTGTGTCAGGTACGGATAAAGTACATGATGGAGATGTGTAAAGCGTACCTTTTGATATCTGCCCGTTGACGACGAGTCCGTATCCGCGTTCTGTTATGAAATTCACATAAAAAACATAACGGCCGTCCATAACAATATTACTTTGGCTTTCATTTGTCAGCTTCGCTCGGCAGGTTATACTGTAGGAGGCAATATTAACCGGTTCTGGGAAGTAAGACTCTGAGTCAGCATGTGTGCTATTTAGTGATGCGATTATATTCTCAGTTTTCCCTTCTTCGGTTGTGATGGTAAAAGAACAGTTATTCACGATCCCAAGTCCAGATGAGGGGAGCCAATTTGAGCCAGTATTGCTGTTATCTATAGAGATACCTTTGATTTTAGAAGCATGAAATGGGGTATTCGGAGCGCTCCAGTAAGCAGTCCCTGTGGTACCCTTCACATCCAACGCACTAACAAGAGTATCAGAAACAGCAAAGCATAAATGCGGTAATATCAGCATCATGAACATCAGTGCGGGTAGGATAAATTTAATTGCATTTCCGGTATAATGCCGGATTAGAACACGTTTTGACATATCTCATCTCTTACGTATTTTCGATAATTGGTATCTGCAGAAACTAGTTACATCCAAAACGCCATTAAAGACGCTAGTCTGAGCATCGGATGGAGTAAATCTGAGGCGAATAATCTAATCTTTCGTTATATAGATTAATACCGCTGAGGCCAAAACTTATCCAACCGGGCAATGCCATGCCAGTGTTGTCAGTGCATTCTCAGTCACAGCAGAAATTTTTAATATATGCTTCACACCCGCCCTGAGAGAATCATCTTGAAAACTTTTGAACTTTAAACTCTAAAAACTAGTTATTGTAAAAATACCTTGCAGGCCATTAATCTCCGTCAAATATATTATTTCATCAGCAGCTACTGGTATGTAAAGCTCATTGTGATTGTTGTCACAACAGACCCCGCCCCTACATCACTTGCTGTTGACACATAGCTTGCCTTGTAATTCAGTGTAGTATCTGTAGTAAACGACTGTTCCTTTGCATCCACATCCGTTCCCGCCTTAATTAATGTTGTTCCGTCAGTATCGTAAAAATAAACGCCAACATTTGTCGCTCCGCCTTCCTTTCCATCGTTATCATTTTTGAACGCCCCATCACTCCCTACTGGCGTTCCGGTGACCTTAACCTTAACGCCGTTGGCCTGCTTACCACATCCTGAGAATACAACCGGAACGTTGGCAGACCCAACAGGAGTACCAGCAACCCCCTTGAAATCTCTGACAGATACCGGGGCAAGTTCACCTGATGCCGTATCACCTACTGTACAGGTATTAGCCCTGACCATTCCTGTAATTGTTACCATAGCAGAATCTCCCGCCAGAGCCGGCCGACTTACTCCCGTAAAGGCGGTCATCAGCGCAGCCGTTGCAAAAAAAAATTGCTTATTTACTTTCATTTTACCCTCCCTAATTATTACTGATACGCCAGCGTAAGATTTACCGTGGTGCTGAAACTCCCCGCGGCAAGAGAATCTTCATTGGTCACGACATACGCAGCTCCAAACTTAAGTGTGTTGTCCCCTTGTTTCAGAGACGTAGTGGTAATTCCATCCGTATCGTTCACCTTAAATGGCTGCGAGCCATCTTCGGATTTGTAAAAACGAAGCCCGACTCCCTTTGCTGCATCACTGCCTGTATCTGCATTTTTGAATGCATAACGAGAAGGGTCTGCTGCATCTTCGTTTCCGGATGTGGTAATTTTCAGCCCCCGGGTTATACCCGGACCGCAGTCTTTTAACTCCACATCAACCATCTTAAACCCGAGGGTTGAGTTATTTCCCTCAAAATCTCTGACAGATACTGTATTAAGCTCAACTGCCTGCTCTTTACTGACCGTACAGGTGTTATCAACAATGGCGCCTGTAATTTTGATTGTAACCGGGTCTGATGCCGCTGTCGTAGGTCCTGCCAGTGCGCCTGACAATAAAGCCGCAGATACTGCCATCACCGCCGCTGATTTATGTCTGAAACCATATGTAAAATTTTTTTTCATTTCCTGTTAACCTGTGATTAATCATGCTTTGCATTTCGGCCAATAGTGCCAGCCCTCTATCCAGAAGAGGTCTGTTATCGACATATGCTGCTGATTCTGATGACAGACTGGCTGGCTGCCTCAGGCAGCTTCCACGGAGCGGAGCACCTGCCACCCTCGCCATCCCCCCACACCGCACTAACCGTTCCCTCATTCGACATCCCAGACAGATAAACCAGACCGTCATCCCCGACAATGCCCATTCTATCCCCGGCACTGACCATCGTCCCAAAAGGCAGCGGTTTGCCGTTGTTTATCAGCGTCATCAGCACCCGGCTGCCTGAATGCCCTTTAAACGAGGCCCGCACAATAGCGCCCCGGGTGGGCACGACATGACTGACGGCATCATCGATATCGGTATGGTCATCCAGTGACGCGGTGTCCAACGCAATCCGGTTTTCCCGATAAACGGAGGCATAAGGCTTAATTGCATATCCGCGCCAGTCAGTACGAACACCGGTTTCATTTTCCACCGCCACTCCGTTTACCCCGGGTGCAGCAATCAAAACAACGGTATCTCCCATCTGTTGGCCCAGGGTTAGGCCGTTTGCATGTAGCAGTGCCCCCCCGCTGGCACCATAGCTGACCTGTTTGTAGGTATTGCTGTAGCTGTAACCTGCGTTGCCACTCCCGTATCCACCCCTGTAGTTCGCACTCAGACTGCCGCTGTTTCCATTGCTGCGCGTATACCCCTGGGAGACGTTCCAGCCAAGGCTGTTATCCTCAAATGTCGTGCCGCTCAGACCTGCCTGATGAGTAATATTTCCGTTAGCATCCTGACCTACTGTGTAGGTGGAATAAAGCGGATTACGGGTGCTCTCTCCCTCTCCGGACAAGAGGACGCTCAGTGGAACGGACAGGGAGAGATAAAGCGATTTATCCGCGCCATCCTGTCCGCCCTGTCGGCTATAACTCCAGGACAGACTGTAGCCGACTCTCCCGAAAGAGCTGTTAAATCCGGCCTGCAGGGAATCTGCGGCGCCCGCACGGTTCCAGTATGTCTGCCTGACGCCGGTTAGGTAGACAGAACCAACATCCCCCACCCGCTGTGAGATGCTCGCCTGAATTTTTGCCCGCCGGTTGTTGTAAAGGTTGTAATAGTCGGTATAAGGGCGTTTTACTGGTTTTCCTTCTGCATCAACGGTATCCGTGTCGTACCGCCAGCCCGTCATTCCGCGCAGAGCGGTTTCATCTAGCGTGTGGAACCCCTGCGTGGAGTAACGGTATCCTGTTAACTGGAAGGTTGTTCCCAGAGAGTTGAGCGAGCGTGCATATAAAAATCTCAGGGACTGTCCCTGATGACGCGTTCCATCAGCAAGCGTGCTGTCCGCCTGGGTAATATCGGCGGAGAGGGCCCCCAGCAGCCCCAGATTCAGCCCGCCGCCGAGCAGGCCGGCAAGATAGAACTGCGAATACTGCATGCCACCATAAACGGTTACGTTATGTGGCAGACCCCAAATCAACGTACCCTGAGTGAACTCAGGACTGTTATAACTGTCACTTCCCGACTGAAAACGCCCGGCCGTCAGAGCATATTTCAGGTGCCCTTCCCGCTGAAGTACCGGAACGGATGAATACGGCACTGTAAAAATATGCTTACTGCCATCCGCTTCCGTGACGGTAACCTCGAGGTCGCCGCTGGAGTAAACCGGATAAAGGTCATCAATCGCGAAGGCGCCAGGTGAAACAAAGGCCTGATAAACCGTGTAGCCGTTCTGCTTTATACTGACGCTGGCGTTAGTTGTGGCCACACCCCGAATGACGGGTGCAAATCCCCTCAGGCTGTCAGGGTACATGCTGTCATCTGTCTCCATCTGCATCCCCCTGAAACCAATAGAATCAAAGACATCGCCACTGGTTGTGCTGTCCCCCAGAACAATTTCGCTGCGCAGTGGAACAATTGCGCTCTCAGCGTACGTTTTTACGCGCTGCCATTTACGGTAGCGATAATAACGGCTGTCATATTCACTCCATGTACGGTAATCCCGCAGACGCCAGGGCCCGACGTTAAGCCCGCCGTTCAGGTTAAGGTAGTGACTGCTGCTGTCGCCGTAATGACCGTGGCTTGTATTACCGCTGAAACTATAATTCAGCATGGCTGCATTTATTCCTTCATCCCACTTATCCGTTGGGATATAGCCACGTGCACGATTTTGCATCGCCGCCTGCGGCACGCTGATATCAAGCCGCATTTTCTGGAAATCAAATGAAGTAAATGCGTCGGGAATAAACTTTCCCGGAGAAATGCATTTATCTTCCTTTACCGACTGTAAAGCGGGAAATGGTTTCAGGTTAACCCCGAACTCATCCAGGTCCTGGCGGGTAAGGCATGCCATGAGCCCTGTCCGGTCCCTGATATCTGATATATCGCGTCCGGCGGCATTCTTATTATCAGCATGAGAACCGGCATCAGTAAACCGCAGGGTACGATTAGTCACCAGTTTATTATTGACATAAACATCAACCTGATAATTTCCGGGCAACTGAGCGCCCTCCTTCCCGAACCGTGAAAGGTCTGCCACCATCTGTGCATCAGACGCGACGAGCTCTGCCGGAAAGTAAAGTTCGGCACGCACACAAGCAGGGATTATCAGCGTCGCCGCAACGCATATCGCAACTGGTGACAATGCACCTCTGCGTCGTGGCATGAGTTGTGTTTCGTTGTGTTGTTGACTGTGCTGATGCAAAGCATGCATACGCCGACACCCGATTCAAAAAAACGAAGTTGTTACTTCAGCTCTGCACGCATTTCTGGCGTCGCTGCACCATAGTCATTTATCGTCCGGAACGTTACAGCGCCTGCGGAAGAAGAAATATCCAGCGTGCTACTGCTGCGTGGTGCAACCATGGTGTCAGGCAGCTTCTTTCCGCCAGCTTTCAGTTCAACAAGCGTGAGATAATATGGTGTGGGGTTATCAATTCGCATCTGGCCCCCATTACGATGAAAGGTCAGCTCAGCCGGGGCTTTATCTGCTGTCGGCGTCAGCCCTGCCGGGCGAAGGAATAGTTTGATGCGCGTTACTGCAGCCAGCAGGAGCATGTTTTTGCCTTCCATATTCTTCTTGTCTACGGAAGGGATGGCTTTGGCATTGAAGTAATAGATTGTCTCCCGGTCAGCCGTTGCCGGCGCACCAACGTACATCAGACGAAGGGTGTTCTCATTACCCGGCCCGCTGACATACAGTGGCGGGGTAACAATAAAATTCTGACTCTTTTTTTCATCTGGTTGCTCAACCCATGACTGAACCAGGAAACTGCTCTGTTCTGAAGTGTTGCGAACAGACACTGAAACCTGTTTCTGATTTAACGGGTAAATAATGCGGGTACCTCCTAGCATGATACCTCCGGCGCTTGCCAGAGAAGGCATCAGACAGGCTGTTGACACAAGGGCAGCAAACAGGGCGTTACGTAATGTATAGGCGGACACGATTTTTCTCTGATAGTAATGAACGAAGTCCGCAGCAAGGGCGCTGCGGACGCGGCTGGCCTGCGATTACTCGTAGTTCACCTTGAAGTTAACGGAGCTGTTAGCCGTCCCCGCCGTAACCGATGCATCAGTTGCCACATAAGTGGCAGTGAACGGGAGCTCATTTTCACCCGCAATAATGTTTTGTGCAGTGGTGCTGCCTGTACCATCAACATTCACGGCTTTGTTAGCCTGCATAATCTGGATTCCAACATTTTTAGCAGGCTGCTGACCGGCACCATCCGCCGTCACCTGCAGGGTGGTGGCATCCACAGTTGAGCCACTGAACGTAATGGATGCTTTGGTGTAGTTAGTCGTGGCCTCTGTATCACCAGCCTGAGGGGAAAGGTCGCAACCAACGAGCTTAATGGTAAAAGGCACAGCGGATCCGGTGGCACCTTTTTGTGACAACTGGTTGGTGGCAATTTGCCCCAACTTTACACTCTGTCCATCAGATGAGTTATCGACTGCACACGGCGCAGCCACAACGGAGCCGGTGAAGTTAATTTTGCCACCGTCAACACTGATAGGCTTAGGTGCCACGCCGTCGCCAGGACCAGCATAAGCGGAGAATGCCCCAGCCATTAATACTGGTAATAACGAAGCCAAAATGATTTTTTTCATCACTATTTTTCCTTTAAAAAAATTAACGTACTAAAAAAAGTTCAATTAAATGGTTTACGCCTTATCAGGCGTCATCATTATTTTCGGTCAGGTAATTTATTATGCTCCAACTCCCAGAGAGACCATTTAAAAAATCGGCACTTAGAGAAATGGATTAAATCAATAACCAGAAACGTCACAAGTAATGACGAAACAGCATTATCCACGCCTGAAACTGATCGTCAATAACGATCAAAATAATCAAATTCATCGTTAGAGGCTTTCAAGGAAGCTGGGAATATCGGTCTCACCGAACAGAAAGCAGGACAAGCCGCGCTTATATCTGCATGTTTATAAACAAGAATTTCCCAATTGCTCTTTCAAAATAAATTTAGAATCTGTTCCGCAACTTCGTTCAGTTTCAGTACAAAAGTATCCAATAGACATTTCGCAAGAAATCAATCTGTTGAGGAAGTATTTAAATATCAAAAGAGCCGGAAATAATTTATTTAAAACCGGAGCAACAAAAAGGAAACATATATTTATAATATCGTGAAAATAGATTCCCAAACTGGAATCACCGTTTTCTGTACATGAAAAAAACGTTAACATTTCCGTAAAAAATTATGCAGCAGGCACCGATCGCCGAAAAATGATGCTTTATAGTCGGAGCGTGAAGGATGGTTACCTGAAGTAAAGGCTGACTTCACCTTTATCTCAGCTGACAGAGCTGCTCCATAATGAGCAGGGCTGATAACGGGGGTTCAATTTCTGCTGGCCGCACCATCCAGAGCTAACCAATTTAAAACATTTCTGCATCTTTACTTTTCAAAATCCTCGTTCTCAGTTTGCGCCGTTGACTGACTGTTGATTTCAGAAGACATAAAATTTGCATCAAAACACAGGAAGTTTGCATGGAGGGGTAATGAAAACCAGTTTTTCTGACAAATCTCAGTGGGGTATTCTGGAGCATCTATTCCGTATTTATCCGCGCACGATGAGTGAATTAGAAGTCTGCAGAGAATTTGGAGCAATCAATAACAAAGGGCTGGTCGCTAACATCCGCCAGCTGATATCGGAAGGTAGTGTTAAACAGAATGCGATAGTGAAAATCATGGGGAGGGATACTGTTTCGCCTGACGGGCTGAAACTGACCCGTGATGGCACAAGACTGGTCAGAAAATCACTGCACAATAACTGACCCAAACTATATATTTTACTTCATAAATAAATCGAGCGATGATATGAAATGGTTTAACGTGATGGCCTGTCTGGTCATCCTAACTGCCTGTAGTTCCGGCCCTATGAAACATGAAAGTTCAGCAGACCGTTACTGCCATCTGCAGGGCGGTACTCTGTCTTATGAAAAACGACTGTTCGGTAAAACCGGATACTGCGTGCTTCCTGATGGAACAAGGATTGAGCACTGGCGCTTATATCTTAAAAATCGCGTACTGCCCTGACATGGAAGATTAGACATCTGATAATAAAAAAAGTATATCAGTAAAACGTAGAGACCGAGCCAACTTACTACCAATAACTTGGTTAGTATTTTTTTCACATAATAATTTAGAGAAGCAGTAATCTGCGTAACAGGCGAAGAAAAACCATATAGACACGCAATAGGATACAACTCCGGACGCGATGAGGATTTTTTCTTTCTCATTTAACTTAAACATATCTATAGTCAACCAGACAAACAATCAACGTTACTGAAACAATGAAAAGCATTTTCGTTATTTATATGGTGCCATTAACAGCGTAAAACTTGACTAATATCAATAAAGCCCATAGGCAAAAAAAACTTGTTTAGCTAATATTGCTTTTAAAAGTCGCATAATGCCTTTCGTGAGTGCGACCTCACTTACCAGCTGCATAAGCTCTATACTAATTACATCGATATTCGGTGACGCCTGGTCATCGGGCGTTTTTTTCACCACACTCTATATCGTGATTTTGTGTAGCTGTTATGAGGCAGTTCTTGTCGATCCGCGGACTGACTATGCCTCAGTGGCTGTCTCCAATTTATAGCGTTTCATTTGGCAGCCTTCTTTTTAACTCCTCCATCAAGCCACATAAAGGACTAACTGTGATAAAGAAGCTTTTAGCCTTTTTCTATAAAGATAAACTTTACAAAGGAATGATTTAAACATGCCTGAAAATATAAAATTAACTTGAGTCAATCCAGACAATGCGAGGCCTCGCAGCCATGCTGGTCTACGTTTCATTTCCGGACTGATTTGGCATTAACCTTCCCACTTGCTGAACGCGTTTTGGATACGGTTCAATTGGCGTAGACCTTTTTTTCATGTTAAGTGGCTTTATTGCTTATTACGTGACCCATAATGATAATAACGGGCTCAAATCCTCCCGTGAATTTATTATTAAGCGCTTATGCCGTATCCTTCCCCCCCATATATAATTGCCACATTATTTGTTGCTGGTAAGTCGTGGGCGGCATGGCAAATAACACTTCAGTCTTTTCTGTTTCTTCCCAGAGACGTCACGCAAATGGCACCATATTTCGGCTATGCAAAACTGAATGTTGTCAGGACTCTTAATTATGAATTGATCTTTACACGCTCTCAGCAGCATACTGCCTGTCTCAAAAAAAATCGTGAACGCGTTCAGGTGTGCTGCGCGCCGCGCGTGTAGGCCGGCTGCGGGATGAAGTAGCGTTTTGAACAGGTCACCACGTCATCATTGAGCAGGTCGATAATAACGAGTGAAAGCGCTATCCGGAGGCTTTCAGGATCGTAGCCCGGATACGTCCCGCGCAGCAGCGCGTGCAAATCCGGTACAGTCAACTTTTTACCCAGCATGAGCTTTAAAAGTTCCGCGCCGGTAATTTTGTGTAAAGATTTTACGTCAGTATTTTCACGATTTGAGGTTGTCCACTCCGTCGGTGCTAATCTATATAAGACCGTGTTTCTCGCAGACCGTTTTGGCCGTCTTCTTCTGAACTGCAGTGATTACTCCGGGCACCCTCTCTGTTTTTTATATGGTCACCAGGTATCCAGCGTAGAGTGCCTGGTACGCCCCCTGCCCCGCCCGCTTCCCGCTCTTCCCTTTACCGTCATAGGGTTACGAACCGATCGCAGCCCGGATCAGAGGCTGGCGGCCCGCTGTTTATTCCAGGCTGACCAGGTTATTCTCCGTATTCTGGAGAAAAGCCGGAAAACAGATCCAGTTAGGATCCTCTCCGGATCGATTTATTCCCGTGGTTTTCACTGGACAGAGAGGGGAAAATACGTTCCACACCACCAGACAACGGAGATTGAAAGTTTGGGTACTTTGCCCCACGAACTGACACAGATTTCACACAGCGACGTCAGTGGTCATAATCTGGCCGTTTCGGGCGCCGCACGCTATTTTGACTACGAAAGCGCGGTAGCGCTGCGAAACCTGGCCGCGGCCTACGGCACCGACATGCCGCGCTACCTGCTGGCCCCCGAAGTGGCCGTCCTGCTGTCCAGGGTGCCCGATCTCCGCAAGCGCCTGTTCATCGATGCGCTGTGGAACACCGGCGGGCGTCTTAATGAGATCCTGCCGCTCACAAAAGAGGACTTTGTGCTGGACGACCCGCTCACCGGCGCGCCGCTCTCCTCTCCGTTCGTGGTACTGCGTACGCTCAAACAGCGCAGGCTGGAAGCAGCGGCCCGCAGCCGCCGGCGGGGGCGCGGGCGGCCGACCCGTGAGGAGCAGCAGGCGGAGCGCGAAACGGAGGCGGAGATCCGCGATAACCCGCCGCGGGCAGTGCCGCTGACCGATCCGGGCTTCGTGCAACGCTTAAGGGAATGGTTTGCGACGGCAGGCCTGCCTGCGGGGGCGCGGCTCTGGGACATAAAGAGTGAGGACACGGCGCGCAGCTGGATAAGTCAGGCAGTGGCGGCGGCGGCGCGTGACGGTGTGACGTTTTCCATCCGGCCGGTGACGCCGAAGACGTTCCGGGACTCGTTTGCGATGCATCTCGTGCAGCACCAGGTTCCGCAGAAGGTCATTCAGACCCTGATGGGCCATAAGGACGCGAAGTCTACCGAGTGGTATACGCGGGTGTTCGCGCTGGACGTCACCCGCCAGCTCGGCGTGCGCTTCTCTATGGATCCGGATGAAGCCGACATGCTGCTGTTGCCGCCGCGGTAATATCTGACCGCGTGGGATTCAGGTCCGGAACGGTCGCAGCAGGGTTTCGGGGATAAAGGTGATGTTTCCGCGTGCCCGGGAACAGGCCACGTAGAGCTTATTCCGTGAAGAGGGAGGTAAGCCGTTCAGAGTACCCTGCATCAAACGCTGCCAGTGGTCTGCACCGAGGATAATGCAGATGTCCTGAAAATGATCCAGTCCTTTACTGGCACCCCAGTTCATCGAATAGCAGTCATAGCGGTGGTGCTCTCTAAAGAAAAGTTTGATGACCCCTGCATCTGCATGCAGCGCGACCGCCCGCGACCGGTCGTTTACGGTTTCAATCTGGGTCTCATGCAGGCCGTGCGCCTCTATGCCGATACTGAGATGCCTGGAAATGAAATCACACACGGCCTGAGAACATCGCCACGTCCTGCTGAGCGTCTCCAGGTCAGGCGTGATCCCCGCCGTCCGGAAGCGCATTTCGTAGCGGTCAAAATCGTCGTGTAGCGAGGCGTTTGTGTTGCCGTCACGGCTCGTGTCAAACGTGTGCTGGTAAAAGTCGCCCGCCAGCACCACAGAGGCGTTTGCCTTACACAGCTTCAGCAGAAAATTAAAGTCATGGCCAGCGAAGTCCTGTACCTCATCAACCAGTAACTCGTCATAGTAACGTTCAAACCGCGAGCGGACCGCCGGCATCATTTCGCGATACATCAGCAGCAGCGAGAGGCGACAGTGATAGACGCGGCCTCTGTAGTCCTGGAAATGCTCCCTTTGAGAGCGTGAAATTTTCTGCGGCGGTGGGCTGAAGCTCAGGCCCCGGATACCCAGCTGTTCCTGCAGCAGTGGCCGGCAGCAGAAGCCGTGCAGAAACTCAAACCACGTCATGACGCGTATAGTCTCGGGGAGAAAACCAAAACGGCCGATAATTTTTGACCGCAGATGCCGCTCGTTGTTAACGGTGTGCGTCAGGATCAGAGTCCGGCTGTGCTCGCTTAGCCGCTCTGTAAGCAGAGTGGTTTTTCCGGAGCCGGCAACGGCAAAAATTACGCGCTTATCCATTCTATTGCCTCCCGTATGTATGCCGGTACCGAAAGCGTCTCGCCGTGCCCGCGCAGCAGACTGAAAGCGGCTTCGGCTTTACTGGCCAGCATATATTCCTGCACGGTCAGCCGGCGGCGGGGGCCACTAAATGTCGTCTCACACAGCGCGGCATTATCCTGATAGAGGCTGATTTCAAAGGTAGACCGGGTATCATTATCGTCAGCAAATACACGCGTGTCCTGACTCAAAACCGTTGCATAATGCTCGACGCAGTTCTGCTGATAGTTCCCGTCATTGTCGCGTAATGCGGCCACGCGGTTACCGAGCAGCCGCGCCAGCTCAAGGTATCGCCTGAAACTTGTGCCACCGATGGCAATAACATGCACGCCGTCATCTTCAGGCAGCTTGCCGGTGAGGCTTCTGTAAAATGCTTCGATAAGAATGAACTCGGCATCGCCTTCCACAAGAATAACCTTCCGTGCCAGCGCAAACTCCAGCACGTTGTTATCCGGTGCCTTCATAAAGAAGTGAGCGGTTTCATCAGACAGGTGCTTCAGCATGACAGGGCGCCCGTCTCCGAGCAGTATGGCGTTACGGAGATCAAGACGGGATGAAATATGGCTGCTGTGTGTAGCCACAAACAGCTGTGTCCGCCGCTCTGCAGCAAGCTGGCTCACAAGCTTTTTCATGTTCACGTGGCTGAGATGATTCTCTGGTTCTTCAAGCAGCAGGGCGTGCAGTTCGCCATGCTCTTCCCGCCGGCGCAGCGCAAATTCGGTTTTGATGAAACACTGGCGACCCTTGCCGCGGTGGCGGACAGGGATCCCGTCCTCTGTAATGTCCAGATTGGCTTCCAGACCTGCTTTCCCACCGTACCTGACGCTGAACTGACAGGTATCCAGCGCGCCATTAATGCCAGAAAGATGCTGCTCACGAAAGTAATTTTTCTGCTGACGCCAGGTGCTTTCCAGCCGGTAGCGTTCAGCCAGAGAGACGCTGACGCCGAAGACTGCACGGGTGTACTCCTGCGCCGCATGATCGCTGTCTATGCGCGCGCTGTCGAGAAGCAGGTGACGCAGATAGCGCCTGAAACCAGAGCAGGGTGCGCCTGAAAACGTGCTGAACTTTACGGCGTAATATTCATAGGGGAAATTCTGCGGGTCCTGCTCCAGCACGTAACGGATATCCTGACCGTACTCGTCCAGCATGGGTGCTATGCGCATTCTGAGACCATCAGCGTCCCTCTCTGAAAGATTCTGACGGCCGTTAAGGTCAGGATCCACGCCGGGACTGAGAGATACGTCAGCAATGAGTTCAGGCAGAAGCTCGGCGCGCCGCTCTCCAGCCTGAAAGGCAGCCACGGCATGCTGGGAAAGCAGCGACTCTAGGCCCAGTGCTTCCACCCGGTGGCGACTGTTGCTGAGCACCAGGTCCAGCGCGAGCAGAATGCTGCTTTTGCCAGACTCGTTATCGCCGATAAGCACGTTTTTACCTGGCTGAAAGTTCAGTGTCAGGGAACTAAATTTTTTGAAATTTCTGAGCATCAGGCTCGTGATAACAGTCATAGATTCTTCCAGAAGTGAGATCGCCGGAAGCGCACTATTCCGGCTGATAGGTTCCATTTTCCTGAGACTGACTGACGCAGGATAAGCCTGTGCTCTGCAAGCCATACGTAAGTAACGAAGCCTCAATATGCTACCCACGATAATGTCATTTTTACTGACGCAATTGTGCGAATAAACGCATTTTCCGGCTAATCTGCTCCAGGTGCTTTTTTATACGTCATGTTAAAGAGAATGTTATGACGACCGGCGTCAGATGAAGGCATAAAGGCTATGGATCATTTTTGCGCTCGCTGCTGGCTGTTAGTGAATTCTGTTTATTCGGATTCGTGCGGTCAGAGGGCTGACAGGAGAGCGCGGGGAATAACCGGCTAACGAATGGCCCTGCGTAAAACCGGCGGCATCAGACTGATGAGGGGTCTACTCTTTCCGACCGTCAGGCTCACGTTTTCATGAAAGGCCTCAGCCAGAAGGCGTGAGTCAAAGTGTGGCTGGTGAGCAAGGAGCGACGGCGCCGCGCTGCCATTACCCTTTAGCTTCAGGATTATGGAATCAGTTGGGACCTTCATGTCGCGATGTAACGTACCAAGGCTGGCTGAGCATAACTCATCCGCTGTCCGGAATAATTGCGTTAACTTCAGCCGCCAAAAATGTATTTATTCAGTTCGACTCCCTGGCCTTCGCGAAAATCAAACTCATATGTACAGCCTTTCGCTGACAAAACGCGGTACAGCTCGTAAATAAGATCGCGGTTTGGACCTTTGCCGACGGCAGCTTTTTCAAGTGCCAGTCGTGATGACATAACAAGCAAAACATGACAGGGTTCGTTAAGCTGCAGGACACCATCGATCAGCCCCTGCATCAGACTGCGTTTTGAAGTTGTGTCGTGATAGTGAAACATCATTGGCCTTTTCTCGTTATCGCGCTCTATCAGTACGCGCGCAAATCCTTCACGAGTCTGCCCATTGCAGCTGCCAGTCGAATAGATATGAACTGTTTTCGTCATGAGTTGGATATTCTGTTGCCAGCCAGGCCTCAGCACATTTTTATGGAGCAATTTAGCTGCAGCCGTCAGCCTGTAAGATCATTGTGAGCGAGCCCTTATCGAGAAGGCGGTCACTTTCATAAGCCGGGTCTTCGTGGACCATTCGTGTGGTCCTTTCCTGACCCCAGAGCGATTACTTTCATAACTATTGAGCCGTTCTGGAGCTTTCCCGACACCACTTTTATGAAAGCACCCTCCTTACCAAGCCTGTCTTATGAAAGCACCCTACCTTACTGAGCCTGCCTTATGAAAGCGCCCTACCTTATGTAGCCTGCATTATGAAAGTAACCGCTAATTCTTAACTGCTCGTCCGATCGCCTGAAGTTTCGGGGAGCGGCTATTGATAACAAACATGATTTCCCGGCCTTTTTTGTACTCGGTTAAATCGAGCTAGCCAATCCTTAGGCTTAAGGCTGGTCAGCTTTGATAACTCTGTTGCTTTGACCAGAACCGGCTCTGTTAGCTGCTGGCAATTAAAGGAAATGCTCTTCCGGGAATTTCAGACTGAAATTTTAATTTTTTTATTTTAAAAAACATAAGGTTAAATGTTTTTTTTGCGGGAAATCTCTTCTGAATTTCCCGCAACTGGCAGTAAGCTATGCGTCTTTTTCATTCACAACCATACGCTCAATGACGCTTCTGACAGCGGCATCAAGTTCAGCCTGACAGGCTGCAGAAAGGCGCGAGAATTCGTAGGTAATCACCCGTTTATCCGAATCCGTTTTCTTTCTGGCAAACTGTTTTTTATCAGCAAATTCAGCCAGTTTTTCAGTCACGACTTTTTTGCCGACCGATCCTTTTTTGGGTTCTGCGCTTTCAGCGCGAAAATAACTGACTATCTTTGTTTTATAGGTGGGGTCAGCACTGTCGTGATGCGCGTCACTTTCGATACGAGCACGGACGCGGCCAGTTAACTCCTCCGTGCTGATGCCTCTTGCCCGGGCTCTCTCAGTCACCTCAAGCAGAATCTGATAGTCACTGATGGAGAGTTCACTGACCGAAGGAAACACCGCAATGATCTCTTCAGGAACTGCAGCCGCCTGAAACGCCCGGGTGACTTTAGCCGCAGAAAGACCTTCTGCGGCGGCAATATCTGACTGATTCATATCCGCAGGATACATCAGCTTTAATCGTTTACCGAGTTCACGCAGCGTATGCTCTCTGGCAGTCTGAATGTCAGCGGCCAGCTGTCTGGCATCAGAAAGAGATAACGCATCACGCGTCACCAGCACTTCAAAGGCAGTCCCGTTGTAAAGGCAGGCCGCCCGACGGCGTGAACCATCAAGAATCTCTGTACGTCCGTCTACCTCCCGGCCAATAGCGGGAAAGAACTGCTGCAGTCTGATGGTACGGGAAATATCACTGACCGATTCGCGCGTCAGAAAGGCTTGGTCTCGACCATTAACGGCTGCGTCTACAAAAGTCTGTGTTTCAATGTCATCATGCAGAAACTTTGTCAGAACAAACCGGGCCTGAGCGCCAGACTTCAGGGTGAACACCCGCTCGCTGTTAGACTCACTCATCATTTTCGAAAAACTTGAGTTACCCAGTTGCCGGCCCAGTTTCACCATTTCTTTCTTCATTTCACACCCCTGATGAACTCGATCCTTTTAAATACAGCCTGAGTAAAGCGTTCAGCTTCCCGTTTTGCCTTTTTGAGCGCCTCAGCACTGCCCGGATAAGAGCCAGGATCGGCGCTGATGATAGTATCAAAGCTCTCTCCACAACGTTCAAAGCCATCCAGCCGTGGCAGTGCCGCATCAAGAATGTAAGACGTAAAGACATCGCGGGCCAGACCATGCGTCATCTCATGGTCACGTTTTGAGGTCATTTTCGACATAAAGCCGATATTCCCTTTTATACGCGGTGTGATCCCCTCTTCCTCAAGCTGCTCAATCATTTCAGGCAGTCGGGTGAGATATTTCAGAGTGGAGTGAAAATCCACCTGAGCTGGCGGCGTGGGTGTGAGCAGTAAATCACTTGCCGCGAGAGCATTCAGCATGAAGGCATCAAGGTGAGGACCGGTATCAATAAAGATAAAATCATAATCCCCGCCAACACGGTCAATGATAGTGCGGCGCAGAACTTCTGAGGGTAACTTGTCCGGCAGGTGTTCTCTGACGAGATCATTCCACTGACTGGCAATGAAACCATCGTCTATGGAAGCAGGGATTACATCTACACCAGGAATGATTGTAGGTTTAATAATGTCTTCACGGAGCTGCTCAGCGTCAAGATCGTTAAGCATTGCCTGTGCAGCCGTCTCCATTATGGAGCCAATGCTGTTTTGCTGGCTGAGAAACATGGTGCTGGAGGCCTGGGGATCAAGGTCAACCACAAGGACACGAAGATCATGCTGCAGAAGGTCCTGATGAACACGTAATCCATGTGCAAGCGTCACCGTGCTCACGGTTTTCGACACGCCACCCTTCAGATTCACAACAAAGATAACAAATGGGCCTTCTCCGGCGTGCAAATCACGGTATTTAGGCACTTTGCGGTGAGCGTAAATATCAACAACATCTTTAATGGTCAGCGCATAGTGTCGGGTATTACCGGCGTCTTTTCTGCCGAAGACATGCCCCTGCGCTTCCATTTCATCGATCGCCTGCTCAACTGCACGCCGGCTGAGTTTAGGCAGGTTCGCCACAGAGTTACGTGTGAATGTCTGGTAGTACTGATCCAAACCAAACTCATTTCTTCTGAGGGATATATCGTCGCTCATACTGCGCAACATTGCGCTGGCCCTGCGCGCGGTCTCGTCCACGCCACCATAATGACTTTTCATTTAGCCGTTCCGTTGTCAATTTTTATGTTGATTGTACATGCCAAAAATGTCTGAGCAACATTTTTCGAAAAGACATGGATTTATTGTACATGAGAAAAAAATATTGCTCACAGTATCACGTCTTTTCTGGCAAAAGTGATGTCCTGATAGTGAATGAATCACAGTCTCAGCATTAAAAAATGCACTTAAATTCCGATAAGTTTTACCCCATACTTTTAAACACGCAGGCATCTGTTTTTATTAATTATTATTGATTTATTTCAGGCTGAAATTCCCTTTCACTCAGTGAAAATCAGCAACGTCTTTCAGTTACTCTGCAGGTGATGCCTGTACAGGTTCAGCAGTTGTGAAGTTCATTCATGCGTGCTTCAATAAGTTTGGCGGAGGAATAATTTTAATTAAAACTGAGTACGGTTATTTCGGCTAAGAGGATGAAAAATCTCCTCTACTCAATCTTTTAGACCATAAATATCTGCTATAGGAGACTTACAACCCAGAGCATCTCGAACTAAGCAATAGATCGTGTGTGCTGGCAGGATGGGGTTGTCCTGAAAGAGAATGTGTGCTGGCGGGATATTATTATTTCAAAGGAAATGTGTGCTGGCGGGTATTAAAAAGGACAGGACTTAAACATTTGTGCTGGAAATTCTACTTATAGGCAGTCCCTCAAAAGCTATCTATACGGGCGATAGGCGGCAGCGGCCTGACAAAGTGAATGCAATTTTACTTGGAAAATTTCACTTGGAAGAAGCAAAGATATGTACACAGACAGGCTATTTTCTTCATTTTGGATGCAGAAATGTGTGCTGGAGGGATACGAACTTAGGTAAAACTAAAAATGTGTTCTGGCCGGTTAGGCCCATCCGAAAGTCACGATCATGTGTGCTGGCGGGAAAATGAGCCTTAAGCACTCCAAAAAAATGTGTGCTGGCAGGATGGGCTTTCCTGAATGACTCATAATTATGTGCGTTAGCAGGAGATCGATGTGTGCTGGAGGGAATCAGCTGTGCTTAAAATACCCGAAAGTGTGTGCTGACGGGCTGCTGTTCAGAGTCAGAGCCCTTAATACATGCCCTAACAGGTTTCCGGAACAATGCATTGCCTGAACATGTGCGATGGCGGGATAACATAATTGCTATTCTGAAGTGGAGGCTGTCTAAAGCTCCCGATAGCACACATTCAGATGTCAGCCGGTTTGAGTTTTGGATTACGCTTGTGAATTATAACGAAATTTTCCCGCGCTTTACGAACAAGTGAGAATTCCAGGTAACCTATCTTTTGTAACTGCTCAAGCGCTTTTTTGATTGTGCGGTTTTGTTCGCTTACAGAACTGCTGAGAGAGAGACGTTCACGTAAACGTGAAAAACTTACCGGGATAGGATTAGCTGGAAGGCTTTCAATAAAAGTGTAAATAGCCTGAGCTGCTTCCTTCTTGGGAAGTGCTTTAATTGCATGTTGCTGAAGAAGAACTCTGTAGTCCAGCTGAAACAGTTCCCAGAGTTTTTCATCCGCTTCAAGCTGGACGATATCTTTTTCGGCATCAAAGTAGCCTGTTTTCAAAAGCCCTGTCTGATAACTTCCCTTAGCATCACGTCCACGTTTGAAAGAGATTGATTTATTACGTAATTTCCCCAAAGACTCATGGATCGAAAGGCGCAGCCTGCCGTCTATACGTTTAGCAGAAAAGCCACACCCTTTAGCAAACTCGGTGAATTTGAGTTCAATTTTATTCGATGTCAGTCCGTATCGGCTGAAAGCATAGATAACTCCTATCCACACTTTAAAGTCACTATCCATATCGAGTCGCGGACCTGAAATATTGATATGATCGTAACCTTCAGCCCGGGCAATCTCCAGCTGTGAAAACAATTCCGAAGCATCAACAATATTGTTTTCACCCTGTGATTTCGTGGGTTTAGGCACGAAAACACCAAGGCGCATCAGTGCCACTGGCTGAACAGTATTGTTAGAATTAACTGTGAGCTGTTTTTCTTTACTGACCATGTCACTATAAAGTGCATCGCCAATGAATGACTTATCTGTCAT
>NZ_JAPCIM010000023.1:0-189897 GCF_025910055.1 Pantoea sp. JV6 | reverse complement strand
TCCGGTTTGCCGTGTCAGTGGAGGCGCATTATAGGGAACGGCTCAGATAGCGCAAGTGCAAATTGAGACTTTTTTACTGACCGTTCATTTTGCACTCAAAAGGAGTATTAAATAAGCAAAAACCCCTCAAAAGGGCAAAAAAAACGGGCCAGAGGCCCGTTTTTCATTCCACACCCTTACTGATGTGCAGTAATGATGTTGTTCTCCACATCCATTTCGATGGTTTTGCCTGGCACCAGCGAACCGGCAAGGATCTGCTGAGCCAGCGGGTTCTCGATCTGCTGCTGTATCGCACGTTTCAGCGGACGTGCACCGTAGACCGGATCATATCCGTTCTCCGCCAGCAGTTTGATCGCATCATCAGAGATGTGCAGCTGATAACCCCGTTCATCCAGACGTTTGTACAGCCGCTGCAGCTGAATCTGCGCAATAGACGCAATATGTTTCTCAGCCAGCGGATGGAACACCACCACCTCATCAATACGGTTGACGAACTCAGGACGGAAATGCTGTCCGACCACACCCATCACGATATCTTTCATTTCCGGGTAACTGAGATTGCCGAACCGCTCCTGGATTAAATCTGATCCCAGGTTAGAGGTCATAATCACCACGCTGTTACGGAAATCGACCGTCCGGCCCTGCCCATCCGTCAGACGCCCATCATCCAGCACCTGCAGCAGAATGTTGAAAACATCAGGATGCGCTTTCTCTACTTCATCCAGCAGGATGACTGAATAAGGCCGACGGCGCACAGCTTCGGTCAGATAACCGCCCTCTTCATAGCCGACATAACCCGGAGGTGCACCCACCAGCCGTGATACTGAGTGTTTTTCCATAAATTCAGACATGTCGATACGAACCATCGCATCGTCACTGTCGAACAGGAAGTTAGCCAGCGCTTTACACAACTCCGTCTTACCGACCCCCGTTGGCCCCAGGAACAGGAAGGAACCGATAGGCCGGTTTGGATCAGAAAGGCCTGCGCGACTACGGCGAATAGCATTCGATACCGCCTCAACCGCTTCATCCTGTCCGATAACCCGGCCATGTAAGTCCTGCTCCATGCGCAGTAACTTATCGCGCTCACCTTCCATCATTCGTGCGACAGGGATACCGGTCCAGCGTGCCAGCACATCGGCAATCTCCACATCGGTTACCCGGTTACGCAGTAACTTCATGGTCTTGCCTTCGGCCTGAGTCGCTGCGGCTAACTGTTTTTCCAGTGCCGGAATTTTACCGTACTGCAGCTCTGACATCTGAGCGAGGTCACCCTGGCGACGTGCCTGCTCTAAATTCAGACGCGCCTGCTCAAGTTCAGCTTTAATGTTCTGCGTGCCGGACAGCGAGGCTTTCTCTGTCTTCCACTCATCTTCCAGCTCGGCGTATTCGCGCTCTTTCTGGTTGAGTTCGGTTTCCAGCATCTCAAGACGCTTGATGCTGGCATCGTCCGCCTCTTTCTTCAGCGCCTGCTGCTCCAGCTTCAGCTGAATGATACGGCGCTCAAGGCGATCCAGTGACTCCGGCTTCGAGTCCATCTGCATACGAATGCTGGAAGCTGCCTCATCGATCAGGTCAATCGCTTTATCCGGCAGCTGCCGGTCAGCAATATAACGATGAGACAGGGTCGCCGCCGCGACAATCGCCGGGTCAGTGATTTGCACATGGTGATGCAGTTCATAACGCTCTTTCAGACCACGCAGAATGGCGATGGTATCTTCCACACTCGGCTCAGCCACAAAGACTTTTTGGAAACGACGCTCCAGCGCGGCATCTTTTTCAATGTACTGGCGATACTCATCAAGCGTAGTGGCACCCACACAGTGCAGTTCACCACGCGCCAGCGCAGGTTTAAGCATATTGCCGGCGTCCATCGCACCGTCCGCTTTACCGGCTCCCACCATGGTGTGCAGCTCGTCGATAAACAGAATGACGTTGCCTTCCTGTTTCGACAGGTCACTCAGTACGCCTTTCAGACGCTCTTCGAATTCACCGCGATATTTCGCCCCGGCCACCAGCGCACCCATATCCAGTGCCAGTACCCGACGTCCTTTCAGACCCTCAGGCACTTCACCATTGATGATGCGCTGCGCCAGCCCTTCGACAATCGCGGTTTTACCCACGCCAGGTTCACCAATCAGTACCGGGTTGTTTTTGGTACGGCGCTGCAGAACCTGGATGGTGCGGCGAATCTCTTCATCACGACCGATGACCGGATCGAGTTTGCCCTTCTCTGCCCGCTCGGTCAGGTCGATAGTGTATTTTTTTAAAGCCTGGCGCTGATCTTCAGCCCCCTGATCGTTCACGTTGTCTCCTCCCCGCATCTGTTCAATCGCACTGGTGATTTTTTCACGCGTTGCGCCCGCTGCTTTGAGCAGATCGGCCAGTGAGCCCCGCGATTCCAGGGCGGCCAGAACAAATAATTCGGATGAAATAAAGTTATCGTTGCGCTTCTGTGCCAGCTTGTCGCACAGGTTTAATACCCGGACGAGGTCAGATGAGGGTTGTACATCGCCTTCGCTGCCTTCAACTTGTGGCAGGCGATCAATAGCCTGCTCAACCTGAGCGCGAAATGGCGTAACGTCGACACCGGCCGAAGTCAGTAAAGGTGAAACCGATCCGCCTTCCTGTTTGAGCAATGCGCTCATCAGATGCAGAGGTTCGATGAATTGATTGTCGTGTCCCAGAGCGAGGGACTGCGCGTCGGCGAGAGCCAGTTGAAATTTGTTAGTAAGACGATCCAGACGCATAATTCCTCCCATTACAGGTCAAAATGCTACTGGAGATTAAATGAGGTCATCCCTCAAAATTTCAAGGTTAATGACCTGAGATTTGAGTAAAAAATACGCTAACTGGACCGTCTTATGGCGTAAGGTTATAACAGCCAGATCAAAGTTGCCATACGCCCGGTGATCCCATCGCGGCGGAAAGAGAAGAAATCGTCGCGCTGCGTAAAGGTACAACGGCTGCTGGCGCTGACTGAATTCACGCCCGCTGCCTGTAGTCGCATCTGCGCCAGCAGGCCGATGTCGGCGTAAAAGCGGTCACCTGATGGACGGAAAGCCTGCACAGCCCTGGGATCCTGAGCCATAAAGGCCTGACGGACTTCTTCGCCGACCTCAAACGCATCAGGTCCGATTGCCGGTCCAAGCCAGGCATGAATCTGATCAGGCGGCGAACGAAACTGCGCCAGCGTATTTTCCAGTACACCCGCACAAAGTCCGCGCCAGCCTGCATGTGCCGCCGCCACTTCCGTCCCATCCTGCGAACAGAACAGGACCGGAAGACAGTCAGCGGTCATGATGGCACAGACGACGCCGGGCTGATCGGTAATACAGGCATCAGCACGTAATGGCGTATTTTCCCCTGCAGTCAGACGCACAACCTCAGTGCCATGAACCTGATCCAGCCACTGCGGCATGGCAGGTAAACCCGCCTCTTCCAACAGCAACTGCCGGTTACGCGCCACCGCATCCGGATTATCTCCCACATGCCCGCCGAGATTCAGTGCATCCCAGGGCGATGTGCTGATGCCGCCCTGTCGCTGCGTCGAGCAGGCCCGAACGCGTGACGGAGCGGGCCATTGAGGAGTCATCAGATTCATCACCAATTCAACTGGTCTTTAAATTCTTCAGTGTCTGCTTTTAACGCCGCGATGAGATCAACCATGTCCTGCGGAAGCGCAGCATGGAATTCCATTTCAATACCGCTAATGGGGTGATAGAGGCGCAACATCGTGGCGTGCAGTGCCTGACGATCGAAACCGCGCAGCGTAGTAATAAATGCTTCAGACGCGCCTTTTGGCGGACGCGGACGGCCACCGTAAAGCGGATCGCCCACCAGCGGATGGCTGATGTGAGACATATGCACACGGATCTGGTGAGTACGACCGGTTTCCAGACGCAGGCGCAGACGGGTATGGGCCCGGAAGTGCTCCATGATGCGGTAATGCGTGACCGCCGGTTTACCCATTGGGTGTACCGCCATGTGGGTGCGTTTAGTTGAGTGACGGCTGATAGGCTGCTCAACGGTGCCGCCCGCAGTCATATTGCCAATCGCAACCGCTTCATATTCACGGGTGATTTCGCGACGCTGCAGCGAGTCCACCAGATGCGTCTGAGCCGGAACAGTTTTCGCGACCACCATTAAACCGGTGGTGTCTTTATCCAGGCGGTGTACGATGCCCGCGCGCGGCACATCCATAATCGCCGGATAGTGATGAAGTAAGGCGTTTAACACCGTGCCATCCGGATTACCGGCGCCAGGGTGAACCACGAAGTCGCGTGGTTTGTTGATGACAATAATGTCTTCATCTTCATAAACGATGTCGAGTGGCAGATTCTGCGGTTCCCAGCGCTGCGCCTCCTCGATCTCAGCGTCAATCGCGACCAGCTCGCCGCCCAGCACTTTTTCTTTGGGTGTATCGACCATGACGCCGTTTACAGTAACGCGACGATCGAGGATCCACTCTTTTATGCGAGAACGTGAATAATCAGGGAACAATTCCGCCAAAGTCTGATCTAAGCGTTGTCCGAGTTGTGATTCGGATACCGTTGCGGTGAGTTGAACTTGTTGTGCCATATACAGCTTCTTCGTTAACGTTGGGTTTTCACGGCGATGCCGTTTAATATAATGTGCTATCGTACCTGGTCATTACCGGGAGCTATACGGACAGCTTCCGCCATAACATTTGAGGATAATCACTTCGTCATGACGCGTATGAAACATCTGGTGGCTGCTGCCACACTGAGCCTGGCACTTGTTGGTTGTTCCGGCTCAAATGACGCGGTACCGGACAGCCCGCCTTCTGAAATCTATGCTACAGCGCAGCAAAAGCTGCAGGACGGTAACTTTAAAGCTGCGATTAAGCAACTGGAAGCGCTGGATAATCGTTATCCGTTCGGTCCTTATTCGCAGCAGGTGCAGCTGGATTTAATCTACGCGTACTATAAAAATGCCGATCTGCCCCTGGCGCAGGCTGCCATTGCTCGCTTTATGCGTCTGAACCCCACGCATCCGAACATTGACTATGTCATCTATATGAAAGGTCTGACGGACATGGCGCTGGATGACTCCGCGCTGCAGGGCTTCTTTGGTATTGATCGTTCTGACCGCGATCCGACGCACGCTCGTGATGCTTTCCGCGACTTTTCCCAGCTGCTGCGGAGTTACCCGAACAGCCAGTATGCGGCTGATGCTCAGAAACGCCTGGTCTATCTGAAAGACCGTCTGGCTAAATATGAGCTGTCAGTGGCGCAATTCTATACTAAGCGTGAGGCTTATGTCGCGGTTGTTAACCGTGTCGAAGGTATGATGCGCGATTATCCGGATACGCAGGCAACACACGATGCCCTGCCGCTGATGGAGAATGCTTACCGCAATCTGCAGCTGAACGCTGAAGCCGATAAAGTGGCGAAAATCATTGCAGCTAACAAAAGCTGATCGTTCGAAGGATTTTCAGCCATAAAAAAAGCAGCCTCTCAGGGCTGCTTTTTTTTGCTTACAGAACAGTCAGATTTGGATCTGTTCTCAGCGAGCTAACTCATCAAGCATGCCGTGTTAATCGTTTCGCTTCAAGCCATTTCGGCCAGTTTCTCTGCCTTTCTCACAGAATGTTGTGACTGACAAAAAGTGACATTTTTTCGTGATCGAAATCCCACATTGAACGCTTTTTCGCGCTATGCTGAGAAGACCAAGACGGAAATGACAGAGAGGTAAGAACGATGATTCTGAACATTACCAGTAAACAAATGGACATCACTCCGGCAATCCGAAGCCATGTTGAAGACCGTCTCGCCAAGCTCGAAAAATGGCAAACCGACCTGATTAATCCACATATTGTCCTTTCCAAAGAGCCCAAAGAATTCGTGGCTGACGCCACTATTAACACACCTAACGGGACTCTGGTGGCCAGCGCCAAGCACGATGATATGTATACCGCTATCAACGATTTGATTGCCAAGCTCGAGCGTCAGCTGAATAAAGTTCAGCACAAGTCTGAAGCACGCCGCGCCAGTGCCAGCGTGAAAGACATCATTCCCGCCGACGAAGAGTCCTGATTTTCTTAACGTTGTTTCTTAACGCGCCTGCGGGCGCGTTTTTTATTGACAGCTTTTAAGCAGTACGGTTACTCTCAGGTCACTCTCTTTTCGGACATGACAATGAAACTTGATCTGTTTTTCTTCGCTTTCTTTTTTACCTTCCCCTGAACGGGAGGCCATTCGTCGTGTGAAAATGAAAGCGAAGACGAACACCAAAGCCTCCCAACCGGGAGGCTTTTTTTTTGGATAGCATACAGGTGAGCCCTATGAATCCCGATAATCCATTGCTGGCGCTACGCGATAAAATCAGCGCCGTGGATAAAAAACTTCTGACGCTGCTGGCCGAGCGTCGTTTGCTGGCAGTGGAAGTTGCACAAGCGAAACTGGCGACGCATCGCCCGATTCGTGATGTGGAGCGCGAACGCGCGCTACTGGAGAATCTCATCGTACTGGGTAAGGCACACAACCTGGATGCGCACTACATCACCCGTCTGTTCCAGCTGGTAATTGAAGATTCCGTGCTGACTCAGCAAGCGCTGCTGCAAAAAAACCTCAACCATCCCCATGCGCATGCCGCCCGTATCGCCTTCCTGGGCCCGAAAGGCTCTTATTCGCATCTTGCAGCACGCAACTACGCGTCGCGCCATTTCGATAGCATGGTGGAGTGTGGCTGCCTGAAGTTTCACGACATCATCAAACAGGTCGAAAATGGCGTAGCTGATTACGCCGTGATGCCGATTGAGAATACCAGTTCAGGCTCGATCAACGATGTCTACGATCTGCTGCAACAGACAAGCCTCTCAATCGTGGGCGAGCTGACATTGCCTATCGACCACTGCGTGCTGGTGAATGGCCCCACCGATCTTCAGCAGATTGAGACGGTTTACAGCCATCCTCAACCGTTCCAGCAGTGCAGCCAGTTTATTAATCGTTTCCCGCACTGGAAAATCGAATACACCGAGAGTACCGCGGCAGCGATGGAGAAAGTGGCTGCGCTCAACTCACCTAAGGTGGCGGCGCTGGGCAGTGAGGCCGGCGGCGAACTGTATCAGCTGCAGGTGCTGGAACGTAATCTGGCGAATCAGCAGCAGAATCACACCCGCTTTATCGTGCTGGCCCGCAAAGCAATCGAGGTTTCCGACCAGGTGCCAGCGAAAACCACGCTGATTATGGCAACCGGCCAGCAGGCGGGTGCGCTGGTCGACGCGCTGCTGGTACTGCGTCAGCACAACCTGATTATGAGCAAGCTGGAGTCCCGCCCGATTAATGGTAATCCGTGGGAAGAGATGTTTTACATTGATGTGCAGGGCAACCTGCAATCAGAGCGGATGCAGCAGGCGCTGCAGGAATTACAGACCATGACCCGCTCTCTGAAGGTACTGGGCTGTTACCCCAGCGAAAATGTGGTGCCCGCTGAACCTGGCGAATAAAAAGAAGAAAAAAGGCATCCAACTGGATGCCTTTTTCATTGATGGATGGCTGTCATTTATGGGCGGCTGTCATTGGCCGATCGCAACAGGCTTCGGCTTTCGACCAGGAAGCGTTTTGCGTGATCGCCAAACCACTGTTCAACCCGGTTAAAGCTGGCGATAAACGCCTGCTTGTCGCCCTGCTCCAGCAGCGCAATCGCTTCACCAAACCGCTGGTAATAGCGTTTTATCAGCGCCAGATTACTCTCTGAAGACATGATGATATCCGCATAGAGTTGCGGATCCTGAGCGAACAACCGCCCCACCATCGCCAGTTCAAGCCGGTAAATGGGCGACGAGAGCGCCAGCAACTGATCCAGATTGACGTTCTCTTCGGCTAAATGCAGACCATAAGCGAAGGTAGCAAAGTGACGCAGCGCCTGAATGAATGCCATGTTCTGGTCATGCTCAACAGCGCTGATACGATGCAGACGCGCACCCCAGACCTGAATCTGCTCCAGGAACCACTGATACGCTTCCGGTTGTCTTCCATCACACCAGACCACCACCTGTTTTGCCAGGCTGCCGCTGTCCGGGCCAAACATCGGATGCAGACCCAGCACAGGCCCGTTATGGGCAGCCAGCATTGCCTGCAGAGGCCGGTTTTTGACCGACGCCAGATCGACCAGAATACAATCTTCCGGCAGTGGTGGCAGTTGGGCAATCACCTGCTCGGTCAGGTGAATCGGCACGCTAATGATCACCATTCCGGCATCGCTGAGCAGAGTCTCAGCCTGAGGCCAGTCCTCTTTATCCAGCGTTTTAACCGTGTAGCCTGATAGCCCGAGCATTTTTTCAAACAGCCGGCCCATCTGGCCCTTACCACCGACAATCACCACCGGGCGCAGTTCAGGACAGAGGGTTTTAAAGCCTTTGTCATTCTCGCTGGTATAGGATTCCCGCATCACGCGACGCAGCACATCCTCAATCAGATCCGGTGGGACGCCGAGCGCTTCGGCCTCTTTACGACGGGAAGCCAGCATCGTCGCTTCACGCTCAGGCACATAGATAGGCAGGCCGTAACGGCTCTTCACCTCACCTACCTCGGCCACCAGTTCCAGTCGCTTAGCCAGCAGATCCAGCAGCGCTTTATCAACACTGTCAATTTGATCGCGTAACGCGGTCAGTTCAGCCACCATTGCTCTTACACCTCTTGTGACAGACGCGCCGACAGCACTCCCTGCAGATCCTGATGCATTTCACGCAGCAACGTTTCGGTCACTTCCCAGTTGATGCATGCATCGGTTACGGAAACGCCATACTTCATTTCGCTGCGTGGCTGCTCAGAAGACTGGTTACCTTCATTGATATGGCTTTCCAGCATCAAGCCAATGATTGAACGGTTCCCATCTTTGATCTGCGCAATAGCGGATTCCGCTACGCCAGGCTGACGGCTGTAGTCTTTGTTCGAATTACCATGGCTGCAATCTATCATTAAGGCTGGACGCAGTCCCGCCTTGAGCATCTCTTTTTCACACTGCGCGACATCTTCAGGACCGTAGTTCGGCGCTTTGCCGCCACGCAGGATCACGTGACCATCCGGATTGCCCTGAGTCTGCAGCAGGCAGACCTGACCGGCCTGATTAATCCCGACAAAACGGTGTGGCATTGCGGCAGCACGCATGGCGTTGATTGCCGTTCCCAGACTGCCATCGGTGCCATTTTTAAAGCCTACCGGCATCGACAGGCCCGAGGCCATTTCACGGTGCGTCTGCGATTCAGTGGTACGGGCGCCAATGGCAGACCAGCTGAACAGGTCGCCCAGATATTGCGGACTATTGGGATCCAGCGCTTCAGTGGCCAGAGGCAAACCCATTTCAACCAGGTTCACCAGCAGCTGGCGCGCAATGTGCAGACCCGCTTCCATATCAAACGAGTTATCCATGAAAGGATCGTTGATTAGCCCTTTCCAGCCGACGGTGGTACGAGGTTTTTCAAAATAAACGCGCATCACGATAAAGAGCTGATCTTTCAGCTCTTCGGAAAGGGTTTGCAGACGACGAGCATAGTCCAGTGCCACTTCGGTATCGTGAATTGAGCAGGGTCCGCACACTACCAGCAGACGCGGATCGCGGCCGGCAATAATGTCAGAGATAGTCTGGCGCGACGCCGCGACCTGATCCTGCTGTTCAGTGGTCAGTGGAAACTTCGCTTTCAGCTCTTCAGGCGTGATTAATACCTGTTCACCGGCGATATGCACATTGTTCAGCGCGTCTTTTTGCATGATGGCGATCCTTTGGCTCGTATTGGCAGTCATGGACTCCTCACTGAGGAATGCAAATACTGTATCACATACAATACATAGCGCAATATTATATGTACACTTTTATTACCACGGATCAAGAAGGGTGCGAAATATACTTAAAATAACCAATAAAATCATGCATATAATAAAAAGCTCAACCACAAAAAACCAAACGCAATTGTACAAATAAGTTTACAGTTAAGGTTGTTGCCTTTCTTCTACCCACAGGCAGAATAAAAGAATCATTCTGTTCGCGCTGAGAGAGTTATGTACCCATCACCACAAAATATTTATCTGCGACCTTTTGAGCTCAGCGACATATCTGCGTTTACCACTGCGGTTAATGCCTCGCTGGATAGCCTTATCCCGTGGATGGTCTGGGCGCATCATGATTATCAGCCTCATGAAGCAGAAAGCTGGATCCGCTTTACCCACTGGCAACGGATGAAAGAGGAAGCGGAAGAGTTTGCCATCGTTGATCAGCATGACCAGCTGCTGGGGGGCGCAGGAATACGCTTTGCCCGTCATCCGGGTGACACCAGCGCAATTGGCTACTGGGTTCGCAGTGATGCACAGCGTCAGGGAATCGCCAGCCGCGCGGTGGCCGCGTTGCTGCCGCTGGGGTTTTCACGCCCAGAGACCCGGGTGATTGAGATTCTGGCAGCAGAGGATAACCTGGCCAGTCGGGGCGTGGCTGAGAAGTGCGGTGGTCAGTTCATTGGCTGTCGCTATGGCCTGATCGTCTTAGAGGAAGGGCCGGTTAATACCGCGATTTATCATTTTCAGCGGCCGGACGACGGTTAACTGCAGGCAGCAAGGTTGACTGTGACATAAAAAAGGGGCTGGCAGATGCCAACCCCTTGTTTGCTATTAACTTTTAGATGTCGCGTTAGCGATACCTTAGTTAAGACGCTCTTTAATACGAGCAGACTTACCAGTACGCTCACGCAGGTAGTACAGTTTGGCTTTACGCACAGCGCCACGACGTTTAACAGCGATGCTGTCAATTACAGGTGAATGAGTCTGGAATACACGCTCAACGCCTTCGCCGTTAGAAATTTTGCGAACAGTGAATGCAGAGTGCAGACCGCGGTTACGGATAGCGATAACCACGCCCTCGAATGCCTGCAGACGTTTTTTAGAACCTTCAACGACCCATACTTTCACTTCCACGGAATCACCCGGGCGGAAGGAAGGTACGTCCTGTTTCATCTGCTCTTGTTCAATTTGCTTGATAATGTTGCTCATAATTAAATCTCATATCCTGGGTAAACTGATAGTCGGGGAAGAGCTTACTCTTCCACATCATCGTTTTGTTGCTGCTGAGATTCCCGCTGGAACTCATTCAGCAACCTTGCTTGCTCTTCAGTCAGAGCCAGGTTTTCCAGAAGTTCAGGTCTTCTCAGCCAGGTACGGCCTAGCGACTGCTTCAGACGCCAGCGGCGGATATCAGCATGGTTGCCTGACAGTAATACTGCCGGGACCTCCACGCCGTCTAACACTTCAGGTCGGGTATAGTGCGGACAATCCAGCAAACCTTCCGAGAACGAATCCTCATCGGCTGACGCCTGCTTGCCGAGCACGCCAGGAATAAACCGGGCGACTGCGTCAATCATCGTCATCGCTGGCAGTTCCCCGCCGCTGAGAACGTAATCACCGATTGACCATTCTTCATCAATTTCGGTCTGGATTACGCGCTCATCAATCCCTTCATAACGGCCACAGACCAGAATTAACTTGTCCCGTGCCGCCAGTTCGCAAACGCCCTGTTGGTCCAGTTTGCGACCCTGAGGTGAAAGATATATCACCCTGGCCCCATCACCTGCCGCTGCTTTCGCTGCGGAGATGGCATCCCGTAAGGGTTGTACCATCATCAGCATTCCCGGTCCGCCGCCGTAAGGACGATCATCCACGGTACGGTGCCGGTCGTGCGTGAAGTCACGAGGACTCCAGCTCTGAATGCTGAGCAGACCGTTTTTTACAGCCCGGCCAGTTACCCCGTAATCGGTAATAGCGCGAAACATTTCTGGAAACAGGCTAATAACACCAATCCACATTGTATTCGCCGTTACGTTACCGTTCGATTCGGAGATCAAAAACCAGGATCCCAATCTACCTCAATGATGCCAGTAGAGAGATCGACTTTCCTGATAACCTGTTCATCAAGAAACGGAATTAACCGCTCCTGAGCACCGAATGCATCCTTCAGGTTTGCCTTAACGACGAGAACGTCGTTCGAGCCGGTTTCCATCATATCGATGACTTTACCCATCTCGTAGCCTTCAAGGTTAACTACCTGGCAGCCCATAAGGTCTTTCCAGTAGTAGTCGCCCTCTTCCAGCGATGGCAACTGCGTCGAGTCAACCTGAATTTCGCAATTGGTTAACTGAGCCGCCGCATCCCGATCTTCAATGCCTTTGACTTTGATGATCAGGTCCTGATTGTGGTGCTTCCAACCGTCCAGTTCGACCTGCTGCCATTTACCGGCGCGCTGGATGAACCAGGGTTGGTAGTTGAAGATGCTTTCAGCGTCTTCAGTGGAGGAAAACACTTTGAGCCAGCCGCGAATACCGTAGGCGGCTCCCATCTTACCCAATACAATCGGGTTAACAGGAGGCTGTGCGGCAATTTGTCTGCTCATGCTCACCACCGTGACAGATTAAGCTGCTTTCTTAGCTTCTTTGACCAGCGCGTTAACGCGATCAGAAAGCGTTGCGCCCTGGCCAACCCAGTGCTCGATACGATCCAGATCAAGACGCAGACCTTCAGCCTGACCAGATGCGATCGGGTTGAAGAAACCAACGCGCTCGATAAAACGACCGTTGCGTGCATTGCGGCTGTCAGTGACGACGACCTGATAGAACGGACGCTTTTTAGCGCCGTGACGTGCCAAACGAATTGTTACCATAACATCCTCTTCAGTTAATAAAACACCCGGCCCCCATCGAGGAACGGGGTCCGGGTGCTGTATAAAAAGCCCGAAAATTTTACTCATTTTGGCGAAAAAAGCAACCTAAACCGTGCCATTTCGGGCTTTTTTGTGGAACGCTTTAGCGGCCAGGAAAACCTGGCGGCATCATACCCTTCATGCCGCGCATCATTTTCGCCATACCGCCCTTCTTCATTTTCTTCATCATACGCTGCATATCGTCAAACTGCTTCAATAAGCGGTTAACGTCCTGCACCTGCATACCGGAGCCGGTCGCAATGCGGCGCTTGCGTGAGCCTTTGATGATCTCTGGTTTTTCACGCTCTTTGCGTGTCATCGAGTTGATGATCGCTTCCATGCGCACCAGCACTTTGTCATCCATCTGTGACTTCACATTGTCAGGCAACTGTCCCATACCGGGCAGTTTGCCCATCAGGCTGGCCATGCCGCCCATGTTGCGCATCTGCTTCAGCTGCTCAAGGAAGTCGTTGAGATCAAAACCGTCGCCGGTTTTCAGCTTCTTAGCCAGTTTCTCAGCCTGATCGCGGTCAACCTTGCTTTCGATATCTTCGATCAGTGACAGCACGTCACCCATGCCGAGGATACGCGAAGCAATACGCTCCGGATAGAACGGCTCAAGTGCATCGGTTTTTTCACCGACACCCATAAATTTAATCGGCTTACCGGTGATATGACGAATCGACAGCGCCGCACCGCCTCGTGCATCACCATCGACTTTGGTCAGGATAACACCGGTCAGCGGTAGCGCTTCATTAAAAGCTTTAGCCGTGTTTGCCGCATCCTGACCGGTCATGGCATCGACCACAAACAGCGTTTCTACCGGATTGATCGCGGCATGAACCTGTTTGATTTCGTCCATCATCGCTTCGTCAACGTGCAGACGACCGGCGGTATCCACCAGCAGTACATCGTAGAACTTCAGGCGAGCTTCACGCAGCGCATTGTTAACGATATCGACCGGCTTCTGGCTGAGATCGGATGGGCAGAAATCCACGCCCACCTGCTGTGCCAGCGTTTCCAGCTGTTTGATTGCCGCCGGACGATAGACGTCGGCAGAAACCACTAAGACTTTCTTTTTGTGCTTCTCACGCAGGAACTTACCCAGCTTAGCGACGCTGGTCGTTTTACCGGCACCCTGCAGACCCGCCATCAGCACCACGGCTGGCGGCTGAGCAGCCAGGTCGAGTGCATTGTTCTCTGCACCCATCGCCGTAACCAGCTCGTTACGAACGATTTTGATAAACTCCTGACCCGGAGTCAGGCTTTTATTCACATCATGGCCGACCGCGCTCTCTTTCACACGGTTGATGAAGTCACGCACCACCGGCAGCGCAACGTCAGCCTCAAGCAGTGCCATGCGCACTTCACGCAGGGTCTCTTTGATGTTCTCTTCAGTCAGCCTTCCGCGGCCGCTGATGTTTCGCAGGGTTTGCGACAAACGATCGGTTAAATTATCAAACATGGTCTCTCACTAAAAAAAAGATCGCGAGGCGCCTGATCGGCAGAATGCGGCGGATTATAACACGAAGCCTCAGCGATCTCTGCAATTGCCCCTTAGATCGTTTGGAGCCTGCTTCGGCTGGCGCTATACTGCCTTTTTCCTTATCTGACTGAACCTGAAAGGATCTATGTTCGTTTTCGCGATAGTGGCGCTATTCGCCTACTCCTTAAGTCTTGCCCTGATCATTCCCAGCCTGTTGAAACGTAACGGCGGCTGGCGGCGAATGGCGATGCTCTCTGCCTGTGTGGCGCTGGTGACACACGCGGTGGCCTTGCAGCAACGCATATTTGCTGTTGATAGCGGACAGAATTTAAGCCTGCTCAACATAGGCTCGCTGGTCAGCCTGTTGATTTGCGCCATCATGACCATTGTGGCGTCACGCAACCGTGGCTGGCTGCTGCTGCCGATTGTTTACAGCTTCGCGCTGATCAATCTGGCCTTCGCCACTTTTGTGCCCAATGCGTTTATCACCCATCTGGAAACCACGCCAGGCATGATGATCCATATCGGCCTGTCGCTGTTCGCCTACGCGACGCTGATTATTGCCGCGCTCTATGCACTGCAGCTGGCGTGGATCGATTACCAGTTAAAAAACAAGCGACTGGCGTTCACAAAGGATATGCCGCCGCTGCTGACCATTGAACGTAAGATGTTTCACATCACCCAGGTGGGCGTCGTGCTGTTGACGCTGGTGCTCTGCACCGGTCTGTTCTATATGCAGGATCTCTTCAGCGCAGAAAACGTCGATAAAGCCGTGCTCTCTATCATCGCGTGGTTTGTTTATATCGTTTTGCTCTGGGGGCACTATCATGAAGGCTGGCGTGGTCGCCGCGTCGTCTGGTTTAACTGCAGCGGTGCGGTGCTGTTAACCATGGCTTACTTCGGCAGTCGCATCCTGCAGCATCTGCTTGTCCCCACCTCTCGTTAAAAAGGAAGTTCTGCGTTGGAGAATGTTTCAACCACCACGCTGATTATTATTCTCTGCGTCATGGTACTGGTTTCCGCCTGGTTTGCCGGCTCGGAAACCGGAATGATGACGCTTAACCGCTATAAGCTGCGCCATCAGGCCAAAAACGGCAGCCGCCCCGCTCGCCGGGTGGAGAAGTTACTGCGTCGCCCCGACCGGTTGCTCAGCCTGGTATTAATCGGCAATAACCTGGTGAATATTCTGGCTTCCGCACTTGCCACCATTGTTGGCATGCGTATTCACGGTGACGAAGGGGTTGCGATCGCAACCGGTATCCTGACCTTTGTGGTGCTGGTATTTGCTGAAGTGCTGCCGAAAACAGTGGCGGCGCTCTATCCCGAACGCGTCGCCTTTCCCAGCAGCCTGCTGCTGGTCCCGCTGCAATACATCATGCTGCCGCTGGTCTGGCTACTCAACACCATTACCCGTCTGCTGATGAGGATGGCGGGTATCCGCGCTGACGGTGCCATTAACTCCGCGCTGAGCAAAGAGGAGTTGCGTACCATCGTCTATGAGTCACGTAGCCTGATGTCACGCCGTAATCAGGACATGCTGCTCTCCGTGCTCGACCTGGAGAAAGTCAGCGTTGATGACATCATGGTTCCGCGTAACGAGATCGTCGGCATTAATATCAACGATGACTGGAAGTCGGTGGTGCGCCAGTTGAGCCACTCGCCACACGGCCGCATTGTGCTGTTCCGGGACTCACTGGATGACTGCGTCGGCATGCTGCGGGTGCGCGAAGCCTGGCGCATGATGACGGAGAAAAAAGAGTTCACCAAAGAGACGCTGCTGCGCGCCGCCGATGAGATCTACTACATCCCGGAAGGGACACCGCTGAACACCCAACTGGTGAAGTTCCAGCGCAACAAAGAGAAAGCCGGCGTGGTGGTGGATGAGTATGGCGACATCAAGGGGCTGGTGACGATAGAGGACATTCTGGAGGAGATCGTGGGTGACTTCACCACCTCCATGTCACCGTCACTGGCAGAAGAAGTGATGCCGCAGAATGATGGGTCCGTGCTGATTGAAGGCAGCGCCAGTGTGCGTGAAATTAACAAGGCGTTTAACTGGCAGCTGCCAGAGCAGGAAGCGCGCACCATCAACGGCATGCTGCTGGAAGCGCTGGAAGAGATCCCTGCCATCGCCACCCGTGTTCAGATCGGCCACTACAACGTCGATATTCTGGACGTGCAGGACAACATGATTAAACAAGTGCGCATTACGCCGAAGACGCCACTGAAAAAATCGGTAGGGTCCTGAAGCGATAAAAAAACGCCGCAATCGACATGATGCGGCGTTTTTTTTAGCAGCAAAGCCCTGACTAGATGTGCAGTTCTTTCAGCTTTTCAGCAGGCAGTTTCAGATCTTCGTTGCGGTTAACGCCGATCTCATGCGCCAGCACATTGCGGGCGATCTGCTGCGCTTCATCCAGTGAGTGCAGCTTGTAGCTGCCGCACTGGTATTCATTCAGCTCAGGGATCTGGTTCTGATCTTTCACTTTCAGAACATCTTCCATCGCCCCTTTCCACGCTTTGGCAACGCGCTGCTCGTCTGGTGTACCAATCAGGCTCATGTAGAAGCCGGTGCGGCAACCCATTGGCGAGATATCGACGATTTCCACACCATCACCATTCAGGTGATCACGCATGAATCCGGCAAAGAGATGCTCCAGCGTATGAATGCCACGCTCAGTGAGAATATCAATGTTCGGGCGGCAAAAACGCAGGTCAAAAACGGTAATCGTATCGCCATGCGGAGTCTTCATGGTTTTCGCCACGCGAACTGCCGGTGCGCCCATGATGGTGTGATCAACGGTAAAACTGTCCAGTAGTGGCATACGTCACCTCCTGTTCTGAGAATTTTTTTTAAAACGATGAAACTTTTCTGTTCGCCCAACGTCTGAATATATGAAAGACGCGCATTTGTTATCATCATCCCTGACAACAGAGATGTTAATTTGGCCACATTGATGTGGCCTTTTTCTTTTCTACCCTTCCCGGCTCGCCAGATACGCTTCAAAATCCAGCTTATCATTCGCTTCCAGCTGCTGCTGTGCAGCAACAGACGCCTGCGCCTGACGCGTGAAATCTTCTTCTGTCAGCACTTCCAGCGACTCTTCGCAGAGCAGATGGCGATACTGTTCAGCCAGCGCCACGCCGGTTCCGGTTACACCATTGTCCTTCATTGCCTGAAGGATGCGCGCCGAGTAGGTTAGCTCAGGATCGTCGAACGATGCTACCAGTTGATCGCAAACCTGCTGATATTCCGTGCTGTCCTGATTATGACTGTCTAACACTTCAGCAACCCGACGCAGATCGGCAAACAGGGTTTTGCCCACTTCAACCAGCGAATGTTCCGCTTCTCCGCAGCCTACGGCAATTTTCTGGTCCGGTTTACGCCCTTCCAGCACAACCCGGTTCCAGTTTATACGGGTGCATTGCAACTCATCTGCACTCATTTCCGGCGCATCGGCCAGGGTACACCAGATCAGGAACAGGTCGAGGAAGCGAACCTGATTCTCATCTACGCCGATTGCAGAGAACGGATTGATATCCAGCGAACGCACTTCAATGTACTCAATACCACCACGCAGCAGCGCATCAGAGGGCGCTTCACCCGAGCGTGTCACACGCTTAGGCCGGATTGGCGCATAGAGCTCGTTTTCAATCTGCAGCACGTTGGTGTTGAGCTGCAGCCAGTTACCGTCGGCATCTTTAGTGCCCATCGCTGCATACTCTTCTGACGGTGTCTTGATCGCTTTCTTCAGCGCAGTGACATAGCCTTCCAGTGAGTTAAACGTGATGCCCAGAGAGCTCTGCGATTTATTGGTATAGCCTAAATCGCTCAGACGCAGTGAGGTGGCGTACGGCAGCCACATCGTGTCTTTGTCGTTGGTTTCAAACGGCAGCGCGCTCTCACGGCCCTGCAGGAAGCTGGAGCTGATAGCAGGCGATGCGCCAAACAGATAGGGGATCACCCAGCCGAAGCGATAATAGTTGCGGATCAGCCGCAGATAGCCCGCCGAGATGGTCTCTTTTCCGCTTTCCTTATCTTTCACGTCAGCCCACTCCTGCCAGAATGAGAGTGGCAGTGAGAAGTTATAGTGAATGCCGGAGATGGTCTGCATCAACGCGCCGTAGCGGTTTTTCAGCCCTTCGCGGTAGAGCGTCTTCATCTGACCAATATTGGACGTGCCATATTGCGCCAGCTCAATATTGTCCGCATCGTCAATCACGCACGGCATACTAAATGGCCACATGCGTTCATCACCCAGTTCACGGGCAACGTGACGATGGATATCGCGCAGGAATGCCAGCATATGATCAATGCTGTGATCCACTGGCGTAATAAATTCCAGCAACGTTTCGGCAAAGTCAGTGGTGATCCAGTCATGTTTCAGCGCCGACCCCAGAGATTCCGGGTGACCGCTTTTTGCCAGCTCGCCATTTGCCTCTACACGCAGCGTTTCACGCTCGATGCCACGGCCAATACCTTTAAGGGCATTGGGATGCGCTTCCAGCCAGGAGAGCGCTTTAGATACGTCCGGGATCACATTACCCCCCCGCTGTGATAATAATTTATTTTTGTTCAGCATAATGTTAACCGTAGCCTCGAATCTGTGCGAATCAATGCCACCATTGCATACCCTGTAATGTGGCAGTCGCGATAACGATATAACGCAGTGTTTTGCCGACAGCGAGAAACAGCATCGCGGGTAGCCAGGCGAAACGTAACCAGCCTGCCAGAACGCAGAGCAGATCACCTATCACTGGCAGCCAGCTGAATAACAGTGCTGCAGGTCCCAGTCGGTGCAACCACGTCATTGCTGTGTCATGCCATCGCCCCTGACGTTTTAACGGCAGCAAGCGACCAATAAGAATGTTGGTTAAGCCGCCCAAGGTGTTTCCCAGTGATGCGGCCAAAAGCAACCCGTAAACTGATGTCTTTTTTGCTATCAATAGTGCTATCAGCAGTGCTTCAGAACTTCCCGGCAGGAGCGTTGCACTTAAAAAGCTGCTGCCGAACATCGAGGCATAGGTAAGAACGTCACTCACAGTAAGCGGACATCCACCACAGCCATACCTGCCGCCTTCGCTGCCTGAATACCAAAGTCCGCATCCTCAAACACCACACAACGTGCCGGCGTCACACCCATCAGCTCAGCGCAGCGTAAGAAGGTTTCAGGCTCAGGTTTATGACGCTGTACGTCGTCAGCACCGACGACGGCCGAAAAGAGCTCACGTACGCCCAGCTGCGTCAGTAACGCCTCTGCCATGCTGTGTTCGCTTCCGGTACCGACCGCCATCGGACGACGCCCGTGATACGCTTTCACCACCTCCATTAAAGGCAGTGGCTTCACGTTTTCCAGCAGCATCGCTTTCACGGCAGCGGTTTTTTCTGCGGCAAGAAGATGAGGGTCGAGTGACGACTGATTGGATTCAATGATGAACTGCGACAGCCGCCAGGTTGGTGCGCCATTGAAGTCGATAATACGTGCTTCATCCAGCGTTAATCCATAACGCTGGAGCACCTGACGCCACGCTTTTCGATGTGTCGGCTCAGTATCAAGAATCGTGCCGTCCATATCGAAAATCAGGGCGTCATATTGATCGTACATTGTCACTCCGGACATTCATCAAATGAGACATTACTTTAGCCTAATGTGGACAGGTTGTCGCCAGGGGGGATGAACAGCAAATGCTTTGAAAGCATTAACAATTTTTGTTTTCAGATAAAGGTGATCGTGCACGACCAGCGATAAACGTACGAAATTCCAGCGTTTTTTTAACATTCTTCTGGCAGACAAGCGGCGGCGGACGGGCATGGGCAGCAAAACAGAAGGCGTTGATGCGGGAAACAGGCGTTTCGGATCGCTTAAGTCAGGATGATGAATCAATGGAGCAGATTAAACAGGAAAAGAGTGCGTGTGAAGCCAGAGGGAAACTGCAGAGGTTTTTCAGGATACTCACTCAGCGTTTGCTGTACGGGCGGTTACGGAAGTAACGCTATCGTGTTTAGTGAGGTCTTAGCGATCATCGCGCCATGATACTTTGAGGGATTTTGAGGCTAAAGAAGAAGATGGTGCATCCAGGAGGATGACTCAGCTTGCGCTTCGCCCTGCGGGCCGTTGCTGATGCAACGTTATCCCCCTTCGTGCGGCCGGAACGCTTATTGCGTCATGTCACACTGAGGAACTGCCAACATTCGAGAAGATGGTGCATCCAGGAGGATTCGAACCTCCGACCGCTCGGTTCGTAGCCGAGTACTCTATCCAGCTGAGCTATGGATGCATTGGGGTCTATCTTTTGAGGTACAAATTTTTATGGACTTACAGAAACCAACCTGAGGATGTTACAAAGAATGGTGCATCCAGGAGGATTACTCAGCTTGCGCTTCGCCCTATGGGCCGTTGCTGATGCAACGTTATCCTCCTTAGTGCGGCCTGAACGATAATCACGTCATGACACACTTAGGCACTGTCCATATTCGGGAAGAATATGGTGCATCCAGGAGGATTCGAACCTCCGACCGCTCGGTTCGTAGCCGAGTACTCTATCCAGCTGAGCTATGGATGCATAAAACAAATTCTTGTACAACGCAGGGTGCTAACTACTCACCATGAAAGGAATTGCTAATTCGCTTTGTTTCGATGGTGCATCCAGGAGGATTCGAACCTCCGACCGCTCGGTTCGTAGCCGAGTACTCTATCCAGCTGAGCTATGGATGCATCGAAAATGGCGGTGAGGGAGGGATTCGAACCCTCGATACAGCTTTTGACCGTATACTCCCTTAGCAGGGGAGCGCCTTCAGCCTCTCGGCCACCTCACCTTACGCTTTCTTTCGAACTGTGCGTCTGAACGTTGTTTCTGCTCATCGGCACTGCGTGGCGCACATATTACTTTCCCGGACTTTTAAGTCAAACAATTTTTCCGAAACTTTGTTTGATTGAGCAAATCACACACAATTGGGACAAAATGGCGACAAAAAGAGTGAATTATCAACAATGAAAGATGATGGCGTTAACAAAACAGAGGAGGAACAGGTAGAAAGAAAAGGCAGGATTTTTACAGAAAGCGGTAGCGCCTCGCACAGGTGCGAGACGCTGAATCCGTTAAACGCTGGTTTGTTGCGTTTTTTCAGCCTGGATGCGTTGATAGATCTCTTCGCGATGCACAGACACTTCTTTCGGCGCGTTAACACCGATACGAACCTGGTTACCCTTAACACCCAGCACCGTTACAGTTACCTCATCACCGATCATGAGGGTTTCACCAACTCGACGAGTTAGAATAAGCATTCTTTGCTCCTTGAAAGATTAAAAGAGTCGGGCTTGTACAGGCTCCCGGCATTATCCATCATTTAACGCTGCACAATGTGTATGAGAAATACACCAATGCACATCGATGCGCCAATACATTCTGCTGATAGTTAGTTTAGCCGAAATACACTACATCAACCTGACTTTGTCATTTGCTGCTTTAGCATCGTATTAAAAAGCGCCGGAACAACCGTTCTGACGCTTTTTACGATGCCTTGTTTTAATTCACTTACAGACGGCTGCTGACCCAGTCCTCAACCCCTGCTAATGCGCCTTTCAGAGCACCCGCATCGTTACCACCAGCTTGTGCCATATCAGGACGGCCACCGCCCTTCCCGCCAACCTGCTGAGCCAGACCGGCAATCAACTCACCCGCTTTAACACGGTCAGTCAGATCTTTGGTCACACCCGCAATCAGCGACACCTTACCTTCAGTAACCGTTGCCAGCACAATAATCGCCGACCCCAGCTGATTCTTAAGATCATCAACCATGGTACGCAACATTTTAGGTTCAACATTGTTGAGCTCACTGACCAGCAGTTTCACTCCCTTAATGTCGATAGCATTGCTGCTCAGTGAAGCGCTCTCCTGCGCGGCTTGCTGATCGCGCAGTTGCTGCAACTCTTTCTCCAGAGCCCGTACATGATCGACCAGACCACGCACTTTCTCATTCAGGTTGCTGCTGTTCGCTTTTACCAGCTGCGCAAGATCCTGCAGCTGGCTGCTCTGCGCATTGACCTGCGCCAGCGCGCCTTCACCCGTAATCGCTTCGATACGACGAATACCGGCTGCGGTACCTGACTCCGCCTGAATACGGAACAGCCCGATGTCACCCGTGCGCGCAGCATGGGTACCACCACACAGCTCAACAGAGAAATCACCCATGGTCAGAACGCGCACGCGCTGATCATATTTCTCGCCAAACAGTGCCATTGCCCCTTTAGACTTCGCCGCATCCAGATCCATCACTTCGGTTTCAACCGGCAGGTTGCGACGAATTTGCGCATTGACGATATCTTCGACCTGACGAATCTCCTGAGGTTTCATCGCTTCGAAATGCGAGAAATCGAAACGCAGGTACTTGTCGTTAACCAGCGAGCCTTTCTGCGCCACATGCTCACCTAAAACCTGACGCAAGGCGGCATGCAGTAAGTGAGTAGCAGAGTGGTTAAGACGGATGCGCGCACGGCGTGCCGCATCAACCTGTGCCTCAAGGCGATCACCGATACGCAACTGCCCTGCGGTCAGCTTACCGACATGACCGATTGCCTGACCATATTTTTGTGTATCCTGGACGCTAAATTCAGCATTCTTCCCTTTCAACAGACCAGTATCGCCTACCTGGCCACCCGATTCGCCATAGAATGGCGTTTCATCCAGCACGACCACAGCATCCTGACCCGCGGTCACTTCATCAACCGCCTCGCCTGCAACATAGAGCGCTTTCACCGTGGCAGCTAAATCGAGCTGGTCGTAGCCTTTGAAGGATGAGGCGGCATCAATACGAATAACGTTGCTGTAGTCAGCACCGAAGCCACTCGCTTCACGTGCGCGCTGACGCTGCTGCTCCATCGCCCGCTCAAAGCCAGCTTCGTCGATCTTCAGATTGCGTTCGCGACAGACGTCAGCCGTTAAATCAGCCGGGAAACCAAAGGTATCGTAGAGACGGAAGACGATTTCGCCATCCAGCGTGTCGCCCTGCAGTTTTTCCAGCTCTTCGTCCAGCAGCGCCAGTCCGCGCTCCAGGGTTCTGGCAAACTGATCTTCTTCGCTTTTCAGCACCTGCTCAACCTGAGCCTGCTGGCGCTGTAACTCTTCGCCTGCGGCACCCATGACCTCAACCAGTGGCGCAACCAGCTTATAGAAGAAGGCCTCTTTAGCGCCCAGCATGTTGCCATGACGCACGGCGCGACGAATGATACGACGCAGCACGTAGCCACGGTTCTCATTAGACGGGATGACGCCATCGGCAATCAGGAATGCACAGGAGCGAATGTGGTCGGCAATGACACGCAGCGATTTGTTACTGAGGTCAGTGGCACCGGTAACCTGTGCCACGGCCTGAATCAGTTTCTGGAACAGGTCGATTTCATAGTTGGAGTTGACGTGTTGCAGAACGGCAGAAATACGCTCAAGGCCCATTCCGGTATCAACCGACGGTTTTGGCAGCGGCAGCATGGTGCCATCAGCCTGACGGTTGAACTGCATAAAGACGATGTTCCAGATCTCAATGTAACGGTCACCATCTTCTTCCGGGCTGCCCGGCGGGCCACCCCAGATGTGATCGCCATGATCGTAGAAAATCTCGCTGCACGGACCACAAGGACCGGTATCGCCCATCTGCCAGAAGTTATCTGACGCATACGCGCTGCCCTTGTTGTCGCCAATGCGAATAATGCGTTCACGTGGCACACCGATTTCGTTCGCCCAGATATCAAAGGCTTCATCGTCGGTTTCATAGATCGTCACCCACAGACGCTCTTTTGGCAGGCTGAACCACTGCTCGCTCGTCAGCAGTTCCCAGGCAAAACCAATCGCCTCTCTCTTGAAATAGTCACCAAAGCTGAAGTTACCCAGCATTTCAAAGAAGGTGTGGTGACGTGCGGTGTAACCGACGTTTTCAAGATCGTTGTGTTTGCCGCCTGCGCGTACGCAGCGCTGTGACGTGGTCGCACGTGTGTAGTCACGTTTGTCCTGACCGAGGAACACATCTTTAAACTGGTTCATCCCGGCGTTAGTAAACAACAACGTTGGATCGTTATTCGGTACGAGGGAGCTGCTGGTTACAACCTCATGTCCCTTGCTATGAAAAAAGTCGAGAAACGCTTGACGGATCTCAGCAGTGCTCTTGCTCATATATATCCTGGAATCACGCTAACGAACGTTCCCTCTGATCGGCGCGACCACATTCTGGTGGTGCCTGATTAGCGGAACAAAAAGTGGTAATAAGATAAATTTTCTTCAGTGGGAAGTAAAATTACATCGGCTTTTAGTCATCAAAATTTCTGAAAATGGACTGGATATCTTCGCTCATAAAACCCTTTGATTGCAGATAGCGTAGTACTTTCGCTTTCTCTTTCCACTCTGTGGGCAGCGGGTGTCCGAATTTTCGTTCAGCCAGTTGAGCCGCGCACGCCGCCCAGTCTACCTCAGTCTCTTCCATTGCAAGATCAATGGCTTCACGGTCGATGCCTTTCTGGCCCAGTTCAAGGCGCACGCGCTGCGATCCAAAGCCCTTACGGCTCCGGCTCTGAATAAATCGTTCGGTGAAACGCTCGTCGTTTAACCAGCCGCTTTCCTGACACCAGTTAAGAACCTGTTCCAGCAACGCTTCGGTAACAATTTCGGGCTCTTTTTTTTGCGCCCACGCAGCACGCTGCGCTGATTGTTGCAGTTTACGCGCTAACTCTGCACGGCTGTGGTCGCGCTGACCCAGAATACGCATCGCACGGTCAAGCAGACGAGAGTAAGAGACGACATTAGGTTGGGGCTGAGAGGGTTCAGTCATACTGCGCACCTTGTACAAACAGAGGGAGATTATGGCGACAGAACAGGACAGAGGGAAGGCAAGAAAGGCAATAGAGGGGGATAAAACTACGGGAGAGGCTTTCGCCCCTCCCGCATCAGAGATTAGAAGTCTTCGTTCGCTTCAGCCGCGTCTTCTTTCTCAGCAGCCTTGTCGGCTGCTGCGAGTTTTTCATCCGCGCCGTTGAGCAACATCTCACGTAACTTCAGATCAATCTCGTTTGCCACAGCAGCATTCTCTTTCAGGAAGTTGCCGGCATTCGATTTACCCTGACCAATCTTGTCGCCATTGTAGCTGTACCATGCACCCGCTTTTTCAATCAGCTTGTGCTTCACGCCCAGGTCGACCAGCTCACCAAAGGTATTGATACCTTCGCCGTACATGATCTGGAATTCAGCCTGTTTGAATGGCGCGGCGATTTTGTTTTTCACCACTTTAACGCGGGTCTCACTGCCGACCACGTTATCGCCCTCTTTGATTGCACCGATACGGCGGATATCAAGACGGACAGAGGCGTAGAACTTCAGCGCGTTACCACCAGTGGTGGTTTCCGGGTTACCAAACATCACACCAATTTTCATACGGATCTGGTTGATGAAAATCAGCAGGGTATTGGACTGCTTCAGGTTACCGGCCAGTTTACGCATCGCCTGGCTCATCATACGTGCCGCGAGGCCCATGTGTGAGTCACCGATTTCACCTTCGATTTCCGCTTTAGGCGTCAGCGCCGCGACGGAGTCGACGATGATCACGTCAACGGCACCAGAGCGCGCCAGCGCATCACAGATTTCCAGCGCCTGCTCACCAGTGTCTGGCTGAGAGCAGAGCAGGTTATCAATGTCTACGCCGAGTTTCTTGGCGTAAACCGGATCAAGCGCATGCTCGGCATCGATAAAGGCACAGGTTTTACCTTTACGCTGTGCAGATGCGATAACCTGCAAAGTCAGCGTGGTTTTACCTGAAGACTCAGGTCCGTAGATCTCAACGATACGGCCCATTGGCAGACCGCCTGCGCCTAATGCGATATCCAGCGACAGCGAGCCGGTAGAGATAGTTTCCACATCCATTGAGCGGTCTTCACCCAAGCGCATGATGGAGCCTTTACCAAATTGCTTCTCAATCTGGCCAAGCGCGGCAGCTAAAGCCTTCTGTTTGTTTTCATCAATCGCCATTTCAACTCCTAATCAAGCCGGGTAAACACGCACTCAGGGTGCCTGTACTCTTTCTGTTGCCGACAATTATACTGTATAGTCATACAGTATCAAGTTTAATTTGTCAGAAATTCGCCATACAGTTTCTGCAGGGCCCATGCCACCGACTGGCGGCGTACGGCATCACGATCGCCGCTAAAATGCTGCTGAAAAGTCAATACGTTACCCTGCGGCCCGGCAAAGCCAAACCATACCGTACCCACCGGTTTTTCTTCACTGCCGCCATCCGGACCGGCAATACCGCTGACGGAGATCACGTAGTCAGCATGGGCCGCCCTGCGGGCACCCAGCGCCATCTCCCGCACCACCACATCACTTACCGCACCATACTGCAACAGGGAAGCAGCCTGAACACTGACCATCTGCTGTTTGGCCTGGTTACTGTAGGTCACAAAACCCCGCTCGAACCAGGCGGAGCTGCCGCTGATATCGGTAAAGACTTTGGCAATCCATCCCCCCGTGCAGGATTCCGCACAGGTTACGGTGGCATTGCGCTGCTTCAGCTTCTCACCTATCTGCGCACTAAGCGCCTGCAATTGCTGATCATCCATTGCGACTCTCCCTTTGGCTGTGGGTTGAAGGTGGTGCAGAAAAACCGCTTTTTCAAGGTCACTCACCATTATTACGCTGTTTTTGCGGCCAGCTTTCCACTGCGCTTACCGGTTTTTCACCGCAACCATAAAAAGACGCGGGAAGGCGAGCAACACCTGACCATCGGCCTGAGCCGGATAAGCCGCGAGCAGACGCTGATGATAATCGGTCTGAAACGCCGACTGTTCGGTCTCATCCAGCGTTGCCAGGAAAGGCCGTAAACCGGTCGCCTGCAGCCAGCTGATAATTGCCTGCGCATCGGCCATCACGTGATAATAGGTGGTACGCCAGATATCCACCTCACAGCCGGCCTGCGTCAGCAGATCGTAATACTCGCCCGTGGAAAGCAGCTGTGTACGTTCAGCGGCATCGGCATTGATGCGTGAACGCCAGCGATCTGTTGCCGCCACCTCGCGCATCAGCCGGTGCGACGGCTCATTCAGGTTATCAGGCATCTGGATCGCTAACACGCCACCGGGCGCCAGCTGGCTGACCAGATGGGGAAACAGCGTTGCGTGATTATCCAGCCATTGCAGAGACGCATTGGCGTAGACCACCTGCTGCGGCACATCGGCCTGCCAGTTGCGGATGTCCGCCTGGATAAAACGACAGTGCGGCAGGCGTTCAGCGGCCTGAGTTAACATCGTGGCGGAACTGTCCAGCCCGGTAATCTGCGCCAGTGGCCAGGCATCGGCGAGCAGCTCGGTGCTGTTACCGGGCCCGCATCCCAGATCGGTCACCTGCTCAACCTGTTCCAGGCTGAGGCGCGCCAGAAGTTCGCGGGCTGGACGGGTTCGTTCTGCTTCAAACTTACGGTACAGCACAGGATCCCACTCTTTCATCATGACCTCTCGCTCAGTTATCAGATGCATCCGCTTACTGAGACGGATGAAAGAGGAAAAAGTGCGACCCGTTGCTCACTTTTGAATCATGCGCTGGCAGAGACCGGCCGGAGTCATTAAGTTAAAACACTGTTTCATTTTTTTAACATCCGATTCAGGAGTCATTTATGAGTGAAAAATCGCCCTTTGCCGGTGTCTGGTGCCCTTCAGTCACCCCGTTTAATGCGCAGGGTGCGGTCGATATTGATGCGCTCGGGCGACATTTCTCCCGCCTCAATGACTCCGGTATCGATACCTTACTGGTGATGGGCAGCATTGGCGAGTTCGCCTCACTGACGCAGCAGGAACGCTTACAACTGATTCAGGAAGCCAGACCCTTGTCATCGCTGAAGATGGTCGCGAACGTCTCGGCAACCTGCATTCCTGACATGCTGGAGCTGGCTGAAGCCGCCTGGAAAAATGATTTTGACGCGGTGATGGTGCTGCCACCCTACTATTATGGCCAGACGCAAAACCAGCTGATGCACTACTTCGAAGCACTGGACGCGCAGCTGGGTGGTAAATGGTTTGCCTACAACTTTCCAGCCCGCACTGGCTGCGATCTGACGCCCGCGCTGATTGCCGCCCTGGCGGCAAAGCTGCCCAACTTCGCCGGCATTAAAGATACGGTGGATTGCCTGTCGCACAACCGGATGATGATTGAAGAGACCCGCAAGGTGCGTAGCGATTTCGCCGTACTGTCGGGGTATGACGAGTACCTGCTCCCGAACCTGCTGGCGGGCGGTGCCGGTGTCATTTCAGGACTGAATAATATTGTGCCGGAGTACTTTGCGCAGATGATGACGGCGTGGCGAAGTGGCAATCTGCCGGAGCTGACGCGCCTGCAGCAGCAGATCGGCCGTCTGATGGCGATTTACAGTATTGGAGATGATTTCGTAACGACAATTAAAACGGCCGTGGCACGGCGCTATGACTCGATGAGCAGCGGCTCACGAAACTACGGTGGCACGCTGAATGCGGAACAGTGTGCCGCAATTGATAAGCTGTTCAGCTAAGCAGGAAAGCGGGCGCATCCCTGCGCCCCCGATCTCAGTTCTTTTTCACAAACTCAGATTTTAATTTCATCGGGCCAAAACCGTCGATTTTACAATCGATGTTGTGGTCCCCTTCAACCAGACGAATGCTTTTCACTTTAGTGCCGATCTTCAGCGATGAAGAACTGCCCTTCACCTTGAGATCTTTGATCACCGTGACGCTGTCGCCATCTGCCAGCAGATTGCCGTTGGCATCACGCACTTCCAGTGTTGCGTTGCTGCTGTCACCTTCTCCCTCGGTCCAGATGTGACCGCAGGAGGGGCAGTTAAGGTTATCGCCATCTTGCCAGGTGTAATCGGCGTGACAAGCCGGGCAGGCAGGTAAAGACATAGTGACTCCAGAAATATCAGTGGCTGTGTGGCCTGAAAAAGGGCGTCATCATATAACCTTACAGTTAACAAGGACAGCCTTTATAACAGGCCGCCCTGGCGTGCCTTGCTCACCGCCTCACCCAGCTGCCACACCGCCATCGCATAATGGGTACTGTGGTTGTAGCGGGTAATGACATAGAAATTGGGTAAGCCGTACCAGTACTGGTAGCTGGTGCCCAAATCCAGGCGTAGCAGACTGACCTGATCGTTACCGTTCAGCGAGCCCTGTGGTGACAATCCTGACGCCGCCAGCATGCTCACGCTGTAACGGGTTTTGAAGCCATCTTCCAGCATCGGTGCCTGACCGCTGGCCGGTACCGCCACATTTTCGCCGCTGCGCCAGCCATGCTTCTGAAAATAGTGCGCCACGCTGCCGATAGCATCCACCGGATCCCACAGGTTTGCATGACCGTCTCCGTTGAAATCAACCGCATAATCATTGTAAGAGGAGGGCATAAACTGACCATAGCCCATCGCCCCGGCAAAGGAGCCTTTCAGCGCCAGCGGGTCATCCTGCTCTTTGCGCGACATCAACAGAAAGGTTTCCAGCTCGCTGCTGAAGTACTCTGCGCGGCGCGGATAGTTAAAGGATAAGGTCGCAAGCGCATCCAGAATCCGCGTTTTCCCCATCACACGACCCCAGCGGGTTTCCACGCCAATGATGCCCACGATAATTTCCGGTGGCACGCCATAAACCTGCTGTGCGCGTTGCAGGGCATCCTGATACTGATTCCAGAACGCCACCCCATTTTGCACGTTATCGGGCGTAATGAACTTGTTGCGATAGCGGATCCAGGCGCCATTAGGCCCTGGCGCTGGCGTATAGCTTGGTGCCTGACGGTCCATCAGTCGCAGCACATAATCCAGTCGTTTGGCCTGACCGATGATGTTGTGCAGTTGCTGACGGTCAAAGTCATGCTTCTCTACCATCTTATCGATAAATTGCTCTGCTGCCGGGTTACCGGCAAAGTCGCCAAACATCGCCTGTCCGCTGTGCGACGGCTGCAGTAAAAAACCGCCCTGTGGCGCAGCCAGCATCTTCTGCTGGGACGGGACTTCAGGTTTGCTGCTGCAGGAGGCCAGAAGCGGGATGAACGCAAGGAAGGCTAACTTGAGGCGCATCGGTTATCCATAAACGAGGGGTAATTTCAGATGCGGTAATAGTAGACGTTCAGCGCAATGACATACAGGGCAAAATCTTAAAAAAACGTCAAGGCAGCCGTGGGCTAAAATGGCTGCGGGGCTCTCTCTGCCCCGCAACCATCATGCGCTTAGCGGCGGTTTCTCACCAGCTGATAACGACGGGTCAGATACTCAACCGGCGCGCTCCAGATATGCACCAGCCGGCAGAACGGGAACAGCAGGAACAGCGTCATTCCCAGCACCATGTGCACGCGGTAGATAAACGCCACGCCATCGAGATGCTGCGAAGCGCCACCGTGGAAGGTCACCACCGCCTGCGCCCAGCCCACCAGCTTCATCATTTCACTGCCGTCCATATGCTGGGCGGAGAAGGGAATGGTCAGCAGGCCCAGCGTCGCCTGAGCCACCAGCAGGGTCATGATCAGAATATCACCGACGCTACTGGTCGCCCGCACCCGTGGATTGGTCAGACGGCGCTTCAGCAGCAGTCCACCACCCAGCAGTGTCATCGCCCCGAACAGGCCACCGGCAATCATCGCCAGTTTCTGCTTCACGTCGATCGGCAGGAAGGATTCATACATCCAGTGCGGCGTCAGCATCCCGACGATATGACCGAAGAAAATACCGATGATGCCGATGTGGAACAGGTTGGAGGCGAGACGCATCCCTTTTTTGTCCAGCATCTGACTGGAACCGGCACGCCAGCTGTACTGCCCGTAGTCATAGCGCAGCCAGCTTCCCACCAGGAAGACCGTTCCGGCGAGATAGGGGTAAATATCGAAGAAGAAAGTGTTAATAAAATTCATGCTGATTCTCCTGTGGTACGCGCCGTCGCCGCGGCGATGTCCAGATACTGCGGCGCGACCGCATCGGCGAAGCGACGCTGATGCATCGCCTGCTGCGCCGAGGCGCAGCCCTGTTCGCCGAGAAATTTAATCTGCTCCTCTTCCCAGACAGCATCCAGTGCTGCCGGCGTATCGTCGCGCGCTTCCTGCGCCACCTGTGGCTTGAGGGCCGCAGGATCAACCGCGCTACCGGACAGCGTCAGTAACACTGTGAAGAGATCGGCGTAGGGGCTCTGACGCTCTTCAAGCCGCGCCGCCAGCAAGGCCAGGATAGGCACGATGTCGTCCAGTCCCTGACGCGCGGCCTCATCGCTTTTACAGGCGAGATACTCCAGGTAGAGCGGCAGGAAATCGGGCAGTTCTTTGCTGTCCAGCTCCAGACCATCGGCACGATACTGTTCCAGCAGATCAACCATCGCCTGACCGCGATCGCGTGACTCACCATGCACGTGTTCAAACAGCAGCAGCGAGGTGGCGCGGCCACGATCAAACAGTTCGCAGTAGTCAGCCTGCACGTCGAGCAGTGCCCGGGCACAGAGCTGATTGATAAACCGCACCAGCCGTGCGCTCTGCTGCAGGTTGAGTTCAGTGGCGTCATCCAGCGCCGCGATCAGGTCGGAAGAGTGGGTAAACAGCGCCTCGTCCGGGTAGTCCAGCAGCCGCGAAAGAATCCGTAACGTCATCATGAGGCATCCTCCGGACGAATGGTTTTCTTACTGACGTCGATGGCATCAATACGGCGGCTGTTGAACAGGTTGAATTTGCTGTCGCTGCCGTGACAGCCATCGCCAAAGCTAAAGCCGCAGCCTTTGCTTTCCGGGAAGGCTTCACGTGCCAGTTCGCGATGGCTGGAGGGCACCACAAAGCGATCTTCATAGTTCGCGATCGCCAGATAGCGGTACATCTCCTGCGCCTGCGCTTCGGTCAGGCCGACCTGCTCCAGCGCCCGGATATCATGCTCACCGTCCACGCTTTCTGCGCGTTTGTAATGACGCATTGCCAGCATCCGCTTCAGTGCCAGCAGCACCGGTGCGGTGTCGCCTGCGGTCAGCAGGTTCGCCAGATACTCAACCGGAATGCGCAGGCTTTCCACATCCGGCAGCACGCCGGTGTGCGCTAGCGCCCCGCCATCCACCGCCGACTGAATCGGTGACAATGGTGGCACATACCAGACCATTGGCAGCGTGCGGTATTCAGGGTGAAGTGGCAGCGCCAGCTTCCACTCCATCGCCATTTTATAGACCGGTGAACGCTGTGCTGCGTCGATCACGCTCTGCGCAACGCCATCTTTCAGCGCCTGCGCAATCACCGCCGGATCGTTGGGATCAAGGAAGATATCCAGCTGGCTCTGATAGAGATCTTTCTCGTTTTCCGCTGCGGCCGCCTGTTCAATGCGGTCAGCGTCATAAAGCAACACGCCGAGATAGCGGATACGGCCGACACAGGTTTCTGAACAGACGGTGGGCTGGCCCGCTTCAATGCGCGGATAACAGAAAATACATTTTTCTGATTTGCCGCTTTTCCAGTTGAAGTAGATCTTCTTGTACGGACAGCCGGTGAGGCACATCCGCCAGCCGCGACATTTATCCTGGTCGATCAGCACGATGCCATCTTCGCCGCGTTTGTAGATCGCGCCGCTTGGGCAGGTCGCCACACACGCCGGGTTGAGGCAGTGCTCACACAGGCGCGGCAGGTACATCATGAAGGTGTGCTCAAACTGACCGTAAATCTCCTTCTGGATGTTATCGAAGTTCTTATCCTGCGAACGTTTGGCAAACTCGCCGCCGAGGATCTCTTCCCAGTTCGGGCCGTTTTCGATCTTTTTCATCCGCTGACCGGTGATCAGCGAGCGCGGACGCGCAATCGGCTGATGCTTACCGGCGGGCGCATTGTGCAGATGCTGATAATCAAAATCGAACGGTTCGTAGTAATCATCCAGCGCGGGCACATCCGGGTTGGCGAAGATCTTCGACAGCAGGCCGATGCGACTGCCCATGCGCGGCTCCAGCTTACCGTTGATCTTACGGATCCAGCCGCCCTTCCACTTCTGCTGATCTTCCCAGGCGTGCGGATAGCCGACACCAGGTTTGCTTTCAACGTTGTTAAACCAGGCGTACTCCATGCCCTCGCGGCTGGTCCAGACATTTTTACAGGTTACCGAGCAGGTGTGGCAGCCGATACATTTGTCGAGGTTCAGCACCATGCCGACCTGTGAACGAATTTTCATGGTTTTACCTCCTGCTGGCTGCCCTGGCAGGCATCGTTGCCTTCCCCATCTAACCAGTTAACGTTGTTCATTTTTCTCACTACCACGAACTCATCGCGGTTAGAGCCAACGGTGCCGTAGTAGTTAAAGCCCCAGGAGAGCTGCGCATAACCGCCGATCATATGGGTCGGTTTCGGGCAGGTCCGCGTCACCGAGTTATGGATCCCGCCGCGCTGGCTGGTGATCTCCGAGCCAGGGATATTCACGATACGTTCCTGCGCGTGGTACATCATGGTCATACCCGCCGGGATACGCTGGCTCACTACTGCACGTGCGGTCAGCGCACCGTTGGCGTTGAACGCCTCGATCCAGTCGTTATCCACAATACCCAGCTCACGGGCGTCATCTTCACTCATCCAGACAATCGGTCCGCCGCGTGACAGTGTCAGCATCAGCAGGTTGTCGCTGTAGGTGGAGTGAATGCCCCACTTCTGGTGTGGCGTCAGGAAGTTCAGCGCCTTCTCCGGGTTACCGTTGGGTTTGCTGTTCAGCAACGGCTTCGCCGCACGGGTATCGATTGGCGGACGATAGACCATCAGGCTCTCGCCAAAGGCGCGCATCCACTCATGATCCTGATAGAGCTGCTGACGGCCGCTCAGGGTTCGCCACGGGATCAGCTCATGAACGTTGGTGTAGCAGGCGTTGTAAGAGACATGTTCATCTTCCAGCCCTGACCAGGTCGGACTGGAGATAATTTTGCGCGGCTGCGCCTGGATATCGCGGAAGCGAATCTTCTCATCTTCTTTATTGAGCGCCAGGTGGGTGTGGTCACGACCGGTAATTACGCCCAGCGCCTGCCAGGCTTTCACCGCCACCTGACCATTGGTTTCCGGTGCCAGCGCCAGGATCACTTCTGCCGCATCGATCGCCGTGTCGATATTTGGCCGCCCCGCTGCCGGGCCATCCGCTTTGACGTAGTTCAGCTGCTTGAGGAAATCGACCTCTTTGCTGGTGTTCCAGCTGATACCTTTGCCGCCGTTACCCAGGGTCTCCAGCAACGGTCCCAGCGAGGTAAAGCGCTCCCAGGTCGCCGGATAGTCGCGCTCCACCACCATAATGTGTGGCGCGGTTTTACCCGGAATCAGATCGCATTCGCCTTTTTTCCAGTCTTTCGCCTCAAAAGGCTGCGCCAGTTCCGCGGGCGAGTCATGTAACACCGGCAGAGTAACGACGTCCGTTTCAACGCCTAAATGACCCGGGCAGAGATCGGAGAAGGCTTTGGCGATGCCTTTGTAGATCTCCCAGTCACTTTTTGAGTCCCAGGCAGGATCGACGGCCGCCGAAAGCGGATGAATAAACGGATGCATATCCGAGGTATTCATATCGTCTTTTTCATACCAGGTCGCCGTTGGCAGCACGACATCGGAGTAGAGACAGGTGCTCGACATGCGGAAGTCGAGTGTGACCACCAGATCCAGTTTGCCTTCGGCACCCTGATCCAGCCACTCCACCTCTTCCGGCTTCACGCGGCCCTGCTGGCCTAAATCTTTGCCCTGAATGCCGTTTTCCGTGCCCAGCAGATACTTCAGCATGTACTCATGCCCTTTTCCGGATGAGCCGAGCAGGTTGGAGCGCCAGACAAACAGGTTACGCGGGAAGTTCTGCGGATCGTCCGGCTGTTCAGCGGCAAACCGCATGGTGCCCTGCTTCAGGCTTTCCACGGTGTAATCCAGCGGCGACTGACCGGCGGCTTTCGCCTGCGCCGCGATGTGCAGCGGGTTGACGTTAAGCTGCGGCGCTGAAGGCAGCCAGCCCATACGTTCGGAACGGACGTTAAGGTCGATCAGGCTGCCGCTGTAGCGACTTTTATCCGCCAGCGGGGAGAGCAGTTCGCTGGTGGCCAGGGTTTCATAGCGCCACTGACTGGAGTGGTTGTAGAAGAAGGAGGTGCTGTTCATCTGGCGTGGCGGACGCTGCCAGTCCAGGCCAAAGGCCAGCGGGGTCCAGCCGGTCTGCGGACGGAGTTTCTCCTGGCCGACATAGTGCGCCCAGCCACCGCCGCTCTGACCGACGCAGCCGCAGAAAATCAGCATGTTCATCAGGCCACGATAGTTCATGTCCATGTGATACCAGTGGTTCATACCGGCACCGACGATGATCATCGAACGACCGCGGGTCTTCTCGGCGTTTTCGGCAAATTCACGGGCAATGCGAATGATGTTCTGACGGGAGACTCCCGTAATCTGCTCCGCCCAGGCCGGGCTGTACGCTTTGATGTCGTCGTAGGTTTGCGCGCAGTTGACATCATCCAGACCGCGATCCAGACCATAATTCGCCAGCGTCAGATCGTAGACGCTGGTGACCAGCGCTTCACTGCCATCCGCCAGTTGCAGGCGTTTCACCGGCAGCTTATGCAGCAGGATTTCGTCCAGCGCAACGCTGTTGAAATGCTCGCTGGTAATGCCACCGAAGTAAGGGAAACCGACCTCCACCACCTCATCATGGCTGCCGAGCAGGCTGAGCTGCAGTTCAACTTCCTGATGTGACGCCCCATCACGCTGCTCGAGGTTCCATTTGCCTTTTTCGCCCCAGCGGAAGCCGATAGATCCCTGCGGCGCGGTCAGCTCCCCGGTCGCCTCGTTGATCGCGACGGTTTTCCACTCCGGGTTATTCTCCTGACCGAGCCCATCCACCAGATCGCTGGCGCGCAGCTGACGGCCGGCGGCGTAAAAACCGCCCTCACGGGGTTCCAGCAGCACCAGCATCGGCATATCGGTGTAACGGCGCACGTAGTCGCGGAAATAGCCAACTTCGCGATCAAGATGAAACTCTTTCAGCATCACGTGGCCCATCGCCAGCGCCATCGCGCTGTCGGTGCCCTGCTTCGGACTCAGCCACTGGTCACACAGCTTCGCGACCTCAGCATAGTCCGGCGTGATCGCCACGGTTTTCGTCCCTTTATAGCGGACTTCCGTAAAGAAGTGCGCATCCGGGGTACGGGTCTGCGGCACGTTAGAGCCCCAGGCAATAATGTAGGAGGAGTTGTACCAGTCAGCCGATTCCGGCACGTCGGTCTGCTCGCCCCAGGTCATCGGTGAGGCCGGCGGCAGATCGCAGTACCAGTCGTAGAAGCTCAGACAGGTTCCGCCAATCAGTGACAGGTAACGTGCGCCCGCAGCGTAAGAGACCATCGACATCGCCGGAATCGGTGAGAATCCCATAATGCGGTCAGGGCCGTAAGTCTTCGCGGTACAGATGTTCGCGGCGGCGATCATCTCGTTGACTTCCTGCCAGCTGGAGCGGACAAAGCCGCCGCGTCCACGCGCCTGTTTGTAGCTTCTGGCCTTTTCAGGATTACTGATGATGGATGCCCAGGCGTCCACCGGGTCGCTGTGCTGCGCTTTCGCGTCGCGCCAGAGCTGAATCAGCTTCTTGCGCATTAACGGATATTTCAGGCGGTTAGCGCTGTAGAGATACCACGAGTAGCTGGCACCGCGTGGGCAGCCACGCGGCTCATGGTTTGGCAGATCGGGACGGGTACGCGGATAGTCGGTCTGCTGGGTCTCCCAGGTGACCAGTCCATTTTTAACGTAGATTTTCCAGCTGCATGAGCCGGTACAGTTAACACCGTGCGTGGAGCGCACGATTTTATCGTGCTGCCAGCGACTGCGATAGCCATCTTCCCAGTCGCGGTTGCTGTTTAACGTCTGGCCATGCTGGCCGGAAAAGGGTTCGGCCAGCTGTTTGAAATAGCGAAACCGATCAAGAAACTTGCTCATCCGGAATACTCCTGAAGGCTTAATGTGACATTGCTGACTCTGCATCTGTCCCGACACAGAAAGTGAAATTGTGCCGGTGCGCCACACCGGCTTTGTCGTTATCAGGCGCGTGATTTTCGGCCGTAAACCAGCCAGGTCACCGCGATGCAGCAGAGATAAAAGACCAGGAAGATTTTCATCGCGCCGGCGGGTGAACCGGTCATCGCGAGCGACAGGCCAAAAGTCTGCGGAATAAAGAAACCGCCCAGCGCGCCAATGGCGGAGATAAAGCCGAGCGCAGCAGAGGTTTCTGTTGCCGCTTCACGCTGTGCCAGCGCATCGTCGCCGCCCTCAGCTTTGATACGTTCCAGCGTCAGCTTACGGAAGATCACCGCAATCATCTGGTAGGTGGAGCCGCTGCCCAGCCCGGACGTCAGGAACAGGCCCATAAACACGGCGAAGAAGGCAACGAACGAGCCATCATGTCCGGCACCCGGCAGGGTAAGGAACAGCAGCGCAGCAAACAGCGCCATCAGCACGTAGTTGACAAGCGTGACGCGGGTACCGCCGAAGCGGTCAGAAATGATGCCGCCTGCTGAACGGGCCAGCGCGCCAATAAAGGGGCCGAAAAAGGCGTAATGCATGATCACGACATCAGGAAATTGCGTCTTCGTCAGCATGGCAAAACCGGCAGAGAAACCAATAAACGAGCCAAAGGTGGCCAGATAGAGCAGCGCCATAACCCACAGGTGGGGACGTTTCAGCACCGGTAACTGCTCACGCAGCGAGGATTTCGCCGCCGCCAGGTCGTTCATGCCGAACCAGGCCGCCAGCGTGCCGATCGCCAGGAACGGCACCCAGATCCAGGCGGCATTCTCCAGCCAGATGCTGTCGCCGGTGACGGTGGTCTGACCCACATCGGCAAAACCAAAAATGGCACAGGAGATCGCCAGCGGGGCGACAAACTGCATTACGCTGACGCCAAGATTACCGAGGCCACCGTTGATGCCCAGCGCGCCGCCCTGACGGGCTTTGGGAAAGAAGAAGCTGATATTGCCCATGCTCGACGCGAAGTTAGCGCCACCAAAACCGCACAGCAGGGAAATCACCATAAAAGTGGTGAATGAGGTCTGGCTGTCCTGTACGGCAAAGCCGAGCCACAGGCAGGGAATGATCAGGATGCCGGTGCTGAAGGCGGTCCAGCGACGTCCCCCAAAGATGGGAATAACAAAAGAGTAAGGCACACGCAGCAACGCGCCAGAAACCGACGGCAGTGCGGTCAGTAAAAAGAGCTGCTCAGTGCTGAAGGTAAAGCCAACTTTATTCAGGTTAACCGCAACGGTGCTGAACAGCATCCAGACGCAGAAGCCCAGCAGCAGACAGAAGACAGAAATCCACAGGTTACGGCTGGCGATACGTTTACCACGCGCCTGCCAGAACGCATCGTTTTCCGGTTGCCAGTCCTGAATTAACGCGCCGCGCGTCGGGGTTTGCAAAGAGGTGGATTGGGTCATAAATCTCTCATCAGCAGAATAATAATTGTGCGTATCCTGCGCATCCGCCGTGGTGTCGGGCTTGATACAAATCAACGGCAATGCAGGTTACAGAGGTGCAGCGCCCTCTCTTCACCCCGGTTAAGTAGTTGACTGAATTCAGATAACCCTTATAAATCATAGGGTTTAAACACGGCCGCCCATGCCTTCTGTAAAAGGGTGTCCGACTGGAAATAAAGGAGTAGTCCATTGGGGGTATATAGCGACCCCGTTTCACCGGTAAGATAGGCTCTCCGCCCGCTCAGGGCTGGCGTATGTGACAGGAGCAGGAGCCATTGTGACGGCAGAGAAATTGACGCTTTTATTGATCGACGACCATCCCATGCTGCGCAACGGCCTGAAGCAGCTGATTGCGCTGGATGAAAGGCTGCAGGTGGTTGCCGAAGCGGGTAATGGCATTGATGGCCTGGCGCTGGCACAGCAGCATGATCCCGACCTGATCCTGCTTGATCTTAATATGCCAGGTCTGAACGGACTGGATACCCTGACCCAGCTGCGTGAGATAGCCCTTTCTGGCCGGGTAGTGGTGTTCAGCGTTTCAGATAATGAAGAGGATGTGGTCAGCGCGTTGAAGCGCGGCGCTGATGGTTATCTGCTGAAAGATATGGAACCGGAAGCCTTACTGAAAGCGCTGCATCAGGCTGCTGCCGGTCAGATCGTGCTGAGCGAGGCGTTAACCCCGATTCTGGTCGCCCGGTTGCGTGAAGCGCAGCCTGCTCAGACGCGCGACATCAATCAGCTGACCCGGCGCGAGCGCGATATTCTGCAACTGATCAGCGACGGGATGACTAATAAAGCGATTGCCCGCAAGCTGGCCATCAGTGAAAGCACGGTTAAGGTTCACGTTAAATATCTGCTGAAGAAGATGAACCTTAAATCCCGACTTGAAGCCGCCGTCTGGGCGCTGCAGAACGGGCTGCACTGACTTTTCCCCCTTCCCGATGCGGCGCAGTGCCGTCCTGCTGGCCATAAACTGCCGCAGAAATCGCGAGCCGCCTCGCAGCCTCGCATCAGCGTCATGAGAACAGGCACTTTTTTGTCGCCAGCCGCCGCCACATTTGCCAGGATGCCTGTCAGGTTACACCCGGTCAGGATCGCGGCTGTGCATCACGCTGGCATATGCCCTGCCCTATTCGTTATCATCTGATTATCCTGCGCGCCTGGAATCCCTTTCGGTTTCATGGGCGTTGACCGCCAGAAATTTACCGCATTAAAAATGAGCTAAAACCTTATGCAAGAGCCAACCGAAAAGGACTTTCCTTCCCACACGCCGATGATGCAGCAGTACCTGCGTCTCAAGGCGGAGCATCCTGACATTCTGCTGTTTTACCGTATGGGTGACTTCTACGAGCTGTTTTATGACGACGCAAAACGTGCCTCGCAGCTGCTGGAGATTTCACTCACCAAGCGCGGTGCGTCAGCGGGCGAACCGATCCCGATGGCGGGTGTGCCCTATCATGCGGTTGAAGGTTACCTGGCTAAACTGGTGCAGCTGGGCGAATCCGTAGCCATCTGCGAGCAGATAGGCGATCCGGCGCTGAGCAAAGGCCCGGTCGAACGCAAAGTGGTGCGCATCGTTACCCCAGGTACCATCAGTGATGAGGCGCTGTTGCAGGAGCGGCACGACAATCTGCTGGCGGCGATTGTGCAAAGCCCGCGCGGTTTTGGCTACGCCACGCTGGATATCAGCTCAGGCCGTTTTCGCCTCAGCGAACCTGCCGATGCTGAAACCATGGCGGCAGAACTGCAGCGCACCAATCCGGCGGAGCTGCTCTACCCCGAAGATTTCCAGGCGATGTCGCTGATCGATCAGCGACGCGGCCTGCGACGCCGTCCGCTGTGGGAGTTTGAGATCGACACCGCGCGCCAGCAGCTGAACCTGCAGTTCGGCACCCGCGATCTCAATGGCTTCGGCGTGGAGAATGCGCACCTCGGACTGAGCGCGGCGGGCTGCCTGCTGCAGTATGTTAAAGATACCCAGCGCACCACGCTGCCCCACATTCGCTCGCTGAGCATGGAGCGGCAGCAGGACAGCATCATCATGGATGCGGCCACCCGCCGTAATCTGGAGATCACCCAGAACCTGGCAGGCGGCACCGACAACACCTTAGCGGCGGTGCTGGATAAAACGGTCACCCCGATGGGTAGCCGGATGCTGAAACGCTGGCTGCATATGCCGCTGCGCGATGTGCGCATCATTAACCAGCGTCAGGAGTCGATTGCTGAGCTGCAAAATCTCAGCGACGTGCTGCAACCGGTGCTGCGTCAGGTCGGCGATCTGGAGCGAATCCTGGCTCGCCTGGCCCTGCGCACCGCACGTCCGCGCGATCTGGCTCGCATGCGTCATGCGTTTCAGCAACTGCCGGAACTTAACCAGTTGCTGGCCGATGTTGAGGCACCGCAGTTGCAAAAGCTGCGCACGCAGATGGGCGAGTTCACTGCGTTACGTGAGCTGCTGGAACAGGCGGTGATTGAGTCCCCGCCTGTGCTGATCCGCGATGGCGGAGTGATTGCGCCCGGCTACAACGCGGAGCTGGATGAGTGGCGCGCACTGGCAGATGGCGCAACCGACTATCTAGACCGGCTGGAGATCCGCGAACGCGAGAAGCTGGGACTGGATACCCTGAAGGTCGGCTTTAACGGCGTGCATGGTTATTACATTCAGGTGAGCCGCGGACAGAGCCATCAGGTACCGATGCACTATGTCCGTCGTCAGACCCTGAAAAATGCTGAACGCTATATCATTCCGGAGCTGAAAGAGTACGAAGACAAAGTACTCACCTCCAAGGGTAAAGCGCTGTCGCTGGAAAAAAGCCTGTATGAGGCGCTGTTCGATCAGTTGCTGCCGCATCTTGAAGCGCTGCAGCTGAGTGCCGCCGCGCTGGCAGAGCTGGATGTGTTAAGCAACCTGGCAGAACGTGCCTGGTCCCTGAACTATTGCCGCCCGGTATTGCAGGATAAAGCCGGGATTAAAATCAGCGGCGGACGCCATCCGGTGGTGGAACAGGTTCTGAAAGAGCCGTTTATTGCCAACCCACTGTCACTGGCACCCCAGCGCAGAATGCTGATTATTACCGGCCCCAACATGGGCGGTAAAAGTACCTATATGCGCCAGGCGGCACTGATTGCGCTGATGGCATGGATTGGCAGTTTTGTTCCTGCCGATGAGACGCTGATTGGCCCGCTGGATCGCATCTTTACCCGTGTCGGTGCCGCTGACGATCTCGCCTCCGGGCGCTCGACCTTTATGGTTGAGATGACCGAAACTGCTAACATCCTGCACAACGCCACCGAAAACAGCCTGGTGCTGATGGATGAGATTGGACGCGGAACATCTACCTACGACGGTTTATCGCTGGCCTGGGCCTGCGCCGAAAACCTGGCGAACCGTATCAAGGCGATGACGCTGTTTGCCACCCATTACTTCGAGCTGACAACCCTGCCGGAAAAAATGGAAGGCGTGGTCAACGTCCATCTGGATGCCGTTGAGCATGGCGACACGATCGCCTTTATGCACAGCGTCCAGGAGGGTGCGGCAAGTAAGAGCTATGGTCTGGCGGTGGCGGCGCTGGCCGGCGTACCCAAAGAGGTGATTAAGCGGGCACGCAATAAGCTGAAGGAACTTGAGACCGTTTCAAACCACTCCGCGTCATCGACGGTCGATGGCTCTCAGCTGCCGCTGCTGGTTGAAGAGACCTCGCCTGCCATGGAGGCGCTTGAGGCGCTGGATCCCGATACGCTGACACCGCGTCAGGCACTCGACTGGATTTATCGTCTTAAATCGCTGGTCTGACATTACATCCCGTACATCGCACCGCGTTAATGCGCGGTGCTATGCTCGCTCGCCCGCAAATCACTTTTCTGCAGACATAAAAAAAGCGATGGTTTTCACCATCGCTTTTCGCATTCAAACTCAGATTTACTGTTAACGATTATTCACGAAACAGTGCTTCAATGCTGAGGCCCTGCGCCTGCAGGATTTCACGCAGACGGCGTAAACCTTCAACCTGAATCTGGCGTACACGCTCGCGGGTTAAGCCGATTTCACGACCCACATCCTCAAGTGTTGCCGCTTCATAGCCCAACAGGCCGAAACGACGTGCCAGCACTTCACGCTGCTTGGCGTTCAGTTCGAACAGCCATTTAACGATGCTTTGTTTCATATCATCGTCCTGCGTGGTGTCTTCCGGGCCGTTGTCTTTCTCATCGGCCAGAATATCCAGCAGCGCTTTTTCAGAATCACCGCCTAATGGCGTATCAACCGAGGTAATGCGTTCGTTGAGACGTAACATGCGGCTTACGTCATCAACTGGTTTATCAAGCTGCTCTGCGATCTCTTCCGCACTCGGCTCATGGTCGAGCTTGTGGGAAAGTTCACGCGCAGTACGCAGATAAACATTCAGTTCTTTCACAATGTGAATCGGCAGACGGATGGTACGGGTTTGATTCATGATCGCCCGTTCAATGGTCTGACGAATCCACCAGGTGGCGTACGTTGAGAAACGGAACCCGCGCTCCGGGTCAAATTTCTCTACGGCGCGAATCAGGCCGAGGTTACCTTCTTCAATCAGGTCCAGCAGAGCTAAACCACGATTGCTGTAACGACGAGCGATTTTCACCACCAGGCGTAAGTTACTTTCGATCATACGGCGACGGGAAGGGATATCACCCCGCAATGCACGGCGAGCGAAGAAGACTTCTTCCTCTGCCGTTAACAACGGAGAATAGCCAATCTCCCCGAGATAGAGCTGCGTCGCATCTAACACACGTTGCGTCGCACCCTGTGATAGCAACTCTTCTTCCGCTACGTCGCTATCACTGGCTTCATTTTCAACGAGTGCCTTCTCATCAAAAATTTCAGCTCCGTTCTCATCGAATTCCGCGTTCTCATGTAACTCGTTTACTTTCAGCGTATTCTGGCTCATAAGCGGCTCCTACCCGTGATTCCAGGGCAGAACATAAACCTGTTTTGTTCTGCCGGATTATCGCTGCGGTAAATAACGCAACGGGTTTACGGATTTCCCCTTGTAACGAATTTCAAAGTGTAATCTGACTGAACTGGTTCCGGTGCTACCCATGGTAGCGATCTTTTGCCCCGCCTTAACTTCCTGTTGTTCCCGGACCAGCATTGTATCGTTGTGGGCGTAGGCACTCAGGTAATCATCGTTGTGTTTAATGATGATTAAATTACCGTAACCCCGGAGTGCGTTACCTGCGTAAACCACTCGTCCTGAAGCAGTGGCGACCACAGATTGTCCGCGCGTCCCGGCGATATCGATACCTTTATTGCCACCTTCGGCGGCAGAGAAGTTATCGATGATCTTCCCGTCAGTCGGCCAGCGCCAGCTTCCGACCGGCGTTGAACTGTTGGTTGTACTGCTAACCGTTGGGGGTGCGGTAACGACTGGAGCTGTTGTCGTTGCAACATTTGCTCCATTCGAAGGCAACATTTTGCTGCCACCCGAATTACCTGAATCATCAGAATACGTAATAACAGGTTGCTGTGCAACAGCAGGCGATTTAATTTGTGGCGCCGCCGGAACGCCGCCCTGCGTTGCATCAGCAACGGTAATGGGATTGCCGCCAGTAATCGGCTGACCCGACCCATTGCCAATCTGCAGAGTCTGGCCGACATTCAGGCCATATGGCGCAGGAACATTGTTGCGCTGGGCTAAATCACGGAAATCGTTGCCGGTAATCCAGGCGATGTAAAACAATGTGTCGCCACGCTTAACGGTATAAGTTTCACCGGAGTAGCTACCCTTAGGAATGTTCTGATAACTGCGATTGTAAACAATCCGGCCATTCTGCGTCTCAACATTGGTGTTGGTACTAATCATTCCACCACTAGCGGGGGCAGATGCTGAATTTTTGCTTAACATTTGTCCCTGGGCTGGCGTGGCAGGAACGCCGCCTGAACTCGTGTCTGCTCCAGACTGGTTAGTGTTCATGCCACCATTATCGCCAACGCGACTGATGGGTGCCTGTGAGTTGTCGCTGGAGCTGCAGCCTGCCAGCCAAAAACCTACCAGTGAAAGCGCCGCCAGACGGCGTAACTGAAAAAGTGTGCTTCCCGTGCTCATTAATCCCCCGTGATGGCAACTCTGATCTATCTGTTTCACTGTATCTGCCAGCAGGATACTCTGCGCGGCGCGATAAAATCTGCGTTTTCGATGAATAAACTGGATAGTAACAACATCAGGTACGTGGTGCTATGAAACAGTTGTGAAGAAATACGAAGAGGGTCAGGCCAGATCGCCCTGCACCAGCGGGACGAAACGCACTGGTTCGATGGTCTCTTCCATCACCTCTTCGCCCTGACGACGCAGGCGCTTCAGTACCTGCTGATCTTCGCCAACCGGCAGCACCATGATGCCGCCTTCTGCCAGTTGTGCTATCAGCGCAATCGGAATTTCAGGCGGTGCAGCCGTGACGATGATGGCATCGAAGGGGCCACGTGAAGGCCAGCCCTGCCAGCCATCACCATGACGGGTTGAGACATTATGCAGATCCAGCTGTTTCAGACGGCGCTTGGCCTGCCACTGCAGCCCTTTGATGCGTTCCACTGAATAAACATGGTCCACCAGATGGGCAAGAATCGCCGTCTGATAACCTGAACCCGTACCAATCTCCAGCACACGCGAATGCGGATTAAGTCCGAGCAGCGCGGTCATCCGCGCGACCATGTAGGGCTGTGATATCGTCTGACCGGAGCCGATGGGCAAGGCAACATTGTCCCAGGCTTTATGCTCGAACGCTTCGTCGATAAAACGTTCGCGCGGCACCTCACTGATGGCTTTCAGCAGGTTTTCATCATCGATGCCCTGCTGACGCAGTTGTGACAGCAACGTCTCAATACGCCGATTCACCATGCCAGGTTCACCTCAGCTTTAGCCAGCCAGTCACTGAGCACGTTCTGCGCGCTGTGCGCCGTTAAATCGACATGGAGTGCCGTGACAGAGACGTAGCCCTGATCCACGGCGGCGAAGTCCGTATCCGGGCCCGCATCCAGTTTTTCGCCTGGCGGACCAATCCAGTAGAGTGTATTGCCACGCGGATCCTGCTGCGCAATCACCTGATCCGCCGGATGGCGACTGCCACAGCGCGTCACGCGGATGCCTTTGAGTTCAGACAACGGCAGATCGGGAACGTTGATGTTGAGAATGCGGCCGGTGCGCAGCGGTTCATGCGTCAGCGCCCTGAGCAGAGCGCAAGTCACGGCCGCAGCGGTGGCGTAGTGCTGATGGCCGTTGAGCGAAACCGCGATAGCCGGCAAGCCAAGATGTCGCCCTTCCATCGCTGCCGCCACCGTGCCGGAGTAGATCACATCATCGCCCAGATTGGGGCCGGCATTGATGCCCGACACCACAATGTCGGGACGCGGCTGCATCAGCGCATTCACCCCCAGATAGACGCAGTCGGTCGGCGTCCCCATCTGGACGGCGATATCGCCGTTTTCATGGGTGAAGGTGCGCAGAGGCGTTTCCAGCGTTAATGAGTTCGAGGCACCGCTTCGGTTACGATCGGGGGCAACAACCTGCACGTCAGCAATCTGCCGCAGGGCTTTCGCCAGAGTCTGAATGCCTGGCGCATGAATGCCGTCATCGTTACTGAGCAATATCCGCATTTCGTTCTGACCTTTTTTTATTCGACTGGTCGCCGTGACGGAACCTGTTTTAACGGCATGGCAACAGGTGAGGAATAGACGGCGATTTTTGCATTCTAGCGAGGCGCGCAAGGAAGTGGTAGGCGTAAATCACACGACGGTGGGGGTTTGCCGCAACATTACCCACACTGCGGGTCAGGTTGCGGCGAAGATTACTCATCAATCTGATCGGGCGAGTCCGCGTGGGTCAGCAGCTCCCGGACCACGCTGGTGGCAAAGCTGCCCGCTGGCAGCCAGAATGCCAGTTCCAGCGTGACATCATCCCACCAGCTCCACTGTATATCGCGCGGCACCACCAGCATGGCACGGCGTGCAGCATCAACCTTCTCACGTTCAATCAGTCCCAGCAGCAGCGTCTCATCAGCCAGCGCCTGCTGTTCAAAGGCCAGCGCGTCAGCCTGCGGGCCAGGCTCGCCCCGTCCCGGCAGCGGCGCGGTGATGCGCAGCTCATGCTGATCAACCCGGCGCTGTGACTCTGCCAGTTCATCAGGCTGGGCGACAAACCAGCTGCCTCGTCCGGTCAGCTGCAACGCATCGCCTTTGAGCACCTGAGTCAGCCCACCCTGCTGTTGCAGACGTGCACTGGTCACCTGATTAAACAGCGCACTGCGCGCGGCAGAGAGCATCAGGCTGCGCTTGTTGCGGTCACGAATAATGATCTCATTGCGCGCCCACTTTTCTGCCATCACTAGGTTATTGCCGCCGCGACCAAAACGCTGTTCACCAAAATAGTTCGGCACGCCCGCATCGCGAATCTGCGCCAGACGCGTTTCAACCGCATCACGGTCACTGATCTGGCGGATGATCAGCCGGAACGCGTTCCCCGCCAGTGCGCCGATGCGCAGCTTACGTTTGTGGCGCACCGCCTGCAGAATCTCGACCCCTTCCAGCTCAAAACCGCGCAGATCGGGCATCGCATTACCCGGCAGGCGAAAACAGAGTGTCTGTTCCGTCACCGCATGGCGATCTTTCATTCCGGCGTAACTCATGTCGCGCTGATGAATACCGAGATACTTCGCCAGTGCCTCAGCCACAAAGCGGGTATTGGCCCCCACTTTACGGATGCGCACCAGCAGGTGCTCACCTTCACCATCCGCGCCATAACCGAGATCTTCAACTACCACGAAATCTTCCGGATTGGCTTTGATCACGCCGGAGGCCACGGGTGTGCCGTGCAGGTAATTCAGCATCATTGGCTGTCAGCTTTCAGGACTAACGCCACCGCTTCACAGGCGATGCCTTCGCCGCGCCCGGTAAAGCCCAGCTTCTCGGTGGTGGTCGCTTTGACGTTGACCGCATCCATATGGCAGCCCAGATCTTCTGCAATATTGATCCGCATCTGTGGCACGTGCGGCAGCATTTTCGGTGCCTGAGCAATAATCGTGACGTCGACATTACCGATGCGATAGCCTTTGGCTTCGATACGGCGCCAGGCCTCACGCAGCAGACCGCGGCTGTCCGCCCCTTTAAAGGCCGGATCGGTGTCAGGAAACAGCTTGCCGATATCGCCCATCGCCACTGCGCCCAGCAGCGCGTCAGTCAGCGCATGCAGCGCCACATCGCCATCCGAATGGGCGATAAAACCCTGCTCAAACGGGATCCGCACACCGCCAATCACTAACGGACCCTCTCCGCCAAAGGCGTGAACGTCAAAACCGTGACCGATACGCATCATGCGCTCTCCTTTAATTGAATCTGACTCAGATAAAAAGCCGCCAGCGCCAGATCTTCTGGCCGGGTGACTTTGATGTTATCACTGCGTCCGCTGACTAACAGCGGGTGGTAGCCGCAATACTCCAGCGCCGAGGCTTCATCGGTGATGGTTGCGCCTTCTGCCAGCGCCCGCGTCAGGCAGGCGGTGAGCAGCGCATGAGGGAAAAATTGCGGCGTTAAGGCGTGCCAGAGATCGTCGCGCTCTACGGTATGGGCCACCGCGGCTTTGCCCGGCTCGCCCCGTTTCATGGTGTCACGCACTGGCGCGGCCAGAATCCCGCCAACGTGGCTCTGTTCACGCACGTTGAGCAGTTGCTGGAGATCGTCGGGATGCAGACAGGGACGCGCGGCATCATGGACCAGCACCCAGGCGGAACCCTGTGCGGCCTGCAATCCGGCCAGCACCGATTCGGCGCGGGTCTCTCCGCCTGTCACCCTGAGCACGCGCGGATCGCGTGCCAGCGGCAGTGAAGCGAAGTGCTGGTCATCAGGACTGAGGGCGACAATCACCTGTTTGATAGCGGGATGGGAAAACAGACGCGCAATGCTGTGTTCCAGAAGGGTGTGCTGACCAATCGTCAGATACTGCTTCGGACAGGTTGCCTGCATGCGGCTGCCGATCCCGGCAGCGGGCACCACGGCAATCACATCCGCAAGGGAGGCCAGAGTGTTCATGTTTTATCGTTGTTGGTTAAGCGCTGCTTGTTGCGCGTTGCGTTTGTTCTGGTCAGGCACCAGACGATAGAAAGTCTCACCGGGCTTAATCATGCCCAGTTCATTGCGTGCACGCTCCTCGATCGCTTCCGAGCCGCCATTGAGATCGTCAATTTCGGCAAACAGCTGATCGTTTCGCGATTTCAGTTTGGCATTGTTTGCCTGTTGCACCGCGACATCATCATTGACGCGCGTATAGTCATGGATGCCATTTTTCCCCAGCCACAACGAATATTGCAGCCAGCCAAGCAGCACCAATAACAGTAACGTCAGTTTTCCCATCCCGCCCCCTAAAAACGGCCCAATCATCCCATAACTTTGCACAGGACTCCACACCAGCGGAGAAAATGGCGCGCTTTGCTGCGCGTCTGCGCAAAATATGAATCAGTACCGATTCAGACGGGAAAAGATTTGTAACCTGCCGATGCGTTTGCACATCAGCGCGGGCGCACTGAGGGCTTACCAGCCAGAGAGAAAAGAGAACATTAACCAGAAGAGCGTGACCACCATGATCACCGTGGCGAGCGCGGCCCACAGCCACTGTCCACTCAGCAGCGTATTCAGCGCGATACCCGTGACCACCGCAACCGGCAGCAGCGCCAGAAAGAATGGCCAGGTATAAAGAAAGAAGAACAGCGTGTTAGAGCCGAACAGCAGGAAAGGAATCGCCAGCGCGCACCAGTAAGCGAGAAAGCCGATAACGCCGCCCGGCAGCAATGAGCGCGGCTCATCCGGGGAGGAGTCATCTTTTCGGGCGAGCATTGGGGTAATGTTCTGCATAGGCATCCTGTTGGCGCGAGGGCGGCAAATCAGAAACGATTTGCCGCTGTCTCTTCAGGATTTGATGATATCGCGGTCACGCAGCAGGTCTAACAATTGGGCGGCCAGTTTTGTAACCAATTGTTCGCCATCCAGCTGGATTTCCGGGCTATCGGGTGCCTCATAGACGCTGTCGATACCGGTGAAATTACGCAGTTCACCGGCGCGCGCTTTGCGATACAACCCTTTCGGATCACGCGCTTCACACACGGCTAACGGCGTATCGACAAATACCTCGATAAACTGTCCCGGCTCCAGCAGATCGCGCACCATCTGACGCTCGGCGCGATGCGGCGAAATAAAGGCAGTGAGCACCACGAGTCCGGCATCCACCATCAGTTTCGCCACTTCACCGACGCGACGGATATTCTCTTTACGGTCATCATCGCTGAAACCGAGGTCACGACAGAGGCCGTGACGCACATTGTCACCATCCAGCAGATAGGTGCTGACGCCGATGCGGTGCAGCGCCTGCTCCAGCGCACCGGCAACGGTGGATTTCCCCGAGCCCGAAAGCCCGGTGAACCACAGCACCACGCCCTGATGGCCATGCTGCTGTTCGCGTGAGGCGCGTGTCACCGGATGATCATGCCACACCACGTTATCGTCGTGCTGCGCCATTACTGACCGCCCAGCAGGTCGCGCGCATTCCAGTGTGGGAAGTGGCGGCGCACCAGCGCATTCAGTTCCAGCTCAAACGCGCTGAACTCGCCGGTATTAACCGGGGCATCATGGTTTGGCTGATGGATCATGCCGGCACCCACGGTGACGTTGCTCAGGCGATCGATAAAGATCATGCCGCCGGTTACCGGGTTCTGCTGATAGCTGTCGAGCACCATCGGTTCATCAAAGGTGATCTCAATGCGACCGATACCGTTCAGCGGCAGCGTATCGACCTGACGCGTCTCCAGCGAGTTGATCTCGACCTGATGCAGCACCTTCTCTACCCGGCCACGGGTTTTCTTACCGGCGATTTTCAGGTCATAACTCTGACCGGCCTGCAGTGGCTGTTCTGCCATCCAGACCACGTCAACGCTGGCAGACTGAACCGCTGCCAGCTCTTCACTGGCATCCACCAGCAGATCGCCACGGCTGATATCAATCTCATCCTGCAGCACCAGGGTAATCGCTTCGCCTGCACCCGCTTCCTGCAGATCGCCATCGAAGGTCACAATGCGGGCAATGGTCGACTCCACGCCAGAAGGCAGCACTTTAACGCGCTGGCCTACCTGCACGCTGCCCGACGCCAGGGTGCCGGCATAGCCACGAAAATCGAGGTTCGGACGGTTGACATACTGCACCGGGAAACGCATCGGCTGATGATCGACGACGCGCTTCAGCTCCACGGTCTCCAGCACATCCAGCAGCGTCGGGCCGCTATACCACGGCATGGTCTGACTGGCAGAGGCGACGTTATCCCCTTCCAGCGCCGACATCGGCACAAAGCGGATATCGAGGTCTTCCGGCAGCTGCGCAGCAAAGTCGAGGTAATCCTGTTTGATCTGTTCGAAGCGCTCCTGGTTGTACTCCACCAGATCCATCTTATTGATCGCCACCACCAGGTGTCTGATCCCCAGCAGCGTCGAGATAAAGCTGTGGCGGCGGGTCTGATCCAGTACGCCTTTACGCGCATCGATCAGCAGGATCGCCAGATCGCAGGTTGACGCGCCGGTCGCCATGTTACGGGTGTACTGCTCATGTCCCGGCGTGTCGGCGATAATAAATTTACGCTTTTCGGTCGAGAAGTAGCGGTAGGCCACATCAATGGTAATGCCCTGCTCACGCTCAGCCTGCAGACCATCCACCAGCAGCGCCAGATCGAGCTTCTCGCCCTGGGTGCCGTGACGTTTGCTGTCGTTGTGCAGCGATGAGAGCTGATCTTCATAGATCTGACGGGTGTCGTGTAGCAGACGTCCAATCAGGGTACTTTTTCCGTCGTCAACGCTGCCGCAGGTCAGAAAACGCAGCAGGCTCTTGTGCTGTTGCGTGGTCAGCCAGGCTTCAACGCCGCCCTGGTCGGCAATCTGTTGTGCAATTACGGTATTCATCTGGCGTCTCCTTAGAAATAACCCTGACGTTTTTTCAGTTCCATCGAACCGGACTGATCGCGATCGATCATGCGGCCCTGACGCTCGCTGGTGGTGGAAACCAGCATCTCTTCGATGATCTCCGGCAGCGTCTGCGCTTCAGACTCTACCGCGCCGGTCAGCGGCCAGCAGCCGAGCGTACGGAAACGGACCATCCGTTCGGTGATCTCTTCACCCGGCTGCAGGTTGATGCGATCGTCATCGATCATCATCAGCATGCCATCACGCTCCAGCACCGGACGCGGTGCGGCGAGATAGAGCGGCACAATCTCGATGTTTTCCAGGAAGATGTACTGCCAGATATCCAGTTCGGTCCAGTTCGACAGCGGGAAGACGCGGATGCTTTCACCCTTGTTGATCTGTCCGTTGTAGTTGTGCCACAGCTCAGGGCGCTGGTTTTTCGGATCCCAGCGATGGAAGCGGTCACGGAATGAGTAGATACGCTCTTTGGCGCGTGACTTCTCTTCATCACGACGTGCGCCGCCAAAGGCCGCATCAAAACCATATTTGTTCAGCGCCTGCTTCAGCCCTTCGGTTTTCATGATGTCAGTGTGTTTGGCACTGCCGTGAACAAAGGGATTGATGCCCATCGCCACGCCTTCCGGGTTGCGGTGAACCAGCAACTCTGCGCCCATCGCTTTCACGGTGCGGTCGCGAAATTCGTACATTTCACGGAATTTCCAGCCGGTATCCACATGCAGCAACGGGAAGGGCAGCGTGCCTGGGTAGAAGGCTTTACGCGCCAGATGTAGCATGACCGAGGAGTCTTTGCCGATGGAGTACATCATCACCGGATTGCTGAACTCCGCCGCCACTTCGCGAATGATGTGGATACTCTCCGCCTCCAGCTGACGCAGATGAGTGAGTCGTTTTTGGTCCATGATTTTCCCTCAAGCCAGATTGACAACGGCGGACTCGCGAGCCCCCTGCTGTGCTGAATGTTTAAACCAGGCGAGTTGCCCGTGCAGATTTACCACCTCTCCGATCACCAGCAGCGCCGGAGTGGGTGCCGAGGCGGCCAGCGCCTCAAGTTGTTCTAAGGTACCGGTCAGCACCTGTTGATCCTGACGGGTGCCGCGACTGATCACCGCCACCGGCGTTGATGGCGCGCGACCGTGCTGAATCAGCGCCTCGCTGATGGCAGCGGCTTTAACGGTTCCCATGTAGATCGCCAGCGTCTGACGCGCACGCGCCAGCGATGGCCAGTCAATGTCATCCCCATCGGGACGGCAGTGACCGGTAATAAACATCACGCTCTGCGCGTAGTCGCGGTGGGTCAGCGGAATACCGGCATAGGCTGTCGCACCGGCTGCCGCGGTGACGCCCGGCACCACCTGGAACGGCACACCCGCCTGCTGAGCCGCCTGCAGCTCTTCGCCGCCGCGGCCAAAGATAAAGGGATCGCCGCCCTTGAGGCGCACGACGCGCTTGCCTTTCAGCGCCAGTGAAACCAGCATCTGATTGATCTCTTCCTGCGGCAACGTGTGGGCGCTGGCCCGTTTGCCGACGCAGATGCGATCGGCATCGCGGCGCACCAGATCCAGCACCTCTTCGCTGACCAGATGGTCGTAGAGCACCACATCGGCTAACTGCATCACCTGCAGGCCACGCAGCGTCAGCAGACCGCTGTCGCCCGGCCCGGCGCCCACCAGAAAGATCTCGCCCTGACGGGTCGGCTCTTCCAGCAGCTCACGGTCCAGCGTGCGTTTCGCCTCTTCGACGTTACCGGCAGACATCTCACTGGCGAACCGGCCATCGAAAGCGCGTTCCCAGAAGCGCCGACGGTCAGACATGCGGCTGAAGCGCTGTTTGACTTTATCGCGCCAGAGTCCGGCCACTTCAGCCATCTGACCCAGACTGGCAGGCAGTAGCGTTTCGATTTTTTCGCGCAGCATGCGTGCCAGCACCGGTGCGGTGCCGCTGGAGGAGATCGCCACCACCAGCGGTGAGCGGTCAACAATCGAGGGGAAGATAAAGGTGCATTTTGGCTGGTCATCCACCACGTTAACCAGCTTATGCCGCGCGTTGGCGGCTTCAAACACCTGGCTGTTGAGATGGTTGTCGTCGGTGGCGGCAATCACCAGGAAAACGCCATCCAGCTGGGCCGGGTCAAATTCGGTCGCCAGCCACTCCAGCTCCTGCTTATCCAGCAGCGCCTGCAGTTCAGGGCAGAGTTCACGAGATGCGATCAGAACGCGCGCGCGTGCACGGCGCAGCAGTTCAATTTTTCGCGCCGCAATATCTCCCCCGCCGACAACCAGAACCGGGCGGCCAGAAAGATCGGCAAAAAGAGGCAAATAGTCCACGTTAACCCTGATGTTTTAACTTTGTATTAACGCGACTATACGTCGCTGGGTTTATCCAGATGAAATTACGAATTGGAATGAGTAGTTACCGAATGGAATAACGACGCCGCAAAGCACAGAACAATTTGGTCTTAACAGATGAAATTTAATGGCTTTTTCGTGAACAGGCTCACATATTGAAAGCCACACCTGCGGCAGCAAAAGCAGATAAGTGCCAGCGATAATGGTCCGTTACGCCTTTCGGTAGTGACAGCGCCCGATTCCACTAACAAAGTCACGGGACAAAAAGGATATAATGCGCGCGGCATGGCTGGCCCTGGCCCCCATGCGGAACGGCTCCCGAATAATGAAAAAGGATGCACTATGTTTTATTCCCTCCGCTTGAGGGTAGCGACAATTTTATGTGGCGCACTCATTTCTCCGCTGGCTCTGGCCACTCCGCCTGGTCAGTTTGCCGAACAGCAGGTCCGGCACATCGCCACCTTGTTTCCTGGCCGGATGAGCGGCAGCCCGGCTGAGCTGATGGCAGCCGACTACCTGCAACAGCAATTTACCGCGCTGGGGTATAAGACCAATACCCGCCAGTTCAGGACCGGCTATAAGTGGCAGGAAGAGGACGGCACGCAGCGCTGGCATAAGCTCACGGCAACCTCGGTGATTGCCGCGCGTGCAGGCAGTGTGCCGCAGGAGATTCTGATCGTGGCACATCTGGATACCTGGACGCCGCAAAATAGCAGCCAGGCCCAGCACAATCTGGGCGGCTTACGTCTGCAGGGCGTCGATGATAATGCATCGGGTCTTGGTGTGATGCTGGAGCTGGCGCAGCAGCTGAGCCGCAAACCGCTGCACTACGGCATACGCTTTGTGGCGCTGAGCGCCGGAGAGGCGGATCTGCACGGCATGGATGATTATGTTGAGCGGATGAGCACGCGTGAGAAGAAGAATACCCTGCTGGTCATCGATCTGAATAGCCTGATCACCGGCGATCATCTCTATTTTAAAAGCGGCATGAATACGCCCCGGGCGGTGCGCAAGCAGACCAGCGAACGAGCCCTGTTACTGGCACGCCAGCAGGGCATTCCCGCCGCCAGTCATCAGCTGAACCGTAAAGATTTTGACGCTCTTAATGCCTTCGACAAGGCGGGCTTTCCGCTGCTGGATGTGACCGCCAGCAACTGGACGCTGGGTAATAAAGATGGTGCGCTGCAGCGTCATCGTAGTCCCCACTTTCCTGATGGCGTTACCCGCCATCAGACTGACCTGGATAATCTGAGCTATCTCGACCGCTGGCTGCCGGGGCAGATAACCTTGCGAACCCGCGACAGCGTTCGCGTGCTACTGCCGCTGCTCAGTGAACTGACCAATCCCAAAGTGTAAGGATCTGACATGTACGTGGTCTTTCTGAATTACGTTCGTCCGGTAGAAGAAGTTGAAGCGCTGCTGGCAGCCCATATCGAATGGCTGGATCGCTATTTTGACGCGGGCTTTTTTATTGCAGCGGGACGTAAAGATCCGCGCACGGGCGGCATGTTACTGGTCAGGGAGATGGAACGAGAAGAGCTGGATGCAATTTTAGCGGAAGATCCGTTTGTCACGGTGGCAGAGTATGAGGTGACGAAAGTGAATGTGACCCGTGCAGCAGAGGCGTTTGCCGGATTAAAAGGCGTTTAGCTTCCCGCCTGACTGCAGCCAAAAACTTCTCTCCCTGTGTTGGGGGAGAGAAGTCCTGCGTCAGCCTTCGTGCAGACCACACTCGCGCTTGAGACCGAAGAAGCGCGTCTCTTCTTCTGCCATACCCGGCTCCCACTTGCGGGTGGTATGGGTATCGCCCACCGATAGATAGCCTTCATCCCACAGCGGATGGTACTTCAGCTTATGCTGTTCCAGATACTGATGAATCTGGCGGTTATCCCAGTCGATAATCGGCAGCAGCTTAAAGACGCCACGCTGGACGCCCAGCACCGGCAGATTCGCCCGGCTGCCCGACTGGTCGCGGCGCAATCCAGCAAACCAGGTCTGCGCGCCAAGGGTTTCAATGGCGCGATTCATCGGCTCAACTTTGTTGATCTCGTTATATTTCTCAATCCCCTCGACGCCCTGCTCCCACAGTTTGCCGTAGCGCGCTTCCTGCCAGGCCGGTGAGGTTTCGGCGCGGAACACTTTAAGGTTGAGATTGAGCTGGTCCGCCAGCTCATCAATAAAACGATAGGTCTCCGGGAACAGATAGCCGGTGTCGGTCAGGATCACCGGAATATCGGGCTGCAGACGCGTCACCAGATGCAGCGACACCGCGGCCTGAATACCGAAACTGGAGGAGAGCACATAGGCACCCGGCAGATTCTCCAGCGCCCAGCTGACCCGCTCTTCCGCTGATGACTTCTCCAGCTGCGCATTGGTCGCGGCCAGCGCCATAGCACGCTGGACTTTGGACATCTCATTCAGTGCTGCGAGGTCGGGGTGACTCATTTTGCTTCCTCCCAAAAATCGCGTGCCGGGTCCAGCACCGGCGCAACAATGCCCGCGCGGATGGTGAAGTCACCAAAGCCTTCAGCGGCCTGGCGCTCAGTGGCCCAGCGTCCCACCAGCTCATCAATGGTGGCGAGAATTTCGCTTTCGTTAATGTTTTCACGGTACATGCGGGGAATACGCGTTCCGCTGCGGTTTCCACCCAGATGCAGGTTGTAGCGACCTGGCGCTTTACCCACCAGCCCCAGCTCAGCCAGCATGGCACGGCCACAGCCGTTGGGACAACCGGTAACGCGTAACACTATGTGCTCATCGCCAACGCCATGCGCATGCATGATCCCTTCCACTTTGGTCACGAAGGCAGGCAGGAAGCGCTCGGCTTCTGCCATCGCCAGCGGACAGGTCGGGAACGCCACGCAGGCCATCGAGTTTTCGCGCTGTGCCGTAACGTGATCCATCAGACCATGTTCGCGCGCGATTGCTTCGATCTGCGCTTTTTCGCTTTCCGGCACGCCGGCCACAATCAGGTTCTGGTTAGCGGTCAGGCGGAAATCGCCCTGATGGATTTTCGCAATTTCAGCGATGCCGCTTTTCAGCGGTCGGCCCGGATAGTCAAGCAGACGACCATTTTCGATAAACAGCGTCAGGTGCCATTTGTTGTCGATGCCTTTAATCCAGCCAATGCGATCGCCACGGGTGGTGAACTCATAAGGACGGATCGGCTCAAACGTCACGCCTGCCCGTTTTTCAACTTCGGCTTTAAAGGTCTCGACGCCAACACGTTCCAGGGTGTACTTGGTTTTGGCGTTTTTACGGTCGGTACGGTTGCCCCAGTCGCGCTGCGTCGTGACCACCGCCTCGGCGACGTCGAGGATCTTCTCCACCGGGAAATAGCCAAACTCGCTGGCGGTGCGCGCATAGGTCGCTTTGTTACCGTGCTCAATCGACAGCCCGCCACCCACCAGCAGGTTAAAGCCCACCAGCTTGCCGTGCTCGGCGACAGCGACAAAGTTCAGATCGTTGGCGTGCAGATCCACGTCGTTATGCGGCGGGATCACCACGGTGGTTTTGAATTTACGCGGCAGATACGTTTCACCGAGGATCGGCTCTTCGTCGGTGGTGGCGACTTTTTCTTTATCCCACCAGATCTCCGCATAGGCTCGGGTGCGTGGCAGCAGATGCTCAGAGAGTTTCTTCGCCCACTCATACGCTTCCTGATGCAGCTCCGACTCAACCGGGTTCGACGTACAGAGCACGTTACGGTTGACGTCATTGGCGGTCGCCAGCGCATCCAGCCCCACCTCATGCAGCATCTGATGCGTCGGCTTAACGTTCTTCTTCAGAATGCCGTGAAACTGGAAGGTCTGACGGTTAGTCAGACGGATGCTGCCATAGATGGTTTTATCGGTGGCAAATTTGTCGATGGCCAGCCACTGGGTCGGCGTAATAATGCCGCCCGGCAACCGGCAACGCAGCATCATGGCGTGGCGCGGCTCCAGCTTCTGCTCAGCACGTTCGGCACGAATATCGCGATCGTCCTGCTGGTACATGCCGTGAAAACGGATCAGCAGGAAGTTGTCGCCGGTAAAACCGCCGGTCAGACCCTCTTCCAGATCTTCTTTAATGGTGCCGCGCAGATAGTTGCTCTGCTTCTTCAGACGCTCAGCGTCTGCTAATTTGCCTTCTACAACCAGCGGTCCAGGGTGTTTATCGCTCATTAGTAAACGTCTCGCTGATAACGGCGCTCAATGCGCAGCTCACTTAAAAATTCGTCGGCCGTTTCACGATCCATTCCGCCGTGTTCGACCACCACATCCAGCAATGCCTGCTCGACGTCTTTTGCCATACGATTCGCGTCGCCACAGACATAAAGATGCGCGCCCTCTTCAATCCAGCGCCACACTTCGGCCCCTTTCGCGCGGATCTTATCCTGTACGTAAATCTTCTCTGCCTGATCGCGTGACCAGGCGAGGTCGATATGGGTCAGCAGACCATCCTTAACATATTTCTGCCACTCTACCTGATAGAGGAAATCGTCGGTGAAGTGCGGATTACCAAAGAATAGCCAGTTTTTGCCGCCGGCACCGTCGTTGTCGCGCTGCTGCATAAAGGCGCGGAACGGCGCGATGCCGGTGCCCGGGCCAATCATGATCACCGGCGCATCCGGATTAGCCGGCAGGCGGAAGTTGTCGTTGTGTTCGATGAAGACCCGGACTTCGCCCTCTTCTTCGATGCGATCGGCCAGCCAGGTCGATGCACCGCCGCCACGCTGGCGACCTTCAATATCAAAGCGAACGGCACCGACGGTGATATGCACTTCGGTATCGGTTTCAGCCTGCGAAGAGGCGATAGAGTAGAGTCGCGGCGTCAGCGGTCGCAGCAGTCCGGTCAGCTGTTCAGCGCTGAGTTCGGACGGTGCCAGGCGCACCATATCCACAATCGGATAGTGCTGCGCATAGTGCTGCAGCCTGGCTTTATCATCCACCAGTGAGAGCAACTCCGCGTTGCGTGACAGCTGGGCATACTGCGCCACGATCTGCGCGGTGTTAACCGTCAGCTCGAAATGCTTCTGCAGCGCCTCCGCCAGCGGCAGGGTTTTCCCCTGAACCTCTACCGGCTCATCGCCTTTCAGCCAGACCAGCTCCAGCAGTTCGCTGACCAGCGCCGCGTCGTTCTCATACCAGACGCCCAGCGCATCGCCAGGCTGGTAGCGCAGACCGGAATCGCCCAGATCGATTTCGATATGGCGCACATCTTTATCTGAGTCCCGTCCGGTAATTTTCTGATTCACCGCCAGACTCGCGCTGAGCGGCGACTCTTTAGTATAGGGGCTGGTGGTGACTTCGTTGACGCTGCCGGCTGCTGTCGCCGCAGCCTGCGCCGGGGATTCAGTGGGAACGCGTTTCTTGAGAATTTCCGTCAGTGCATTGCGCCAGGCGGCGGCCTGCTCCGCATACTCAACATCCGCATCAACGCGATCCAGCAGACGCTCGCCGCCCAGCTCCGCCAGTCGGCTGTCAAAATCTTTACCCGCCTGACTGAAGAATTCATAAGAGGTGTCGCCCAGGCCAAACACTGCGAAGGCGGCACCCTCCATTTTCGGTGCCTTTTTCGACATCAGGAATTTATGCAGCGCCACCGCCTCTTCCGGCGGTTCGCCTTCGCCCTGGGTGGAGGTTACAACCACTAGCATTTTTTCCTGGCCAATCTGTTTGAACTTGTAATCACCGGCATTCACCAGGTTTACGTTCAGCTTTGCGGCCAGCAGGTCATCACGCAACTGCTCAGCCAGACGACGTGCGTTGCCGGTCTGGGAGGCAGAAAGCAGCGTAATGGCGGGCGCTTCGGCCGGAGCCGGAGCAGATGCAGTGCTGGCGACGGCGCTACCCGGGGTCTGTTCCACCCTGCCCCAGAAATAGCCTGACAGCCACGCCAGTTGAGTCGGGGAATAATCTGTCGTCGCCGCCTGTAAGCGAGCGAGTTGTTCCGGAGAGAGCGGAAGCATTGAACCAGGTGCCTGAGTCGTCATCGCGTTAAAAATTCCAGTATCAGAAGTCCGGACCGTAAAATGGCGGAAGAGTGCGTAGGTTACCGGTCCGTATATTAACGATTAAATACACCTTCGACATATCAAATAACCAAAATGACTAAATGGTTTTCCAGGTAGAAATAATCGTTAAAAGTGGTAAGCAAAGCGGTGATATATCAGTTAATTAGCTGGACGCCACTGTATAAACGCGCAGGAAAAGTATCGGTTTGTGCGGTTCGGGTGCGAAAAAAGCGGTAATCAGGTAGAATTCAGCGGTTTTTTAATGTCTGAGAACCATTATGTCTACCACCTTGTTTAAAGAGTTCCAGTTCGAAGCCGCGCATCATCTACCGAATGTGCCGGCCGGACACAAATGTGGCCGTCTGCACGGTCATTCGTTCCTGGTTCGTCTGGAGATTACCGGCGAAGTGGATGCGCATACCGGCTGGGTTATGGATTTTGCTGAGCTGAAGGCGGCGTTTAAGCCTGTCTACAATCGGCTGGACCACTACTATCTGAATGATATTCCCGGCCTGGAAAATCCCACCAGCGAAGTGCTGGCGAAATGGATCTGGGATCAGATGAAACCGCAACTGCCGCTGCTAAGCGCGGTGATGATCAAAGAAACCTGCACCGCAGGCTGCGTTTACCGCGGCTAACCCTGTCGGATCGAACTCTTCGATCCGACGCGGCTCTTCTCTCCGTCCTGCCTCTGACGCTCAACGCTTTCCTGTAGTTAACGGCTCATTGCGTGCCGCTTTATCAGGATCAGGCGATATTGAGATATTTATGGGTCTGCATCGACAGACGCCAGTTACGGGCAATGCAGGTCTCAATACAGAGCCGGGTCGCATCATCTTTGCGGCTGATTGGCTGCAGGGCGATGATACGCGCTTTGGTGTCATCAATGCCTGCCAGCAGCCGATCCAGCGCTTCCACATCACGCTCGCGCGCTACCGGATGCTTGATTTCATCGGCCCGGCTCAGCGCCTGGGGCAGAACATCGTAGCCGCCGCGCATGTTGACCTTCGGCGAGACGGTCACCCAGGTCCGTTCGGAACAGTGAATCTCGTGGGTTCCGCTGGTCTCAATCTGGCACTGGAAACCGTGCTGCTCCAGCGCAGTGGTTAACGGACGCAGATCGTATATCGCCGGTTCACCACCGGTGATGACCACATGACACGCCGTCCAGCCCTGCTGCGCAATAGCACTCACCAGGGTCGCCGCGTCGGCATCACCCCAGGCGTCGCTTTCCACCGTCTTGATCAAAATATCGCCCAGCGACGTTTCCCGATCTGTCCGCTTTTCCCAGGTGTGTTTGGTATCGCACCAGCTACAGCCCACCGGGCATCCCTGCAAACGAATGAAAATGGCAGGCACGCCGGTGTAATAACCTTCGCCCTGCAGTGTCTGGAACATTTCGTTAATCGGGTATTGCATTACGGACTCGCTTGAAAAAAACAGGGCGCTGATTATGGCAGATTTGCCGCGCAGCTCAACCACGCGTTGTGCCTTTTCTCCGCGCCGGACAAAACCCAAAAGAGGGGCTTCAGATGGCTGACAGGCGCAAAACGTGGATGGCCAGGACCGAAGAGCAAAGCGTCCCGCGCTCAGGACAAAAACGCCGGAAGCGTTTTTGAACAACGCAAAACGTTGTCCCGGTAACGGGCGTACCTCAGGGATGAGGTGCGTAATCGCGCGGACCCGGCCGGCAGAGATGCCGCTTTGGCGATCGGGCCTTTCCATCTGCGTCTGCACACCGTCACCAACAAAAAGCCCCGCACAAGGCGGGGCTTCAGGGGCCGATGATGTCGCCTAGCGCGACATCAACGCACAGTCATTACTGACCTTTAACTTCTTTCAGACCGTTGAATGGCGCTTTAGAACCCAGCGCTTCTTCGATACGGATCAGCTGGTTGTACTTAGCAACACGGTCAGAACGGCTCATTGAACCGGTTTTGATCTGGCCCGCTGCAGTACCTACCGCCAGGTCAGCGATGGTCGCATCTTCGGTTTCGCCTGAACGGTGAGAGATCACGGCAGTGTAGCCCGCATCTTTCGCCATTTTGATCGCAGCCAGAGTTTCGGTCAGAGAACCGATCTGGTTGAATTTGATCAGAATGGAGTTAGCGATACCTTTATCGATACCTTCTTTCAGGATTTTGGTGTTGGTAACGAACAGGTCATCACCCACCAGCTGGATTTTGTCGCCCAGTACTTTGGTCTGGTAAGCGAAGCCGTCCCAGTCAGATTCGTCCAGGCCATCTTCGATAGAAACGATCGGATACTGTTTAGTCAGATCTTCCAGGAAGTGGGTGAACTCTTCAGAGGTAAACGATTTACCGCCTTCACCGGCCAGAACGTATTTGCCATCTTTGTAGAACTCAGATGCCGCACAGTCCATCGCCAGAGTGATGTCTTTGCCCAGCTCGTAGCCTGCTGCTTTTACCGCTTCAGCGATAACAGCCAGCGCTTCGGCGTTGGAACCCAGGTTAGGCGCGTAGCCGCCTTCGTCACCCACTGCAGTGCTCATGCCTTTGCTTTTCAGCACTTTTGCCAGGCTGTGGAACACTTCAGAACCCATACGGATGGCTTCTTTCAGGTTCGGAGCACCAACCGGCTGGATCATGAATTCCTGGATGTCGACGTTGTTGTCGGCATGTTCGCCGCCGTTGATGATGTTCATCATTGGCAGTGGCATAGAGTATTTGCCTGGGGTGCCGTTCAGTTCAGCGATGTGCTCATACAGCGGCTGACCTTTAGAGGCTGCAGCGGCTTTAGCAGCTGCCAGTGAAACAGCCAGAATGGCGTTAGCACCGAAGTTAGATTTGTTCTCAGTACCGTCCAGGTCGATCATGATCTTATCGATGTTCGCCTGATCTTTCGCGTCTTTGCCTTTTACCGCTTCAGCAATCGGACCGTTTACTGCAGCAACGGCTTTGGTTACGCCTTTGCCCAGATAACGTGATTTGTCACCGTCACGCAGTTCCAGCGCTTCGCGTGAACCGGTAGAGGCACCTGATGGTGCAGCTGCCAGGCCTACGAAACCGCCTTCCAGATGCACTTCAGCTTCAACAGTCGGGTTACCACGTGAGTCGATAATTTCGCGACCGATGACTTTTACGATTTTGGACATTACGATTTTCCTCAGTACAAGTTAGTCAATCCTAAGACAAGCAACGCGCGAAAAGTTCGCGCGCTGCCTGTGAAACTTACTTCGCTAAACGCTTCTGATGCTCATGTGCGGCTTTAACAAAGCCGGCAAACAGCGGATGGCCGTCGCGTGGGGTGGAGGTAAACTCAGGATGGAACTGGCAGGCCACAAACCACGGATGGTTCGGGATCTCGATAATCTCAACCAGTTGATCATCACCAGAGCGACCTGCTACGCGCAGACCGGCTGCTTCAATCTGCTTTAACAGCATATTGTTCACTTCATAGCGGTGGCGATGGCGCTCAACGATAGTGTCAGAGCCGTAGAGCTGGCGAACCTGGCTGCCCGGCGTTAACTGACACTGCTGGCTGCCCAGACGCATGGTGCCGCCCAGATCGCTCTGCTCGCTGCGGACTTCGACGTTGCCATCTTCGTCACGCCATTCGGTGATTAATGCCACCACCGGATATTTACAGTCTGGCACAAATTCCGTGGAGTTGGCGCCCGGCATCCCGGCGACATTGCGGGCGAACTCCATCAGCGCAACCTGCATGCCCAGGCAGATGCCCAGGTACGGCACGTTGTTTTCACGTGCATACTGCGCGGTCATCAGCTTGCCTTCCACGCCACGGTAACCGAAGCCACCCGGGATCAGAATCGCATCCAGATCTTTCAGTAATTCGACACCGCGTGATTCAACATCCTGCGAATCGATCAGTTTGATGTTCACGGTGACGCGATTTTTCAGGCCGCCATGTTTCAGCGCTTCGATGACCGACTTGTAGGCATCCGGCAATTCCACATACTTGCCCACCATACCGATGGTGACTTCACCACCCGGATTGGCTTCTTCGTAGATCACCTGCTCCCATTCGGCCAGATTGGCTTCCGGTGCATTCAGGTTGAAGCGCTTGCAGATATAGTCATCCAGGCCCTGCGATTTCAGCATGCCAGGAATCTTGTAGATGGAATCAACGTCTTTCAGCGAGATAACCGCTTTTTCAGGGACGTTACAGAACAGGGCGATTTTAGCGCGTTCGTTGGCCGGTACGGCACGGTCAGAACGGCAAATCAGCACGTCTGGCTGAATACCAATCGACAGCAGCTCTTTCACCGAGTGCTGGGTCGGTTTGGTTTTCACTTCACCGGCAGCCGCCATATACGGCACCAGCGTCAGGTGCATATACATGGTGTGTTCGCGGCCCACATCAACGGCCATCTGGCGAATCGCTTCCAGAAACGGCAGTGATTCGATATCCCCGACCGTGCCGCCGATTTCGACCAGTACCACATCATGACCTTCACCGCCTTCAATAATGCGTTCTTTGATGGCGTTGGTGATGTGCGGAATAACCTGAATGGTTGCGCCCAGATAGTCGCCACGGCGCTCTTTGCGCAGGACTTCTGAGTAGATACGGCCAGTGGTGAAGTTGTTACGACGCGACATTTTGGTACGGATGAAGCGCTCGTAGTGACCCAAATCCAGATCGGTTTCAGCGCCGTCATCAGTGACGAAAACTTCACCGTGCTGCGTCGGGCTCATGGTGCCTGGATCCACGTTGATATACGGGTCCAGCTTCATGATGGTCACGTTCAGACCACGGGCTTCGAGAATGGCTGCGAGGGAGGCTGCGGCAATGCCTTTACCCAGAGAGGAAACGACCCCGCCGGTCACAAAAATATAATTCGTTGTCATGCTGAACCTGAGAGTTTAGGTTTAAAGACGGTGGAATAACCAGGACGGGAAAACAGTATACTGGAAACCGCTATCAGCCACAATTGATGAATCACCGCCATCCTCCAACGCATTGCTGCGGCTAACATAGCCGATAGCCGCCAATGAAATGTTGACGTGCGTCACAAAGTTGCCGTCAGGCTGAATCGAGTAAGCGAAAGCGGTGACTTTATGCACAGCGCTGGAATAATCAGCGCTTCTCGCCCCGTTTCACCTGCTGCCAGGCGGCTTCCATCTGCTCCAGCGTGGCACCCGGCATACTTAACCCCTGTGCAGCGATGATCGCTTCGACTTCGCGGAAGCGGCGCTCAAACTTGTCGTTGGCCTTTTGCAGCGCGGTCTCTGCTTTGCTGCCCAGATGACGCGACAGGTTAACCGTGGCGAACAGCAGGTCGCCAATCTCCTCTTCCAGCTTCTCACCATCCACCACGCTCTGCTGCGCCTCGTGCATCACTTCATCAATCTCTTCATGCACCTTAGCCACCACCGGCCCCAGCGTGGTCCAGTCGAATCCGACATTGTGACAACGCTTCTGAATCTTGTGGGCGCGCATCAGTGCGGGCAGTGCCTTAGGGATATCATCCAGCGCCGAATGCTGGGCTTTGTCAGCCCGCTCAGCGGTTTTTATCGCTTCCCAGTTTTTCAGCACTTCGCTGCTGGTTTCTGCTGTGGCATCGCCAAAAATGTGTGGATGACGGCGCTCCAGCTTGTCGCTGATTGCGTGGCAGACATCCTCAAAATTAAAGCGATCCTGTTCGCTGGCCATCTGCGCATAGAACACCACCTGAAACAGCAGATCGCCCAGCTCACCGCGCAGATCGTCAAAATCTTCGCGCTGGATAGCGTCCAGCACTTCGTAGGTCTCTTCCAGCGTATAGGGCGCGATGGTGGCGAAGGTCTGTTCACGATCCCACGGACAGCCATGTTGTGGATCGCGCAGGGTTTTCATTATGCCAAGCAGGCGCTCAATAGCGTTCATTCAGGAGGATCCTTGATTAGTGAGATGACAGGCAACGGGCGAAGAGGCAAAGCGTACAACACGGCAGGACGCTATTCACCGCCTCCGGCCGTGTCTGGTGGTGCAGAAAACGCCTGCGCAACCTCCAGCTGCCGGTTGCCTCAGTGCCTGCCTGAATATCAGTGCAGGCGACGGGCGTCAATGATATCAGAGACCTGGTTCAGACGCGCCAGGACACGTCCCAGTACCTGATGGTTGTAGATCTCGATATCCATGTCGATGGTCGCCAGCTGTTTTTTGGTGTCGCTGCGGCTTGAGACGCCCAGGACATTCACTTTCTCGTTGGCGAGAATGGTGGTGATGTCACGCAGTAAGCCGCTGCGATCGTTGGCGGTCACGCGCACCACCAGCGAATAGCCGCTGGAGTAACTTTCGCCCCACACCGCATCGACGATACGTTCCGGCGCATGCGAAATGAGTTCAGCCAGCTGGTCGCAGTCGGCGCGATGAATAGAGATGCCGCGCCCCTGGGTGATGAAGCCGACAATATCATCCCCCGGAATCGGCTGGCAGCAGCGGGCAATGTGGTGCATCAGGTTGCCCACGCCCTCCACGACGACACGTCCGCTCTCTTTGCGTGAAGAGGGAGTGTACGATTTCTGGGTCAGCTGACGCAGCGCTTCGCGATCTTCCTCTTCGGCGCTCGGCTTATTGAGCTTCGCCTGCAGGAAGTTAACCATCTGGTTAAGACGAATATCGCCGCCGCCAATCGCCGCCAGCAGCTCTTCAAGCGAGGTCACGTTATAGCGCGGCAGCAGCAGTTTTTCGGCTTCACGCAGGCTGATATCCAGCTGATTCAGTTCGTTATCCAGAATCTGCCGTCCGGCGATAATATTCTTGTCGCGATCCTGCTTGCGGAACCAGTTGTGGATCTTCGAGCGTCCACGGTTGGTGGTGATGTAGCCCAGATTCGGATTGAGCCAGTCGCGGCTCGGGTTCGGCTGCTTCTGGGTGATCACCTCAACCTGATCGCCCATCTGCAGCTGGTAGGTGAACGGCACGATGCGGCCACCGATTTTCGCGCCGATGCAGCGGTGACCGATGTCGCTGTGAATATGATAGGCAAAGTCGAGCGGCGTCGATCCAGCGGGCAGATCCACCACGTCGCCTTTCGGGGTAAAGACGTAGACCCGGTCATCGAACACCTGGCTGCGGACCTCTTCCAGCAGTTCGCCGGAGTCCGCCATCTCTTCCTGCCAGCTGATGAGCTTACGCAGCCAGGCGATCCGCTCTTCATGACCGGCCGCGCCACGCGCGCTGCTGGAAGTTGGCCCCTCTTTATATTTCCAGTGCGCCGCCACGCCCAGCTCCGCATCTTCATGCATCTGGCGGGTACGGATCTGGATCTCCACCGTTTTGCCCTGCGGCCCTAACACCACCGTATGAATCGACTGGTAGCCGTTGGGTTTGGGGTTAGCGACGTAGTCATCGAATTCGCTGGGCAGATGGCGATAGAGCGTGTGCACCGTACCCAGCGCACCGTAGCAATCCTGCAGGCGATCGGCGACGATGCGCACCGCCCGCACGTCAAACAGCTCATCAAAGGCCAGCGATTTTTTCTGCATCTTGCGCCAGATGCTGTAGATATGTTTCGGACGGCCATAGACTTCGGCGCGCACGCCCTCTTTGACCATCTCTTTGCGCAGATTGCTGACGAAGTTTTCGATGTACTGCTCACGGTCAATACGCCGTTCATGCAGTAATTTGGCGATGCGCTTATATTCGTCGGGATGCAGGTAGCGGAAGCAGTAATCTTCCAGCTCCCATTTGAGCTGACCAATACCGAGACGGTTGGCCAGTGGCGCATAGATATTGGTGCTCTCTTTGGCGGCCAGTACCCGCTCATCTTCCGACGCATCTTTCATTTCGCGCAGGTTCATGATGCGTTCAGCCAGCTTCAGCACTACGCAGCGGAAATCTTCCACCATCGCCAGCAGCATGCGGCGGACGTTATCCACCTGTTCAGAGGCCATGGAGTCGTTGTGGATCGCTTTCAGCTGGCGGATAGCATCCATATCGCGCACGCCGTGTACCAGCGAGACAATGCCTTTGCCGACGGCGGTTTCCAGCTCCTCTTCACTCACCACTTCATCGTTAGCCAGCGGGAAAATCAGCGCCGCACACAGGCTTTCGATATCCATGCTGAGCATTGAGAGGATTTCAACCATCTCAATACCGCGCCACAGCAGCAGCGACTGATCAGGATGGCCCTGCGTCTGCGCTTCGCAGTAGCGCCAGGTCTCGGCCACACGTTGACATGATTGCGGGTTGGCAATACCGAGACTGGCGATCCACTGGTCGAGGGCGAAATCCCCCTCAGTATTTAAATGCGCACTTCTGACCGCAACCATAACCTCTCCTGCACAACGACATACATCGCTTATGTTTTTCTGAACAGCACCATGGATTCGAGATGACGGGTATGTGGGAACATATCCAGCATCGCGACCCTTTCCAATTGGTAGCCTGCCGACAGCAATGTCTGGCTGTCGCGGGCGAGTGTGGTGGGATTACACGAAACATAGACCACGCGATCTGGTGCAAGTTTAACCACATGCGCCATTACGCCCGCAGCCCCAGCGCGTGCCGGATCGAGTAATACCTTGTTAAATCCCTGTGCCGCCCACGGCTGGCGCGACACTTCTTCTTCCAGATTATGCTGAAAGAAACTGACATTTTTAAGATTATTCAAATCAGCATTATACGCTGCCTGCCGCACTAATGCTGCAATCCCCTCCACACCAACCACATTATGTACGAAGATTCCTATAGGAAGTGTGAAGTTTCCCATGCCGCAAAACAGATCCAGCACCCGGTCTTCCGGCTGCAGATCGAGCCAGGCAATTGCCTTCGCGACCATCTGCTGATTAACACCATCGTTAACCTGAATAAAATCCTGTGGGCTGAAGGTTAGCTTAAGCTGGTGAGATTGATAAAACGGCGTCGACTCATTTAACGCACTCAACTCTTCCTCGCCCGCATCCAGGAACAGCATCAGCTGATGCTTATGCGAAAACTGTTCCAGTTTTTCACGGTCATCCGCATGCAGCGCATCAAGATGGCGCAGAATCATCAGCGGCCCGTTGTCTGCCAGCACCAGCTCCACATGCCCGAGACGCCTGACGGCGCGTAAGTCACTGAGACACTGGTGCAATGGAACCAGTAAAGCCTCAAGTTCGGGCACTAAAATGGGGCATTGCTGAATATCGACCAGATCGTTGCTGGCTTCCTGACGGAAGCCCATCTGCAACCGCTGCGCCTTATTTTGCCATTGCAGCCCCAGACGGGCGCGACGACGATAGCCCCAGGGCTGACCGGCGATCACCTCATCCACCGCCACGTCTTGTGCGGCGACCTGGCGCAGCATCCGGCTCAGCGCCTGGGCTTTGCTCTGCTGTTGCAGCGCCACATCGGCATGCTGCTGCTGGCAGCCGCCGCAGCGTTCATAATGCGGGCAGCGCGGCGTGACGCGCGCCGGACTGCGGCTAATCAGTCGTGTCACTTTCGCCCGGGCAAATTGACGTTTATCCTCTGTCAGCATGACCTCCGCCTGTTCCCCAGGCAGGGCACCGGCGACAAAAAGGGTTTTGCCCTTGTGACGCGCCACCCCTTGTCCGAACGGATCGAGCGCCTCAATGGTGACGGTGATCCGTTGTTGCGTCGTCACGCGCTGTTTTGCAACGTAAAATTGCGCCATAGTGTTATTAATTCTCTTTATCGAAAACGACCTGCATTGTTTTTGTCGACAGCATGCACAGGGACGTTAATGCCGGAGTAGCCAGGCGACTATTATGACCAAATACAGCCTGCGGGCGCGAATGATGATTTTAATTCTGGCACCCACGCTGATGGTTGGCCTGCTGCTCAGCTCATTTTTTGTGGTGCACCGCTACAATGAACTGCAGCGCCAGGTTATCGATGCCGGAGCCAATATCATTGAACCGCTGGCGATCTCCAGCGAATACAGCATGACCTGGCACAATCGTGACGCCATGCGTGAACTGGTCAGCCTGCTGCACCGCCGCCATTCGGGCATCGTCCGGGCGATCTCGGTGTTTGATAATCACAACCAGCTCTATGTCACCTCCAATCACAAGCAGAACCTCAGCCTGCTGCAACAGGATGATATCCGCGCCCTGCCCGACGATGTCTCCATGGAACGTCACGGCAACGTATTGATTCTGCGCACACCGATCACCACCGAGCGTTACGATGTGGATGAATTGCCGGACGAAGATGCCAAGCCGTCGGGCAATCCGCTGGGCTACGTGGCGATAGAGCTGGATCTGCAGTCGGTGCGCCTGCAGCAGTACAAAGAGGTGTTTGTCGCCACGCTGATGCTGCTCTTCTGCCTCTGCCTGGCCATGCTGTTTGCCTATCGTCTGATGCGCGATGTCACCGGCCCGATCCGCAATATGGTCACCACCGTTGACCGCATCCGTCGCGGCCAGCTCGACAGCCGCGTTGAGGGATACATGCTGGGTGAACTCAGCATTCTGAAAAACGGGATTAATGCGATGGCGATGTCGCTGACCGCCTATCACGAAGAGATGCAGCACAATATCGATCAGGCGACCTACGATCTGCGAGAGACGCTGGAACAGCTGGAGATTCAGAACGTTGAGCTGGATTTGGCGAAGAAACGCGCCCAGGAAGCGGCGCGTATCAAATCTGAGTTTCTGGCCAATATGTCGCATGAGCTGCGGACGCCGCTTAATGGCGTGCTGGGCTTTACCCGGCAGATGCTGAAAACCCAGCTGCGCACCACCCAGCGCGACTATATGCAGACCATTGAACGTTCAGCCAATAACCTGCTTAGTATTATCAATGACGTGCTCGATTTCTCGAAGCTGGAAGCGGGCAAACTGATGCTGGAGGCGATCCCCTTCCCGCTGCGTGCCACACTGGATGAAACGCTGGTGCTGCTGGCCCCGTCGGCGCATGACAAAGGGCTGGAGCTGACGGTGGTGTGTGACAGCAGCGTGCCGGACAACGTGATTGGCGATGCGCTGCGCCTGCAACAGATTCTGATTAACCTGATCGGTAACGCCATCAAGTTTACCGAGAAAGGGTATATCGGCCTGCGTGTCGGACAGCGGGTGATTACGCAGTCGCGCGTCGAGCTGGAGATTCAGGTTGAAGATAGCGGTATCGGCATCTCTGAGCAGCAACAGACACAGCTGTTCCAGGCGTTCCGTCAGGCTGACGCCAGCATTTCGCGCCGTCATGGCGGCACCGGGCTGGGGCTGGTGATCACCCAGAAACTGGTGCGGGAGATGGGCGGCGAAATCACCTTCAGCAGCCAGCCGGACAAGGGCTCCACCTTTGTGATTCGCGTGCAGCTGGATCTCAATCCCAATGCGCCCGGCATGCCACGCGTGCTGGATGCGCTGTCACATGCGCGCATTGCCTATGTGGAAGCGGATGCTAACGTTGCCAGCGCAGCACTGGAGATGTTGAGCGCCACACCATTGCAGATCGATTACAGCGAAACGCTGGAGGGTTTAAAAGCGTCTCACTATCCGCTGCTGCTGATGGCGATGCCGATCGACATCAGTCAGCCCGAGCTGCTCAATGAACGCATGATTAATGCGCTGCTGGATCGGGCCGACAACGTGCTGATGGCGCTCCCCAGCCCGATGATGTTGCTGGCGGATGAACTGAAGGTACGCGGCATTGACGGTTGCATCGCTAAACCGATCTCCCTGACGCGACTCCTGCCGATGTTACTGGATCTGCATACCCGTCAGATCAGTGAACTGCCGCTTTCACCCCGGCTGCCGCTGACGGTGATGGCGGTGGATGATAACCCCGCCAACCTCAAGCTGATTGGCGCGCTGCTGGAGGAGCAGGTGCAGAACATCCTGCTGTGCAGCAGCGCCGAACACGCCATCCGTGAGGCACGTCAGCAGTCGCTGGATGTGATTCTGATGGATATTCAGATGCCGGACATCGATGGCATTCGCGCCAGCGAAATTATCCGCAGCATGCCGCATCATGCCAGTACACCGATTGTGGCGGTCACCGCCCATGCGATTGATGGCGAGCGTGAACAATTGATCAAGGCGGGCATGAATGACTATCTTGCCAAACCGATTGATGAGAGCAAGTTAAGACAGTTGCTGGCGCGCTATACGCCACCACCGGTGGTCACCGTGCCGGAACTGCTGCCAATATTACCCACGCTGGACTGGCAACTGGCGCTGCGACAGGCAGCGAACAAAGCCGATCTGGCGCGCGATCTGCTGCGGATGCTGCTGGAATTTTTACCGGAAGTGCATGCGAAGATGGCGCAGTTTATGTCGACCAATGAGGTCAACGCCCTGCGTGAGATTATTCACAAGCTGCACGGCAGTGCCAGCTACAGCGGCGTGCCGCGCATGAAGCAACTCTGCCATCAGCTGGAAAGAGAGCTGCTGGAGGCCAGCGATATCGCTGCGCTGGAGCCGGAACTGCTGGAGCTGCAGGATGAGATGGAGAACGTCGCCCGAGAAGCCCGCCAGCTGTTAGGGATTGGATAAGGCTGGCGGTGAGTTAAACCCGGCCGATGTGCAGTGGCCGGGTAAGGCTGGTAGTTAGTTAAACCCGGCCAGCTTTAACGTGGCTGCCACATTACGCGCCGTCATCTCAACATTCTTTCCGGCGCTGGCGAGTGCCTCATCCAGGGTACAGATGCTGTAGAGCACGCTGAATACCGCATCGATCCCGTGCTGATGCACCACGCCGACATCGGCCGTCAGGCTTCCGGCGATGCCAATCACCGGCTTATTAAAGCGCTTTGCCACGCTGGCGACCCCGATCGGCACCTTGCCATTAATACTCTGGCTGTCGATACGCCCTTCACCGGTAATTACCAGGTCAGCATCTTTTACCTCTTCCGCCAGCCCCAGCGCTTCAGTAACAATCTCAATGCCGCGTCGCAGCTCCGCCTGACAGAAGGCGTGCAGCGCCGCCCCCATACCGCCCGCTGCGCCGCCGCCCGGAATATGCAGCACATCAATATCGAGATCGCGGTGAATAATCGCGGCGTAATGGGCCAGCGCCTGATCGAGCTGCTGCACCAGCGCCGGTGTCGCCCCTTTCTGCGGGCCGAAAATGGCCGATGCACCCTCTTTGCCCGTCAGCGGATTCGTGACGTCACAGGCCACTTCAATGCGGCACTGATGAATGCGGGTGTCCAGCGCGTCAATATCGATGCTGGCAAGATCGGCGAGTGCACCGCCACCGTGACCGATCTCGCAACCCTGGTCGTCCAGCAGCCGGGCGCCCAGCGCCTGCATCATGCCGGCTCCGCCATCATTGGTGGCGCTGCCGCCGATACCAATGATGATGTGGCCGACCCCCTTATCCAGCGCATGTCTGATCAACTCGCCGGTGCCAAATGAGGTCGTTATCAGCGGGTCACGCTGTGATGCAGGCACCCGCTCCAGTCCACTGGCCGCTGCCATTTCGATATAGGCGGTGGACTCATCGCCGGACAGGCCATAGAAGGCGTCAACCTCTGTTCCCAGCGGCCCCGTCACCTTCAGCCTGACGATTTTTCCCTTCGTCGCCGCCACCATCGCTTCTACCGTTCCTTCACCGCCGTCGGCGACCGGTATTTTCACGTAATGCGCATCGGGAAAGATGTCACGGAAACCCGCTTCAATCGCCGATGCCACATCCAGGGCGGATAAACTCTCTTTATATGAATCCGGTGCGATTACGATTTTCATAGGCAATCCGAGCGCAGTTGAGTAATTGAAACGGCTCTGAACCAGTCCGGTTTCCGCAGAGACCGACACCGGGTTTTAGCGGGCGATTTCAACCTTCGCTAACTTCTCATAATAGCAGGCCAGCGCGCTGTGGTCGGCGCTACCCTGCCCGTCGTTACGCAGCGCCTGCATCATCTCCATCACCGCCGCCGTCAGCGGCAGATGCGCGCCGATGCTGTGCGAGGTATCCAGCGCGTTCGCCAGATCTTTGATATGCAGGTCAATGCGGAAGCCGGGTTTGAAGTTGCGATCCATCACCATGGGCGCTTTGGCATCCAGTACCGTACTGCCGGCCAGGCCGCCACGAATCGCCTGATAGACCAGATCCGGATTCACACCCGCTTTGGTCGCCAGTGATAACGCCTCGGACATCGCCGCAATATTCAGCGCCACAATCACCTGGTTGGCCAGCTTAGTCACGTTACCCGCACCGATGTCGCCGGTATGCACCACCGATCCCGCCATCGATTTCATGATGTCGTAGCAGGTATCGAACACCGCTTTATCACCGCCGACCATCACAGAGAGCGTGCCTTCGATCGCTTTAGGTTCACCGCCACTGACCGGCGCATCCAGCATTTTGATCCCTTTTTCTGCCAGCGCATCATGGACTTCACGGCTCGCCAGCGGCGCAATGGAGCTCATGTCGATGACCACCAGGCCTGGCTTCGCCCCTTCGATAATGCCATTTTTACCCAGACAGACTTCGATGACCTGCGGCGAGTTGGGCACCATGGTAATCACCACATCGCACTGCTCAGCCACCTCTTTTGGCGATTTCGCCACGGTCGCGCCCAGTTCAGTCAGTTCCGCTTCGTTGTCAGCGTTATGATCGCGCACCACCAGCGAATAACCGGCTTTCACCAGATTTTTACTCATTGGTTTGCCCATAATACCCAGGCCGATAAATCCAATTTTCATTGCGTTTCCCCTTGATTGATTAGCGCTTAAATTTGTCGCATAACGCCTGAGAGGCGTTGCGGAACATACCGACATCGCTGCCGACGGCGACAAAAGTGGCACCCCACTCCAGATAACGACGCGCGTCCGCTTCCACCGGTGCCAGAATGCCGCTCGGCTTACCGGCGGCTTTGGCGCGTTCAAAAATGTGTTTAATCACTTTCAGCACTTCAGGATGCGCAGGCTGACCGAGATAGCCCAGCGCAGCAGAGAGATCGCCCGGCCCGACAAAAATACCGTCGACACCGTCCACCGCCGCGATGGCGTCAATGTTGTCGACCGCCTGCTGGGTTTCGATCTGCACCAGCACCGTGATGTTGTCATTGATGGTGCTGTTGTAATCCGGCAGGGTGCCGTACATGTTGCTGCGGTGCGAAACCGAGACACCGCGAATGCCGGCTGGCGGATAGCGGGTTGAGGCGACGGCACGCACTGCTTCCTCTTCGGTCTCGACAAATGGCACCAGGAAGTTGTTAAACCCGATATCCAGCAGACGCTTAATAATCACCGGCTCGTTGCAGGGCGGACGTACCACGGGCGCACTGTGGCTGCCTTTAAGCGCCATCAGCTGTGGCACAAACGTGGTGATATCGTTGGGCGCGTGTTCGCCATCCAGGACCAGCCAGTCAAAACCGGCCAGCCCTAAAATCTCGGTTGAGATCGGGCTGGCAAGCGCACACCAGCTGCCGATCAGGGTTTCACCCGCTAACAAACGACGACGAAATCCATTTGGCCAGGCTGCATTACTCATGGTTAAACTCCTGTGACGATGGCTCCCCGTGGGGAGCCGAAAAGGTTAACGTACCAGGCAGGGACGTTTGTTGTCGTAGGTCCATCCCGGCACTAAAAATTGCATCGCTTCGGCATCGTCACGCGCGCCCAGCCCCTGCTTCTGATAGAGCGCGTTGGCCTGCATCACCTGATCCATATCCAGCTCGACGCCGAGACCGGGCTTCTGCGGTACCTGCACCATGCCGCCTTTGATCTGGAATGGCTCTTTGGTCAGGCGCTGATTGCCCTCCTGCCAGATCCAGTGGGTATCAATGGCGGTGATCGCGCCCGGCGCGGCAGCGGCGACGTGGGTGAACATCGCCAGCGAAATATCGAAGTGGTTATTGGAGTGCGAGCCCCATGTCAGGCCGAAGTCGTGACACATCTGTGCTACCCGCACCGAACCCTGCATGGTCCAGAAGTGCGGATCCGCCAGCGGAATGTCCACCGACTGCAGCGACAGGGTATGGCCCATCTGACGCCAGTCGGTGGCGATCATATTGGTGGCGGTTGGCATGCCGGTGGCGCGGCGGAACTCCGCCATCACTTCACGGCCGGAGTAGCCCTGCTCTGCGCCACAGGGATCTTCTGCGTAGGCGAGCACATCTTTGAGCTGTTTGCCGAGCATGATCGCCTCGTTGAGCGACCAGGCCCCGTTGGGATCAAGGGTGATACGGGCTTCAGGAAAACGCTTAGCCAGCGCAGTAACCGCTTCGGCCTCTTCGCCGCCGCGCAGTACGCCGCCTTTGAGTTTGAAATCGTTGAAGCCATATTTCTCATACGCCGCTTCCGCCAGCCGCACCACCGTCTCCGGGGTTAGTGCTTCTTCGTGGCGCAGGCGATACCAGTCGCAGGGATCGCTCTCCTGGCTCTGGTAAGAGAGGGACGTTTTGCCGCGGTCGCCGATGTAGAAGAGGTAGCCGAGCATCTCAACGCGGTCGCGCTGCTGTCCGTCGCCCAGCAGCGAGGCCACATTAACCTCCAGATGCTGACCCAGCAGGTCGAGCAGCGCCGCTTCAATGCCCGTCACCACATGAATAGTGGTGCGCAGATCGAAGGTCTGGGTGCCGCGCCCGCTGGCATCGCGGTCGGCGAAGGTGCTGCGCACCAGGCTGAGAATGTTTTTGTATTCGCCCACGGTTTTGCCAATCACCAGCGACGCCGCATCTTCCAGCGTCTGGCGGATTTTTTCGCCGCCCGGGATTTCGCCGACGCCGGTGTGTCCGGCGTTATCTTTGATAATCACAATGTTGCGGGTAAAGAATGGCGAGTGAGCGCCGCTGAGGTTCAGCAGCATGCTGTCGTAGCCTGCGACCGGAATAACCTGCATGGCGGTGACTTTCGGTGTTGAACTCATCTCCTGCTCCTTATGCTGTTGCACGGCCAAATGCCGGGCGTTTGCGATCAAATGTCCAGCCGGGGACCAGATATTGCATCGCCGTGGCGTCGTTACGCGCGCCGGCGGGCAGTGACTGATAAAGCTGATTGGCTTTGTTTACCTGCTCCCAGTCGAGCTCAATGCCCAGACCCGGCGCATCCGGTACGGCAATTTTCCCGTTGCGGATTTGCAGCGGATTTTTCGTCAGGCGCTGATCGCCCTCCTGCCAGATCCAGTGGGTATCAATCGCGGTAGGATTGCCTGGCGCCGCTGCACCCACATGGGTGAACATCGCCAGCGAAATATCGAAGTGGTTATTGGAGTGGCAGCCCCAGGTGAGGCCCCACTCATCGCAGAGCTGCGCGACCCGCACGGCACCGCTCAGCGTCCAGAAGTGAGGATCCGCCAGCGGAATATCGACCGCATTGAGCATCACCGCGTGATTCATCTCGCGCCAGTTGGTGGCGATCATATTGGTGGCCACCGGTAAGCCGGTTGCGCGCCGGAACTCGGCCATCACTTCACGTCCCGAATAGCCCTGCTCCGCGCCGCACGGATCTTCAGCGTAGCTCAGCACATCCTGCATCCCTTTACACAGCGCTATCGCCTCGTCCAGCAGCCAGGCGCCGTTCGGGTCGACCGTAATGCGGGCGTCGGGAAAGCGCTGCTTCAGCGCCGCCGCGGTGGCAATCTCCTGCTCGCCAGGCAACACGCCGCCTTTGAGCTTAAAATCTTTGAAGCCATATTTATCCGCAGCCGCCTCAGCCAGCCGCACCACGGCATCGCTGGTCAGCGCTTCCTGATGACGCAGGTGATACCAGTCGTGGCTGGCCTGCTCACCACTCAGATAGGGCAGATCGGTCTTGCGGCGGTCACCGAGATAGAACAGATAGCCCAGCACCGTCACTTCATCACGCTGTTTACCTGGCCCCAGCAGTTCAGCCACCGGTACGCCCAGACACTGTCCCAGCAGATCAAGCAGCGCCGCTTCCAGCGCAGCTACCGCGTTGACCCGCAACTCAAAAGTCCAGGCACCGTTGCCGAAGGTGGTGAAGTCAGCCGACTGATTGCCTTTGTGCACCTGTTGTACCAGACGGTTCATTCGCGCAATCTGCTGGCCTTTCACCTGCGGAATCGCCTCTACCAGCGTCTGATAGATGGTGTCGCCGCCGGGGGCTTCACCGACGCCGGTGTGACCGGCGCTGTCAGTGAGAACCACAATATTGCGGGTAAAACAGGCGTTGTGCGCACCGCCAATATTGAGCAGCATGCTGTCATAACCGGCGACCGGGATAACCTGCATCTCAGTAATCACCGGCGAACTTTGCGTATTCATAATGCATCCTTACCGGGCCAGGTTTTCAGTTCGACACGTTTGATATCGCCCGCGATCACCAGGAAGCTGAATGCGGCGACAAAGGCGTGAATACCGACATAGATCAGCGCGCCTTCAAAGGAGCCGCTGGTGGCGATGATGTAACCGATGGCGATAGGCGTCACGATGCCAGAGAAGTTACCGAACATGTTGAACAGACCGCCGCTCAGGCCACTGATCTCTTTCGGCGCAGTATCTGCCATCACCGCCCAGCCCAGCGCACCGATGCCTTTACCAAAGAACGCCAGTGCCATGAAGAACACCACCACCCATTCGGTATCGGTGTAGTTACACATCACCATCGAAATAGAGAGCAGCATGCCGAGCACGATCGGTGTTTTACGCGCGATATTCAGCGAGCCGGTTTTACGCATCAGCCAGTCGGAGATCACCCCGCCCAGTACGCCGCCGAGGAAGCCGCACACCGCCGGAATCGAGGCAATAAAGCCCGCTTTGAGAATCGACATGCCGCGCGCCTGTACCAGATAGACCGGGAACCAGGTGATAAAAAAGTAGGTTAAGGCGTTAACGCAGTACTGACCGAGGTAGATACCCAGCATCATGCGTGACGTCAGCAGCTGTTTGATCTGGAACCACTTCTCGCTCCAGCTCACTTTGCGGCTATCCTTTTTGACATCCATGTTGATCAGCGCACCGCCCTGCTCCATGTACTCCAGTTCGGCTTTATTCACGCCAGGGTGATCGGTGGGATCGTGGATCACTTTCAGCCAGATGAAGCTGAGGATGATGCCCAGGCCGCCCATGAACCAGAACACGTGCGCCCAGCCCACGGAAGAGACCAGCCAGCCCATGATGGGCGCGAAGATAACGGTGGCGAAGTATTGGGCCGAGTTGAAGATCGCCACGGCCGTGCCGCGCTCCTGCGCCGGAAACCAGGCCGCGACGATGCGGCTGTTGCCAGGGAAAGAGGGCGCTTCGGCCAGTCCCACCAGGAAGCGCAGAATAAACAGCGACATGATGATGCCGAAGCCGCTGAACAGATCGACGAACCCTTGCAAAAAGGTAAAGAGCGACCAGGTAAAGATGCTCCAGAAATAGACGCGTTTTGAGCCGAAGCGGTCAAGCAGCCAGCCGCCCGGAATCTGACCAATAACATACGCCCATGAGAAGGCAGAGAAGATATAGCCGAGTCCGACCGAATCGAGGCCAATATCTTTTGACATCGCCGAACCGGCAATCGAAATCGTTGCGCGGTCACCGTAGTTGAATGAGGTGACGATAAATAACATCACCACAATCCAGTAACGGGCATTGGTGCGTTTCTGCACCGTTTCCGCGGTCTGGCTGAAACTATTCATGATGCACTCCTGAAATATAGCGTGAGCTACATTCGCTCTGACTGCATACACATCGCGTTGGGTATCAGAGAGAAGTTGGGTTAAACACGGCGATCTTTTTGTTTTGGCAAACTTTATTTATCCATCCGGTGTCTGGCAGCCGCGGCGGTTAATAATCCCAGGCAACCTCTTTCGGATGAATAATACGTCGTGACAGATAACCTGACTTTGGCTAACGGAACTCAGTATAAGAACAGCCTGTGGCGATCACATTGGCGCATCGCCCTGGAATAATCGCCTTATTGAAGTGATTGTCTTGCGGATGCACAAAAGCCTGCGGTATAGCTCACGAAAGTGGCAAATACCCGTGCAAAATCCGCCCCGGATAACGCTTTCCCCCGCTGTTTGTGAGGGTCTTCACTTGCTTTTGGATAATCGACCCAAAACAGCGAGACGAATTGCCTTAATGGTGGTCATTTGCACAATGCGCGACCCGCCCCGCCTCCCTATACTGAAGCTGGCAAACAAGGGCGTGATAGGTCAGATCATTACAGCGTGCCGCACAAGTACGGTACGACAGACAGGAAGGTGAGCGATGAACCCAAAAACAGATGAACAACCGCTCTATATCAAAGTCCATGAGCACGACAATGTGGCGATTGTGGTTAACAGTCTGGGTCTGCCAGCCGGTACGCAGTTTGCGGATGGCCTGACCCTCACAGAGCATGTGCCGCAGGGCCACAAAGTGGCGCTGAGCGCGATTAATCAGGGTGCAGAGATCGTGCGTTATGGCGAAGTCATTGGCTATGCATTGCGGGATATTGCCCAGGGCAGCTGGATTGATGAGTCACTGGTCGCGCTGCCGGAAGCCCCTCCGCTGGAGAGTCTGCCGTTAGCTACTCAGGTTCCACCTGATTTGCCGCCGCTGGAGGGCTATACCTTTGAAGGTTACCGCAATGCGGATGGCAGCGTAGGCACGCGTAACCTGCTCGGCATCACCACCAGCGTCCACTGCGTGGCCGGTGTGGTGGATCATGTCGTACAGATCATTGAACGGGAGTTACTGCCGCGCTATCCGAACGTGGATGGTGTGGTTGCCCTGAACCACCTTTATGGCTGTGGTGTGGCGATCAACGCTCCCGCGGCGGTCGTGCCGATTCGCACCATTCATAACCTGGCGCTGAATGCGAATTTCGGCGGCGAAGTGATGATCGTCAGCCTCGGCTGTGAAAAGTTACAGCCAGAGCGTCTGCTGACTGGCACCCCCGACGTGCAGGCGATTTCGCTGGACGACCATGACATCGTGCGTCTGCAGGATGAAAAGCTGGTGGGCTTTGGCGCGATGGTCAATGAGATTCTGCAGGTGGCGGAGCGTCATCTCCAGCGGCTGAATCAGCGCCAGCGCGAAACCTGCTCCGCAGCAGAACTGATTGTCGGCATTCAGTGTGGTGGCAGCGATGCGTTTTCGGGCGTGACGGCAAATCCGGCAGTGGGCTTCGCCTCTGATCTGCTGGTGCGTTGCGGTGCCACCGTGATGTTCTCGGAAGTCACTGAAGTGCGTGATGCGATTCACCTGCTGACGCCGCGGGTGATTAATCAGGAAGTCGGTAAGCGCTTACTGGAGGAGATGGCCTGGTATGATAATTACCTCGACCAGGGCCAGACCGATCGCAGCGCTAACCCGTCGCCGGGCAATAAAAAAGGCGGGCTGGCGAACGTAGTGGAAAAAGCGCTTGGCTCGATCGCAAAATCGGGACGCAGCGCCATTGTTGAAGTGCTCTCGCCCGGCCAGCGGCCCACGCGACGCGGATTGATCTACGCGGCCACGCCCGCCAGCGATTTTGTCTGCGGTACACAGCAGTTGGCATCCGGTATCACCCTGCAGGTGTTTACTACTGGTCGCGGTACGCCTTACGGTCTGGCCGCAATTCCGGTGATCAAGATGGCGACGCGTAATGCGCTGGCAGAGCGCTGGCACGATCTGATGGACATCAATGCCGGGACGATTGCTACCGGTGAAGAGAGTATTGAGCAGGTGGGCTGGCGACTGTTTGAATTGATTCTGGATATCGCCAGTGGCAGAAAGCAGACCTGGTCCGATCGCTGGGGCATTCGTAATCAGCTGGCGGTGTTTAACCCGGCGCCTGTCACCTGACAGTGCACTCAACCGATATCGCCGTGCGCGCACTACAGGCTTATCTCTGTTAAGGCAGAGATAAGCCTGGCCTTGCAATCAGAGCTGCGCGCCCCAGGCTTCAACCCACGGCGAGGTAACCGCCTCCGGTTCCGGATTTTCAGTGGCATCAACCAGTAACACCTCACCAACCCGCTGAGCGCCCTGCTCCTGCAGCAGCGCGTCAAAGGTTTTACCCGCGCCACAGAAATGGTCATAGCTGCTGTCACCCAGCGCAATCACGCCATAGCGCAGCGCGGGCTGATGACCGAGCTGATCTTTAATCGCATGGAACAGACCTGAAATCGTGTCGGGAAAATCGCCATGCCCGGTAGTAGAAGTGACAATTAACGCCACGTCGCTGGCATAGTTTTGCCAGTCAGCCAGCGTCGGATCGTCAAACACCGTTACGCTGTGCCCCTGCTGCTGCAGAATGGGCTCTGCTTCTTCCGCGACCAGTAGCGCATTGCCATATACCGTACCTACAAAAATGCCAATCTTTGCCATCTGCTTTCCCCCTTATTCTGAAACGTTATCCTGTCCTGGCGCTGCGTCAAACTCAACCCGCGGCACCTCAGGAATGCGATCCTGCCAGCCAAACTGGTTCATCAGATTCTGCCAGACGCCATCCAGTCCGGCGCGAAGCAGCAACGGTTCACCGGTTACCGGATGAGTTAATGCCAGGCTGCTGGCGTGCAGCATCAGGCGGTTAGCGCCAAAATGTTCGGCAGCACCCCGGTTCTGACGCAGATCGCCGTGCGCCGAATCGCCAATAATCGGATGACGCAGGTGTGACATATGACGACGCAGCTGATGCTTGCGACCGGTTTTAGGAGCCAGTTCAACCAGGCTATAACGCGAAGTGGGATAACGGCCAATGCCGACCGGCATCTCGACCGTTGCCAGTGACTGATAATCGGTGACCGCGGGCTGTGCGGTGCGCGCTTCCGTGGCGTGTTTATCGGCAATTTTATCCAGCTCTTCCACCAGCGGATAATCGAGCGTCCCGCTGCTCTCCAGCCAGCCGCGAACCACAGCATGGTAGGTTTTCTGCATCTGGTGCTGTTCAAACTGCAGCGAAAGCAGACGTCCGACTTCACTGGAGAGCCCCATCAGCAGTACCCCTGACGTGGGCTTGTCGAGACGATGCGCCGTAAACACATGCTGCCCAATCTGATCACGAACGGTCTGCATCACAAACACCGTTTCATGGCGATCCAGCCAGCTGCGATGAACCAGCCAGCCGCTGGGCTTGTTGACGGCAACCAGCCACTCATCCTGATAGAGTATCTCCAGCATCAGTGGGCAGCATTAGTGATTAACGCATCAAGTTGACGCAGGGTCAGCAACAGCGGCGCAATACCCGGCTGGTCAGGCACCAGAGCCACCTCATAATAGGGGGCCACGGCAAAATTTTGTGGTAACGGATGTCGGGCCGCAATCAGGGCATGCATCCGCGGGACTAACACCCACTGGAGCCACTGCAGCGGCTCCAGTGTATCCAGGCAAAAGGGTTCGCGGCTCTCGAGCGCCCCCTCGGCCGGCGGGGTACTCTGCCAGAGATGATGCTCACGCATCACCGCTTCCAGTTGTTCCAGCCGTTGCGTAATCAATTGTTCAGGCGTCATGCGCCACCTCCGCGAGCAGTCAAAAATGGGCGGCAAGCATATCACTTGTTGGCACAGGCACAAAAAAAGGGAGCACTGTATAAACAGTGCTCCCGGTTCGTTTGCAGCCATCCCGCCACGTTAATGCTCCCTGCTCTTCCATGACAACTTGTCCAGTGCGAACTCCTGTCGCGCATCGTCCTGATGTATCCTTAGCATCCTGGCCCACCACCTCTTCTGAGGGGGTTCTCATTCTCCATCCTGGAGGTGTCCCTTGCTCAATCCTGAGCGATCCTGTTTCATCCTGAAACCTTCCGTGTGCCGTAAGCTCCGTTACGTTCCTGCCTCATGGCTTATCATCATCCTGACGATATCTTTTTCCTGAGCTTCCTGCAGTGCGAAACATTTTGACAGAACTCGTTACGCGCACAAGGTACTCACAGCAGAACTTTACGAAATGTGCGGCGTAAATTCAGATAAACGCCATTAAGTTGATGATTCACAATATTTTTACATCTCAGCCTTCCGGAAGTCTCACCTGTTATATAGCGATCTCTCACAGCACATGTAAGAGATATCTCACAAGGTCAGGGGCAAATCACTGCAACTCAGATGATAACCGGTTGTAATGACTTAAGAAATATCTCAAGCGTTTCCGCTAATTTCACACGCTGTTTACCGCCGGGCTGCTCCAGAATCACTTCGCCGCTGAGATTAGAAAGCGAGATGATCTCCTGTTCTGACTCGGTGGTGGCGATAAACAGCGTAGGCGACTGTTTAAGGCGGCGCTGCATCACCAGATGCCCGATCAGATTCTCCTGTAACCGCAGGAAATCATCCTCACTCCAGACCTGTAAGAGTGTCAGCTGATTCTCACCAAAACTGGCCTGCATATCGCCGGCAAACTGCGTGGTATAGAAAGCTGTGATCTGCGGCTGGAGCTGGATGTCGATCGCCCGCTCAACCGCATCCAGCGTCTGTGGCAGAGTAAAAGGCTGCGGCTGCCAGACGACTCGCTGATCGCGATCCTCTAGGGCACAGGGCGAAGGTATGCCAAAGAGATCGCTGCTGGCCGGCGCATGCCCGGCCTGCTGAAGCCAGTGCTGGCAGTATCGGGTAGTAAAGTCGCGCAACGCGGCGGCAGTTTGCTGCATCATTCATATTCTCACTTCTGATGGGTTACACTTAGCCACTTTGATTAATTTTGGTGGTAACCGCAATGACTACTCACGAACAGGATCAGGCACTCAGCAACCTGACGCTGGGCAAACCCACAGCCTATCACGATCATTATGACAACAGCTTACTGCAGGCGGTGCCGCGCAGCCTGAATCGTGAACCCCTTGGCCTGTTTCCCGACAGTCTGCCCTTTACCGGCAGTGATATCTGGACCCTGTATGAACTCTCGTGGCTCAACAGCAAAGGTCTGCCACAGGTTGCCGTTGGCGAAGTGGTGCTCGATGCACAGAGCCGCAACCTTATCGAGTCAAAAAGCTTCAAGCTCTACCTTAACAGTTTCAACCAGACCCGCTTTGCCGACTGGGGCGAGGTTCGTCAGACGCTGGAGCGGGACCTGAGTGCCTGTGCTGAAGGTGAAGCGCGGGTCGCGCTGTTCCGTCTCAATGAAGTGGAAGGTCAGCCCATCGGCCATTTTGAGGGGGTTTGTATTGATGAGCAGGATATCGCCATAGAGGATTACCGCTTCAATGCTGACTATCTGGCCGATGCTGCGGGCAGCGAAATCGTTGAAGAGACGCTGGTCAGCCACCTGCTCAAGTCAAACTGTCTGATTACCAATCAGCCCGACTGGGGCTCCGTGATGATTCGTTATAAAGGCCCGCGTATCGACCGTGAAGCGCTGCTGCGCTATCTGGTCTCATTCCGCCAGCACAACGAATTTCACGAGCAGTGTGTCGAACGCATTTTTAATGATGTGATGCGTTTCTGCCATCCGGAAGCGCTGACGGTGTATGCACGCTACACCCGTCGTGGCGGACTGGATATCAATCCATGGCGCACTAATGTGCCCTTCTCGCCCGGTTTTTCGCGACTGGTTCGTCAGTAGTTTGCGAGACTTCTCGCAGGCTGCGTGCCGTAAGCGCAGTTCCGCTTGAGCTGTGCGGGCCGACAAGGCTACTCTGGTGATGGCGGCTACCTGCGGGTGGCCGACCAGGGATTTTCGTCACTGCCGTTGCAGTGCCAACACGCACCCAGGCGGGTGTAAAGGAGTTCATTTGATTACCCATATCAGCCCTCTTGGCTCGATGGATCTGCTTTCACAGCTGGAAGTCGATATGCTCAAGCGCACAGCCAGCAGCGACCTCTACCAGCTGTTTCGCAACTGCTCTCTTGCCGTGCTTAACTCCGGCAGCCAGACTGACAGCAGCCAGGAGCTGCTCTCCCGCTTTGAAAATTTCGACATCAATGTGTTGCGCCGTGAGCGCGGCGTCAAACTGGAGCTGATCAATCCACCGGAAGAGGCGTTTGTGGATGGCCGCATCATCCGTTCACTGCAGGCTAACCTGTTTGCGGTGCTGCGTGACATCCTGTTTGTCAGCGGTCAGCTCAACATGCCGGGTCGGTTCACTGCGGCTGAAGAAAATGACTCCGCCACTATCACCAACACCGTGTTTTCCATTCTGCGTAACGCGCGGGCGCTGCATATCGGCGAGTATCCCAACACCGTGGTCTGCTGGGGCGGTCACTCGATCAACGCCGTTGAGTACCAGTATTGCCGCAATGTCGGAACTCAGCTTGGACTGCGTGAACTGAACATCTGTACCGGCTGCGGGCCGGGCGTGATGGAAGCGCCAATGAAAGGGGCCGCCGTAGGCCATGCTCAGCAGCGCTATCGTGACAGCCGCTTTATCGGCCTGACCGAACCCTCCATCATTGCGGCAGAACCGCCGAATCCGCTGGTGAATGAGTTGATCATCATGCCGGACATCGAAAAACGTCTGGAAGCTTTTGTGCGCATTGCCCATGGCATCATCATTTTCCCGGGCGGCGTAGGGACCGCAGAAGAGTTGCTCTATCTGCTGGGCATCCTGATGAATCCGCAGAACAGCGATCAGGTATTACCGCTGATCCTGACCGGGCCGGAAGAGAGCGCCGACTACTTCCGCGTGCTGGATGATTTCATCGTTAACACCCTGGGCGAACAGGCGCGTAAGCATTATCAGATCATCATCAACGATGCAGCCGAAGTGGCGCGTCTGATGAAGAAAGCGATGCCGCAGGTAAAAGAGAATCGTCGCGAAACCGGCGATGCTTACAGCTTTAACTGGTCGATTCGCATTGAACCCGATCTGCAGGTGCCGTTCCTGCCAACCCATGAAAATATGGCGAATCTCAATCTCTACACCAATCAGCCACCCGAAAAGCTGGCTGCTGACCTGCGCCGCGCCTTCTCAGGCATCGTAGCCGGTAACGTCAAAGAGATGGGCATCCGCGAAATCCGCGAGAAGGGACGCTACAAACTGCATGGCGACCCCGACATCATGCACCGCATGGATGAGCTGCTGCAGGGATTCGTTGCACAGCAACGCATGAAACTGCCAGGCACCGCCTACATTCCCTGCTACGAAATTATCAAATAAACCAGGAGGCAGCCCCCGGGCTGCCCATACTCTCATGGCTCTTCATCTTGTTATTGTTGACGCGTTGAATCTGATTCGCCGTCTGCATGCGGTACAGGGCTCCCCCTGTGTCGAAGGCTGCGTGGCTGCGCTGCGCCAGATACTGGGTCACGCCCATCCGACTCATGCGGTGGCGGTATTTGATGGCGAAGCGCGTCATCAGGGCTGGCGTCATCAGCTGCTACCCGATTACAAATCGGTCGCCCGCCGATGCCAGACGATTTACAGGCAGAGATGCCGGCGTTACAGGAGGCCTTTCGCGCCGCAGGCGTAAGCTGCTGGATAGCGGGCGAGGATGAAGCGGACGATTTAGCGGCGACGCTGGCGGTGAAAATGGCTCAGGCCGGACATCAGGCCACCATTGTTTCAACCGACAAAGGCTACTGTCAGCTGCTGGCACCCGAGATCCGCATCCGCGACTACTTCCAGAAACGCTGGCTTGATCTGCCTTTTATCGAGGCTGAATTTGGTGTGGCGCCACAGCGGTTACCCGACTACTGGGGGTTGTGCGGCATCAGCAGCAGTAAAATTCCGGGCATCACCGGCATCGGTCCGAAAAGCGCGAAACAGCTGCTGACAGAGTTTCACACGCTTGAGGGGATCTATCAGCAACTGGATCAGGTGCCGGCCAGATGGCGGGAGAAGCTCGCTGAGGGTCAGCAGATGGCAGAGATCAGCCGTCAGGTCGCAACTCTGAAGCGGGATCTGGTGTTGCAGGGGAATCTGAATACGCTGCGTTATACCGGCTGAGTGCCCCTGCACTCAGCCCGGCGATTAACGTTCGTCGCGACGACCACCGGCAGCCGCCCAGATTCGGCGCACATGTACGGTCACCTCTTCGCGGTCATGGTAAAGCTGACGAGCGCGAATCTGCACGTTAATACCATTATCATCAAATCGTTCCTGCATCATGGCCAGATTCTGCGTCACCTCTTCATAGCGCTTTTTCATGGGCAACTTAAGGTTGAAGATCGCTTCACGGCACCAGCCGTTGACCAGCCAGTCGGTCATCAGGTTAGCCACGCGCACCGGCTTCTCCACCATGTCACACACCAGCCAGCTGATGTTGGTGCGTGGCGGACGGAATTTAAAGCCATCCGCTTTCTCGTGCATCACCTGGCCCGTATCCATCAGGCTCGGTGCCATCGGTCCGTTGTCCACCGCATATACCATCATGCTGCGCTGCACCAGCTGATAAGTCCAGCCGCCCGGACAGGCACCGAGATCCACGGCGTACATGCCGCTGGCTAAACGCTCATCCCACTCATCCGCAGGGATAAAGACGTGAAACGCCTCCTCCAGCTTAAGGGTGGAACGGCTTGGCGCATCGGAGGGGAACTTAAGGCGTGGAATACCCATGTAAAACGGCGAGCTGTTTTCCCGGATGGAGTAGCCGACGTAGCAGGTGCCCGGCGCGATGAAAAACACATGCACGACCGGGCGTTTCGGGCTCTCATAATTCAACAGGATTTTGCTTTCACGCAGTGCCGAGCGCAGCGGCACGGTGAACTTGCGGCAGAACTTAGTCAGCTCCTTGGCTTCGTTGGTGTCTGGCACTTCAACACGCAGTTCGCCGCCCTTTTCCACTACGCCGGTCAGCATGCCGACAATCGGGGTAATGCGATCTTCCTGCGGCAGGTCACGCAGCATTTCGCCGACGACCAGCATCTGACGGGCAAAAATCAGCTCGTCAAACGGCAACTCACGTGCCAGCCGCTCGGCATCTTCAAACTGATAGCACTCGAACAGCACGTAGCCAGAGTCATCTTTAACCCGTGGAAAGCCGTAGATTTCACGTTCAGCCGCTTTGGCGCTGATTTCCGCCGCACACTCTTTTTCAAAACCGGGGCGACAATAGAGTAAAACTTTATTCATGGCGTTCTGCCTTTCGTTTAAGACGCAGCGCGCCAATCAACATCAATACCCAACCGGCGAGGAAACAGACCCCGCCCACGGGGGTGATAAAAACCCAAAACTTCAGATGTGACAGCGCCAGACAATAGAGGCTGCCACTAAACAGCACGGTGCCGAGCGCCATCAGCGCACTGCTCCAGTAAAACCAGATATTGGCGCGGCGTAACATCGCAGCACCCAGCCCCATCACCGCTAAGGTGTGATAAGCCTGATATTCCAGCCCGGTATGAATCCAGGCCATTTCAGCCGCACCAAGCGACTGACTCAAAACGTGGGCACCAAATGCGCCAAAAGCCACCAGCAGAAATCCGCTGATAGCCGAAAAAACAAACATGGCACGACTGGACATTAACCGATCCTCAGAGTCCTTTTGCATCTGAATGCAAATAAATCAATACGTTATTGTTGATAGCGAAAGCGGAATTTTTCTTGTTCGGTTGCAGCTTTTTCCAGGATCCACTGCCGGAAGGCGGCTATTTTACCCAGTTCTGCCTGACTGTCATGACAAACCAGATAAAAAGCGTTTTTACTGACTAATACATCATTGAACGGGCAGATTAATCGCCCGGCTTCTATTTCGCTCTGCGCCATGACGTTATTCGCCAGCGCCACGCCCTGACCATGAATCGCCGCCTGCAATACCATGGCGCTGTGGCTGAAGATTGGCCCCTGCTGCACATTGATATGCTGCAGGCCCAGTTGCCGGATATAAGATTGCCAGTCCCGGCGGGAGGCATCATGCAGCAGAGTAAAACGCGACAGATCCATCGGCGTTTTCAGCGGATTATCCCCGGTCATCAGCGACGGTGAACAGACCGGCAGCAGATATTCGGCATAAAGTTTTTCAACCCGCAGGCCGGGCCAGTTACCCCGACCGTAAAAAATCGCCACGTCGACATCGTCGGCCAGTTTCTCTTCGTCGCGGTCAACCGCCTGGATACGCACGTCGATTCCCGGATAAGCCATATTAAAGCTGGAGAGGCGGGGAACCAGCCACTGAATGGCAAAGCTCGGCAGTAAACTAACGGTCAGCGCACCCTTGGCACTGCGTGCCTGCAGTTTGCGGGTCGCTTCGTTGATTGCCGAGAAAATCTCTTTGATATCGAGATAGTAGCTTTGTCCTTCTTCGGTCAGTAATAGCGAACGATTCCTCCGGCGAAATAGCTTTAACCCCAGAAAATCTTCCAGAGATTTAATCTGATGGCTTACAGCAGCCTGGGTGACAAACAGCTCTTCTGCGGCTTTGGTAAAGCTTAAATGGCGTGCAGCTGCATCAAAAACACGCAGTGCGTTGAGAGGAGGAAGGCGTTTCGACATGGTTTTCCGTATCCGGATCGGCAAAAAATACGCTGGCTTATACAAAGCGTTTACGTATTAGAATTTTTAATCCGAGGCATTATAATTTGTCCGTTGAGGAACCTCCAGCAAATACCTATAGTTGCCGCACTTCCTGAGTCGGAACGAAAAGTTTTTAGATTTGTGAGTGAGTTCGCAGATTTTCTGAAAGCTTTTGGCTTGTGGTCGTGATGTTGTGTTTGCAATTTTTGATCCGACGATTGCGGATCGAACTCTTAATTCCTGTAGATTTACCCTGTCTGTCCATAGTGATTTTTAAATAGCACCGCAAATTGCGGTGCTTTTTTTTTGCTGCTTAGTTGCCAGACTCTACCATCTCTTTGACATCAGAGCGGTTGATTTGCTGCTCGTTGCCATTCGCATCTTTATAGCTGATCATGCCGGTATCGTTATCGACTTTAGGCTTGCCGGCAGCCACAATGGTGCGACCATCATTGGTATGCATCACGTAATTGCTTGAACAGGCACTCAGGGTAAAAGCCAGGGTACACACGGCCAGTACTGCGGTTAATTTTTTCATCTGCTATCTCCTTGTAGATTGATTGCATCAAACCACCCGCGTTACGCTAACCAGAGGCAGCCGATAAGTGAGATCGACTAGTAAACGTCCGATCGTTATGCGGGTTTGGTTCAAACCTTGCAATATTCAGCATAACGCGCTTTTCCAGCTTTGCCAGACGCAGACCATTCTTTCAGTGTGGTCCTAATTTTTCTTATCATGGACCAGGCATGACCGCATTTAATCCCACCGCATTTCGCCAGCAGTTTCCCGCACTCGCCGACGCAGGCGTTTATCTCGACAGCGCAGCGACCACGCTGAAGCCGCAGGCCGTCATTGACAGCACGCAGCAGTTTTACAGCCTCAGCGCGGGTACAGTCCATCGCAGCCAGTTTGCCGCCGCCCAGGCCTTAACCCATCGCTATGAGCAGGCGCGCAATCAGGTTGCCCGCTGGCTTAACGCCGCTGACGATCGTGAGATTGTCTGGACGCGCGGTACCACCGAAGCGATAAACCTGGTGGCGAACAGCTGGCTGCGCCCGCGCTTACAGCCTGGTGATGAGATTGTGGTCAGCGAGGCAGAACACCACGCCAACCTGGTGCCCTGGCTGATGGCTGCGCAGGCGTGCGGTGCCCGCGTCGTAAAATGGCCGTTAGGCGCGGATCGCCTGCCGGATATCAGCCAGCTGCCCGCCCTGCTCAACAGCCGTACCCGCCTGCTGGCGGTCGGACAGATGTCGAACGTCACCGGCGGATGTCCCGCACTCGCTCAGGCGATACCGCTCGCTCACGCCGTGGGCGCGAAAGTGATGGTCGATGGCGCACAGGGCGTGGTGCATTGTCCGCCTGACGTACAGGCGCTGGATATCGACTTTTACGCCTTTTCCGGACATAAGATTTACGGTCCGATGGGCATTGGCGCGTTATATGGCAAAGCGGAACTGCTGGAGGCGATGGAGCCCTGGCAGGGCGGCGGTAAGATGATAACGGATGTCGATTTCAGCGGATTCACGCCGCAGCCGGTGCCGTGGCGTTTTGAGGCTGGCACCCCGAATGTGGCGGGCGTGGTGGGCCTGAGTGCAGCACTGAGCTGGCTGGCGCAGTACGATCTGCCCGAAGCGGAGCGCTGGAGTCAGCATCTTGCGACGCTGGCGGAAGAGCAGCTGACGGAATTACCCGGTTTCCACAGCTTCCGCTGTTCAAATGCCAGCCTGCTGGCATTTGAATTCGCTGGCCTGCATCACAGCGATCTGGTGACGCTGCTGGCTGAGCAGGGAATCGCCCTGCGCGCTGGCCAGCACTGCGCGCAGCCGTTGCTGGCGGCGCTGGGCGTCAGCGGCACGCTGCGGGCCTCTTTTGCACCCTATAATAATCTGCAGGATGTTGATGCGCTGGTGCGCGCTATGAAGAGCGCCATCTCGCTGTTATCGGAGTTTTGATTATGCATTCATCGCCGTTAGCGCCACACCCGTTTGGCGAACAGATTACCGTTGCCAGCCTGAAAGAGAGCTTTGGCCGCTTTCATCAGTGGGAAGATCGTTATCGTCAGCTGATCCAGCTGAGCCGCCAGTTGCCTGCCTTACCCGGGGAACTGAAAACAGCAGAAATTGAACTGAGCGGTTGTGAAAATCGGGTCTGGCTGGGCAGCCAGTTACGCGAAGATGGCACGCTGCATTTCTATGGTGACAGTGAAGGACGTATTGTGCGCGGCCTGCTGGCCGTGCTGCTGACCGCCGCTGAGGGCCAGACGCCGCAACAGCTGCTGGCGATGGATCCCTTAAAACTGTTTGATGAACTGGGCCTGCGCGCCCAGCTCAGTGCCTCCCGCAGCAGCGGCCTGCAGGCGCTGGCCGCCGCAGTGGAGCACGCCGCGCGTCAGGCGCTGACGGCGTCCTGACGGGCAGCACGCGCCAGAAACTTCTTCAGCGCATGCGAGACGGCAACAAAGCCGAAGGTGGCGGTTACCATGGTGGCCGCGCCAAAGCCGGAGGTGCAATCCATTCTCTTCGGCCCCTCCGCTGTGCTGCGTGAAGCACAGACGCTGCCATCAGCCTGCGGATAGACCAGCGCTTCGGTAGAAAAGACGCAGTCGATGCCAAGTTTGCCCTTGCTGTTTTTCACCACGCCCAGGCTTTTCAGTCGTTCGCGCAGCTTTGCCGCCAGCGGATCCTGGATGGTTTTCGCCAGATCGGCGACCTGGATCTGAGTGGGATCGATCTGCCCACCCGCGCCACCGGTGGTGATCAGCGGGATCTTATTCCGGCGGCACCAGGCGATCAGCGCCGCTTTCGGTCGCACGCTGTCGATAGCATCGATCACATAGTCGAAACCGGCTGCCATCAGTTCGGCGGTGTTCTCTGGCGTAATAAAGTCATCAATGCAGATCACTTCACAGTCAGGATTAATCGCACGCAGCCGTTCTGCCATCACTTCCGTTTTGGCTTTGCCGACGTTGCCCTGCAGCGCATGAAGCTGTCGGTTGGTGTTGGTGATACAGACATCATCCATATCAATCAGGGTGATTTTACCAATTCCGGTGCGCACCAGCGCTTCCGCCGCCCAGGATCCGACACCGCCAATCCCGATGACGCAGAAGTGTGCGTCAGCAAAACGTTGCAGCGCATCCTGGCCATAGAGACGCGCCGTGCCGCCAAAGCGCTGATGCCAGGCGTCATTTAACACTTTCATAGTTGAACCTGTTACGTCGTGCGGGCCCGAAGGCCCGCAGAGAAGAAGTTAGTTAGCGCCGAGAAGCAGTGAACCATTATTACCGTTTTGCGGGCTGGAGAACAGCGGTTGTCCGGCACCCGGCGCGGCTTTAATTACCCAGACGCGTCCGTAGTGATTATAGAAGCCCGCCAGATGCGCGGCGTCCGGGCCGATACCCTGATAGATATCAAAGTGCTGGCCTTTAATCGCGCCACCCACGTCGAGTGCCACCATCAGGCGCATCTCATATTTGCCGTTGAATTTGCCCTTCTCATTTAACTGCGGCACTTCAGCCAGCAGTACGGTGCCCGCCGGAATAATTGAGCGGTCAGACGCAACGGAGGCTTTCGCCACCAGCGGAACTGCGCTGGCACCGCGCACCGGCGTAAACGGCTCAGCCTTAAAGAAGACGAATGATGGGTTGGTTTCCAGCAGCGCACGGACCTCCTGCGGTGAGTGCTCCTGCGCCCACTGCCGAATCGCCTGCATCGACATATCTTCGCGCTTCACTTCACCGCGATCGATCAGCTCTTTGCCAATGCTGTGATAACCCCAGCCATTTTTACCGGCGTAACCAAAGAAGGTCATCGGGCGGCCATCGCCAAAGTCGACATAACCACTGCCCTGCACATCCATCATGAAGTTATCAATCAGGGAATTGCTGTAGGCGATGATGTAGCGGTCATCGAGTCCGCCACTATAGATAGAGGCGCGGCTCGGTAATTTTTCTCCGCGTTTGCGCGGCGGCATACGGTAGATAGGATACTGGAATTCACCCTGACGGGTGTAGCGCGCTTCTACTACCGGCGTGTAGTAACCGGTGAACTGCACGTTACCGTAGTTATCCGTTCCCTCCATCTGCCAGGCGTTAAGCCCATACTGACGAAGCTGTCGGGTATCGGCACCCGCCATCAGCCAGCTCTCAATCGCGCTATAGGTGCCGTTCTGACGGCTATACAGGGCAGATGAGGCAGACTGAATCTGACGGACCTGCTCGCCAAAGTCTCTGCCATTAACCGGTGCGCCTTTGGCATTGGGCTGATTCACCAGCGCCAGCGGTTGTTCCAGTTTGCCATCTTTATATTGCTGACCGCGATCGGTCGGTTTGGAGCTACAGGCCGCCAGCAGCGTAATTAACGCGCCAGTGAGTGCATACTTCACCCAATGTGATTTCATTATCTTCTCTTTTTATAACTGTTCGCCCCGCGACGATAGCAAAGCCCCCGACAGAATGAAATGCATCCGCTCAGACGTCACGCATATCAGTTTAATAATTAACCAGATGGCTGAATCCTTCAGCAACTGGCTGTTAATTTGGCTTTTATCTGCAAAAAGGGGTTGCATGAATTAGCGCGGAGAGTATAGTGCGCTTCCACGGACGCGGGGTGGAGCAGCCTGGTAGCTCGTCGGGCTCATAACCCGAAGGTCGTCGGTTCAAATCCGGCCCCCGCAACCAATACTTCTGCAGCAGTTTTACAGAAGTCACAATGTGAGAAGTAAAAGTAATAGAAGCAATACGGACGCGGGGTGGAGCAGCCTGGTAGCTCGTCGGGCTCATAACCCGAAGGTCGTCGGTTCAAATCCGGCCCCCGCAACCAATACTTCTGCAGTTGTTTTACAGAAGTCACAATGTGAAAAAAGTATGATACGGACGCGGGGTGGAGCAGCCTGGTAGCTCGTCGGGCTCATAACCCGAAGGTCGTCGGTTCAAATCCGGCCCCCGCAACCAATCATTTAAACACCTGAAAGGGTGTTTTTTTGTTTCTGACGTTCCCAAAAGCCGCTTCAGCCTCTCTCTGCCCTGAAAAGCGCGCGGATAGCCCGGCTACCCGCACTCCTTTACCGATGGGCCAGCGCCGCCCCACTCTCTACATACGCTTTGATGCCGTTCAGAATCGCCTCTGCCACCTGATGCTGGTAACGGGTCGTTCGCAACTTGCGCTCCTCCTCCACATTACTGATAAACGCCGTCTCGACCAGAATTGACGGGATATCAGGGGCTTTCAACACTGCGAATCCGGCCTGATCCACGGTGCGTTTGTGCAGATGGTTGATGCGCCCCATGCGATGCAGCACCTCTTTGCCGAATTTAAGGCTGTCATGAATCGTCTGACGCTGCACCATATCGAACATGGTGTGATCGAGATAGCGGTCACCGCTTTTGCTGACGCCGCCAATCAGGTCTGATTCATTCTGAGTCTGAGCCAGGAAACGAGCCGCCGCCGAAGTGGCACCACTGGTTGATAAGGCAAACACTGAAGAGCCGCGTGCCGCGCGACTGGTAAAGGCATCCGCATGGATCGACACAAAGAGGTCGGCACGCTGTTTACGGGCTTTGGCAACCCTGACGCGCAGCGGAATAAAGACATCTTCATTGCGCGTCATATAGGCTTTCATATTGGACTCTTTATCGATCAGCGCTTTGAGTCGCCGTCCAATCTTCAGCACAATATCTTTCTCGCGGGTCTTATATTTGCCGTGCGCACCTGGATCTTCCCCGCCGTGACCGGGATCGATCATGATAATGATCGGACGATCGCGCCCCGCTCTGCCGGGTAAGGGCGCCTGCACCCCTTCATCTTTCTCCAGATCGCCCTGGTTATAATCTTTCAGCAGGGCCAGCAGAGGATCATCCTCAACCTGGTTCTGGCTCGGATAGAGATCGACCACCAGCCGGTGATTGATCCCGGCGACAGGCGAGAGATTAAAGATCTTCGGCGCGACATTGCGCTTTAATTCCAGTACCACGCGCACCGTGTTGCTGTCGAACTGGCCGACACGGGCATTTTTAATAAAGGGATCGTCGACCCGAACCTGCTTATCTACCCCTTTCAGAACCGGATTGAGATGCAGGCCCTGAATATCAATCACCAGGCGTTCGGGATTGCTCAGCGCAAACTGCTTGTACTTCAGCGCGACATTGGACTCCAGCGTCATCCGCGAGTAGGTCGATGAGGGCCAGATACGCACCGCCACAATGTGGTTCTTCGCCGCCAACCCTGTCCGGCTGACGCTTAACAGCAGTAAGGCGCCCGTCCCCTGTAAAAATCGTCTGCGTGAAAAATGGGAATTAACGTCTGACATGCCGCTCCAGCTGCTGTGTAATGTCTAAAAAAGCGCCAGTTACTAAAATGGCGGCGAAAACTTTATCCAATCCGCAGCATGATGTCACCCCGGAAACCCTAAATAATGCAGGCTGTTAGCGGCTTTGACACCCAGAAAAACGTAAATTTTCGTCAGGATTAAGACTTGCAAAACCGGACGTAAAAGCATAAAAATACAAAAAATACGAATAAACATTCACTGAGGGTTGGCCGTGAAGGAACGTAGTACCGAACTGGTTCAGGGTTTTCGCCATACCGTTCCCTATATCAATGCCCACCGGGGTAAAACCTTTGTCATCATGCTGGGTGGCGAAGCGATTGAGCATGAGAACTTCTCTGGCATCGTTAATGATATCGGCCTGCTGCACAGCCTGGGCATTCGCCTCGTCGTGGTGTATGGCGCACGCCCGCAGATTGATGCCAGCCTGGCTCAGCAGCAGCTGGAGCCGGTTTACCATAAGTTTACCCGGGTCACCGACGCGCAATCGCTGGAGTTAGTGAAGCAGGCCGCCGGCCGGCTGCAGTTAGATATCACGGCCCGCCTCTCAATGAGTCTCAACAACACGCCGCTGCAGGGCGCGCATATCAACGTGGTCAGCGGCAACTTCATTATTTCACAGCCGCTGGGCGTGGATGATGGCGTGGATTACTGTCACAGCGGCCGTATCCGTCGTATTGATGAAGAGGCCATTCATCGCCAGCTGGATAACGATGCGATTGTGCTGATGGGCCCGGTTGCGGTTTCTGTTACCGGCGAAAGCTTTAACCTGACTTCGGAAGAAGTGGCTACCCAGCTGGCGATTAAACTCAAAGCGGAAAAAATGATCGGCTTCTGTTCTGAGCAGGGCGTGCTGAACAGCGAGGGTGAAATCATCTCCGAGCTTTTCCCGAATGATGCGCAGGCCCGTATCGATGAGATTGAAAAGGAAGGCGATTATCTTTCCGGGACTGTCCGCTTCCTGCGTGGGGCGGTGAAAGCCTGCCGCAGTGGTGTACGCCGCAGCCATTTAATCAGTTATCAGGAAGATGGCGCGCTGTTGCAGGAGCTCTTCTCACGCGACGGTATCGGTACCCAGATCGTTATGGAGTCGGCAGAGCAGATCCGTCGCGCCAATATCAATGATATCGGCGGCATCCTCGAACTGATCCGTCCGCTGGAGCAGCAGGGTATTCTGGTGCGTCGCTCGCGCGAGCAGCTGGAAATGGAAATTGATAAGTTCACCATCATTCAGCGCGATAATCTGACCATCGCCTGTGCAGCACTCTATCCATTTATGGATGAGAAGATTGGCGAAATGGCCTGTGTGGCGGTTCATCCTGACTATCGCAGCTCTTCACGCGGTGAGATGTTGCTGCAACGCGTGGCACTTCAGGCACGCCAGATGGGGCTGGAAAAACTGTTTGTGTTAACCACCCGCAGCATCCACTGGTTCCAGGAACGCGGCTTTACGCCGGTAGATATTGAGTCGCTGCCCGAGAGTAAGAAAGAGATGTATAACTATCAGCGCCGTTCAAAAGTGTTGATGGCCGATCTCACCTGATTCAATCCGTAAGGGACAGGCCCCCCCCGCGTGGTCTGTCCCCTCTCTTCTCAGCCAGATTCCCCCAGTCGCTCCACCAGACCGCTGCGTCGCTGCGTTTGCAGCTGCACGGCACGCTGAAATACGCCGGGTTCGCTGTAGATGGTCAGTTGCCGCCGTGCACGTGTAATCGCGGTATAGACCAGTTCACGGGTCAGCACCGGCAGAAACTGCGTGGGCATCACCAGCGCGGTATGATCAAACTCCGAGCCCTGTGATTTGTGCACCGTCATCGCCCAGGCCGTTTCATGTGAGGGTAACCGGCTCGGCTGAATCGCCTTGATCGATCCATCCGGCAGCGGGAAAAAGACCTTCAGGTTGCCCTCTTCATCCCGCATCGTCATGCCGATATCGCCATTAAACAGGCCGAGCGCGCTGTCATTTCGGGTGATCATCACCGGACGCCCTTCATACCAGCGGCTGCCCATGCCAGGACGACGGATGCGCTGCAGCTGCATCAGTCGCTGCTCAATACGCTGGTTCAGACCCTGCACGCCAAATGGCCCGTCACGTAATGCACACAGCAGCTGATAACGGCCAAAAGCGGCAATCACTTCTGCGGGCGACGACTGCTGTCTGATCAACTGCAGGAAGGGCTGATAACCCTGGGCTACCTCATCCAGCATCGCCTGATAAGCGTCAGCGCTGTTCAGCGGCTGGTAACTGATATCCTCATAAGCCGCAGCAAACACCGCCCTGACCTGCTCTGCATCGCCACGGTTGATCGCTTTTGCCAGCTGGCCGATGCCTGATGAGTCATCAAAACGATAACTCTTCTGCAGCAGACAGATACTGTCGCGGACTGCGGGTGCCTGCACATCGTCACTGCCCTGCAGTGTGCAGCCGGTCAGCAGCGCGAGCTGTTCAGCCCGTGCCAGGCTGTAGCCGCTTTCGGTGCAGCGGCAGATGTCGCCCAGCACCGCACCGGCTTCGACCGAGGCCAGCTGATCGCGATCGCCCAGAAACACGACGCGGGCATGGGCAGGCAGCGCGGCGATCAGTTTTGCCATCATTGAGAGATCGACCATCGACGCTTCATCAACCACCAGCACATCAAGGTGCAGTGGGTTACCGGCATGGTAGCGCAGCCGCTGAGTGTCGGGCTGTGCGCCCAGCAGGCGATGCAGCGTGGTGGCTTCGGCAGGAAAACGCCGGCGTTCTTCGTCGCTGACCGCCAGTTCCTGCAGTGCACTGCCCAGTGACTCGGTCAGTCGCGCGGCGGCTTTGCCGGTCGGTGCCGCCAGCTGAATCCGCAGTGCACCGGGATTCAGGCGAATCAGGGCAGCGAGGAGTTTCGCCACTGTGGTGGTTTTACCGGTACCCGGCCCGCCGGAAATAACCGCAGTCTTGCGGGTCAGCGCCACGGCCGCCGCAATTTTCTGCCAGTTCTCCGGCTGGTCGTCAAACAGGCTGTTCAGCACGTCGCCTGCAGCATGCATATCAAACGCAGTTTTCACTTCCTGCGCAGCGAAGAAGTCGGCAACCCGGCCTTCGCTTTGCCACAGCCGATGCAGATATAAACGCTGATTGCTCAGTACCAGCGGCGTAACCAGGCTGCCATCACTGACTGCCGACCAGTCAGCAAAGCGTGCTGTCCAGTCTTCCGGCGCACCAGCAGCGTGCCAGATCGCCTGAGCCAGCGCAGGCTGGCGACCAGCGAACAGATTCGCTTCGCAGAGGTTGCTCAGCGGTAAACAGACGTGCCCCTCACCCGCGTCAGCGCTGACGCAGGCCGCAGCGAGCAGCAGCCCAGGCTGTGATTCCGGGGCCACCAGTTGGGCAAACTGTATATCCAGCGGCCGCAGGAGACGCTTCTCTACCGCCTGCAGCAGCAGACTCAGCATGTCACTCATAACATCTCCCCGGTTTCACCAAACAGTGCATCAATTTCTTCCACAAAGGCTTCAGCAGGTCGGGTGGCGAAAATGCCGTTGTCCGGCGAGCTGCCATCCATCCCGCGCAAAAACAGATAAAACACCCCACCAAAGTGACGCTGATAGTCGTAGTCCGGCAGGCGATGCTGCAGATAGCGATGCAGCGCCAGCGTATAGAGCTGATATTGCAGATCGTAGCGGTGGCCAATCATCGCCTGCGCCATCGCCTCTGGCGTGTAAGCGGCGTGGCTATCCCCCAGCCAGTTCGATTTGTAGTCGAGCAGATAATATTTTCCCTGCCAGCGGAAGACCAGATCGATAAAGCCCTTCAGCATGCCCCGCACCTGACGAAAATCCAGGGGGGCGGCCTGCTGAGAGAGGCTGTCGTGCCGGCGCAGCAGAGCGTCAAGATCCGCCGCAGTCAGCAGATTGTTGATCGGCAGATAGAACTCCATCTCAATCAGGCGTTCGCTGCTTTTTATCGCCGACAGCGTCAGCCCCTCAGCATTGAGCGGCGTATGTAAGACCCGGTCAATCCACTGTTCCAGAACCGGCAACCAGGTCAGCGGATAGCCATTATGCTGCAGCTGATCTTCCAGCCAGACGCTGTCCGGCGGTTCGGTAAAGTCGATCGACTCAAACAGACCGTGCAAAAACGTACCGGGTGCCGCTCCGCGCGGAAAGTGGTGGGGTGTCAATGCAGCCTCTTCACCCTTCTCTTCTTCGCCCGCTGCATCAATATCAAAATTGGGCATCGCATCCAGCAGCGGCGAGCTGTGATGCTGTTGCAGGCCTGAATAACTGGTTACCCGCCAGACGTCAGCCAGCGCGCGCGTAATGTCGCGACTGCTTAAAACCTCATCGCCCTGCTGCGCATCCTGCCACATTTCTCCCGGCAGCAGAGCCTCTTCAACCAGCGCAATCCCTTCACCGGTTAACGCATTCAATCGCTGACTGAGCTGCTGCGCATCCGCCGCCTCGCCCTGCTGCACCAGGTAGCCCAGCGCGCTCTTGTGCAGATCGCTTTCGCCCTCTTTTTTGCGGGTGCCTTTGATCAGTGGCGCAATGCCGACGCTGCAGTGATAGACCGAACGGGTCAGCGCCACGTAGAGCAGACGCAGATCCTCCGCCAGGCGCTCCTCTTCGGCCAGCGCCAGACTTTGTGCATCACCCTGCACATCCAGCAGTGCCGTGAACGTGTCGCGATCGTGATAAAGCGCGCTGGCCGCCTCGCGGAACCCGGCAGCAAATGGCAGCCAGACCAGCGGATATTGCAGTCCTTTCGATTTATGGATGGTGATGATCTGCACCAGATGGCGGTCGCTTTCCAGACGCAACTGCTGGCTGGAGGCCTGGCTGTTTGGCCGGGCAATCTGCTGCGCCAGGAAGCGCACCAGGGCGTGCGGACTCTCCAGCTGCACCGAAGCCTCCTGCAGCAGTTCACCCAGATGCATCAGATCGGTCAGGCGACGTTCACCGTTCTCCGAGGCCAGCATATTCTCTGCCAGCTGCCGCCTGATCATCACGTCACGCAGCATCGGTAACACGCCGCGCTGATGCCACAGCTGCTGCCAGACGGCAAACTGCTCCACCAGCGCATCCCACTCGCGTTCATTCTGTGTCAGCGCGTCGAGCGTTGCTGCATCAATAGCAAAGATTGAGGTCGCCAGCGCGCTGCGCAGCAGACGTTCCTGCTCAGGTGCCTGTATCGCCTGCAGTAACCAGAGCAGTTCGCGCGCTTCCGGCGTGGTGTAGACGCTGTCCCGGCTGGAGAGATAGACCGAAGGAATCGACAGCGCATTCAGCGCGTCGCGGATTAAACCGGCCTCATTACGACTGCGCACCAGCACGGTGATATCGGAAGCCCGCACCGGCTGCAGCGCCTCGCCTTTGCCCAGGCGGGCGCGCCCCTGCTGTCCGGCCACCAGCCAGCGGCTGATATCGGCCGCACACTGCTGTGCCATAAACTGCTGGTAATCGCTGTTACCCACGCCCTCGCCAGGCTGCAGCCAGAACCGTAACGCCGGTTGCTGCTGCTCGTCAAAAATCAGTCTCAGCGACTGATTGGGCGCAGCAGGCTTAACTGGCTGAAAGGGGATCGCCGAGAACAGAAAAGGCGAATCGAGCTGAGAAAAGAGGCGGTTGACGCTCCCGACCATCTCAGGTGATGAACGCCAATTGGTATCGAGCGTGTAGTGAGCGCTGACTTCGTTTCTGGCCCGCAGATAGGTAAAAATATCCGCACCGCGAAACGCATAGATCGCCTGCTTAGGATCGCCGATCAGAAACAGTGCCTGTTCAGGCTGATTAATATAGAGCGTGCGGAAGATGCGGTACTGCTGCGGATCGGTATCCTGGAATTCATCAATCAGGGCCACCGGGTAACGCGCCCGGATGGTTTCTGCCAGCAAAACGCCACCTGGCTGCTGCAGCGCTTCATCCAGTTTACTGAGCAGATCGTCGAAGCCTAACAGTGCACGTAACCGTTTCTCGCGCTGCACCGTGGCGCGCATATCGGTCAGCGCCTGCGCAATGATGACATCCCGCAGCGACAGCGGTTCTGCCAGAAACTGATCGATCGCCTCAAAAAGCGAATGACGCGGCGCTTCACCCTTTTTAGTTTTCTCCTCCAGCACCTGCTGTCCAAAGCGCTCCAGCTCTTTGGGCAGCTGATAATCCAGCGTGTCGCTGCTGGCCCACTGCGTGACGCGGGCGACCCAGTTGGGCAGATGTTTACTGCTGTAGCTGCGCTTATCAACGCCAGATGCAGTGATAATGCCCTCAACATCGGCGCTGAGCGCCTGCCACTGCTGCTTGATGGCCTCGATGCGCGCCAGATTGCGTGCGTGGCGTGATGCCAGCGTCTCATCGGCGGCAGGCGGACGTTTCAGCCCCGGCGATTCCCCCTGCAGCCAGGGGCGCAGCGTGGTCAGCAGGCTGTCCGGCCCGCTCCACTCTGCGGCGATGATCCGTGCCACATCCAGACTCAGTGGATAGCACTGACGACGCCAGAAATCGGCGGCCGACTGCTTCAGCAGCGCCTGCTCATCTTCAATCAACTCCTGCTCGAACAGCATGCCCGACTCAAAGGCATTGAGATTCAGCATCCGCTGACAGAAGCCGTGAATGGTAAAAATGGCGGCTTCATCCATCTGCCGCTCGGCAGCCAGCAGCTGCGCGGCGGCCTGAGCCAGATCAGGCATCTGCTCCAGCAGTAACTGGTGCATCGGATTGCTGCTTTTGCCGCGGATACAGGCCAGACGTAGCTGATGAATATTCTCGCGGATGCGCCCGCGCAATTCGGCGGTCGCGGCCTCGGTAAAGGTCACGACTAAAATTTCTTCGACAGAGAGCGGCCGGCTGTAGGCGTTTTCACCGCCCAGCCCCAGCAGCAGGCGCAGATAGAGCAGACCAATGGTAAAGGTTTTTCCGGTGCCCGCTGACGCCTCAATCAGCCGCTCGCCTCTGAGCGGCAGCGTTAAAGGATTCAGCGATACGGGAGGTAACTGCGTCATTGGGTCTCACTCTTTACCGGCAGCGACTGCTGCAGTTGTGCCACTTCACTCCAGGTTTTCCAGCCAGGCTGACGGGCAAACTCAACTTTGCCATTGCCGGTGCCTGCAATCTGCGAGGTCATCACCATGCCCTTATGTTCGATCACGGCCTGCCGGAAAAAGTCTGCCAGGCTCGCCGGGGTTAACCGCTGAACCTGCTCTGTCATTTTTTGCCGGGTATCAAATTGATCATTCTGCCGATCAAAGTCGCGGCTAAAGCGATCCGCTTCCTCAAAGAGCGTCTGAGGACGCTGCTGCAAATCATTGATCATCGCCTGCTGATACTGGGCAAAGTCTGCCTGGCTCATACTGCGCAGACGTTTTTCCGCCTGCGGGTAGAAGGCCTGATAGCGCTGCAACAGCCAGCCCGGTTGTTTGCTGTTACTTTGCAGCAGGAAGCCGATCCCCCACTGGCGACCCACAGGCATCTGGAAGGCAAAAACCGCGTAGCCGAGCTGCTCTTTGGTCCGCAGCTGATTGTAGAACCACGGCTGCACAATCTGGCTCAGCATGGAGCTGTGCGCCATGCTCTGATATTCACTGTATCCCAGTGGAACATAGAGCGCGGCAAGAGCGGAGTCGGTGCTGCTGCCTTTTTGTTGCAGGTTGGCTTTCAGCGGTTTTTTAATCGAGACATACTGACTATGCCAGTCGCGGGTCGCATGACTCTGCATCTGCTGTTTGAGCTCATGCCCCAGCTGCGTCACGCTGTCAGCACTGAGGTTGCCCACTACCAGCATCTCCGGCGTCGCGTCGCGGAACAGCGTATCGCGATAGTCAGTAACATCCTTAAGTGAAAGTGTGCTTACCAGCTTGCGGCGAGCCTCGCGCTGGGTATATGGCAGCTGCGACAGCAGTTGCATCGGCTGAATCGCCTGTTCAAACGCTTTGCCCTTTTCCGCCGCGTCCAGCCGCTCCAGATACCAGGATTTAGCCTGCTCCAGCTGCTGTTCTGTCGGCTGGAAAGTGGCGTAACCTTCCACCAGTTTCTTCAGCAGCGTCGGCAGACGCTGGGTGAAGCCGTTGGCGCTGAACACCAGCCCTTCATCTTCACCCGTTGAGAAGCTGATGCCGCCCACTGAAGCCTGTGAATTTAGCTCGTCCAGCGCCAGGCTGGAAAGGTAGTCATTCAGGCCAAACAGCACCTGCTGACGGGCATCACTGATGGTGTGCTTATTGCGTAACGCCAGGGTGATCGCCGCTTTTGGCTCGCTGGCGTAATAACGACTGGGCATCCAGTAAATACGCATATCATCCTGGCTATCCAGTCTCACCGGATGCTGATACGTTTTGCCGTCTGACGGTAACAGGGTGAAGTCGTCCGGGATATAGGGGTTCAGCACGGGCATCGCCAGCGTAATCTGGCTGGCGCGCTGCTGCCAGTCTGCAAAGGTTTGTGGGGTGATCTTCTCAACCTGATAAGGCGCATCCACAAAATAGGCTTTTTTGTTGTGCGGCTCCTGCGGGCTGATGTACCAGATACGCGCATGCTGCGGGGTCATCTCTTCCAGCCGGGCATTAATCGCGGCGGCATCGTATTGATCCGCCAGATAGGGTGCATCCAGCGTATGTTCAACCGGTACGCGCAGCATGGTGTCGGCCAGCCATTCAATGTAATCCATATCGCGGGTAATTGAGGGATAGCGGAAGTCGAGCGCCAGCACATGCGAAACTTCATCGAAATAGCGCTTATCATCCCCCTGCTGACGCAGAAGATTGATGTAGCTGAATATCGCCGCCACGACCTGGTCGCGCTGCGCCAGCCCTTTATCAGTCAGTGACGCGGTAATCGCAAACACGCCGCTGTTACGCTCGGTCATTGGGTCAGCGCCCGCATTCACCCCGTCGGCCAGTCCCTGTTTTTGCAGCCAGTCAGTCAGCGTGTTTTTGCTGCGGTTACTGATTAAATAGCTGATCAGCGTGTCGGTTTTACTGCGGAACCGATCGCTGTTGTTGGCAATGCGGAATTCAATTTTGAGCTGCTTGCGCGGCTGAGCCGGAACGTAATGGATGATGATGCCCTGCTGCGCATCGGTCACCACCGGCACCGTAATCTCCGGCACGCTGGCGTCATGATTTTGTACCCGGCCAAAGGTTTTAGCCGCAATCGACGCCATCTCCGGCAGCGGTTTGTTGCTGTAGATCACCGCTTTCATCAGATTGGCGGAGTAATGCGTATGATAAAAGTCCTGCAGCGCCTGGTGCAGTTTGCTGCCTGGCTTATCTTTCAGGGTCTCAAGATTGCCGCCCGAAAAACGTGACGCCGGATGCGCCGGGTTCAGGGTTTCTGCGCCGACCTGGGCCATACGCAGGCCATCGCGCGAGCGCGCCATGGTCAGCTCGGCATTCACGGCGTGGCGCTCGCGGTCAGCGTTAACCGGATCCAGCAGCGGCTCAGCCACCGCATCCGCCAGGCGATCAACCGCCGGTTCCAGCGCGTCATTTTCCACTTCCAGATAAAAGGCGGTGCGGTAAGAGGCTGTGCTGGCGTTGTGGCTGCCGCCATGTTTTTTCAGGAATTCAGCCAGGTTGTCGGGCTGCGGGTAGTGCTTTGAACCCATCAGCACCATATGCTCAAGGTAGTGCGCCAGTCCCGCCTGCTGATCGGGATCGTCCAGCGATCCTATCGGCAGCGTCAGCGCCGCCAGCGATTTCGGTGCCACAGGATCGGAAACCAGTAACACCGTCATCCCATTATCAAGCCGGATAGCCTGATAGTGGCGGGGATCCTGTTCACTTTTGCGAATAGTGTCGTTAACCGGCTGCCAGCCTGATGATGCCTGCTCCTGCGCCTGCGCTGTGCAAGCCATCAGGCTTAACATTAGCGCCGCTATCCAGCGTGCGTGTACCCGCATGTAAACCCCTCTCGTTTCCCGATAAACCGCCAATGTCGGACGCGGCGGCTCAAAGCAGAGCAAAATTTCTGTGTAATGAGTCAGTCAGCAAAAACGCCTTCTGATCGGCTATTCATCATCCTGATGTGCAGCCAGTACCGGTAAATACCAGCGCTGTGCCGCCTCAGTTATCTGCTGTAGTTGTGGCTCATCCAGCACCCGGCAAAGACGTTGCAGATAGGGATCGCTGCCTTCACCCTCAAGCTGATAGTTGCCTGACCAGGCCGTCAGCAGGCGATTACGCGCCTTAAGCTGGGTTGCCTCATCAGTCAGTAACTGCTGACTTTTTTTGTCGTAGCTGGCGGTCAGCCATGCGCCGCCACTTTTGTTAAGCAGCATCAGCGGCTGACGCATACCCGCGAGATACCCCGTGACATACTCATTCAGCGCAGCAATCGCCTCTGCCTGCGGCACAGCAAGGAAGCACCAGCGGCTCTGCTGCCGGCCAAACATCCGGCTGCTGCCGGTGCCGCCCAGCGCGCAGTAGACCAGATGTTCCAGCCAGAGTAGCAGTCCGTCGTTCATGTTGAGTACGCCAGGCCGCCAGCGCAGCAATCCATCACTCTGAACCTGCGTCAGCCACCCGGTTAAGCTGACCTGTTCCAGTTGCAGATTCACTTCCCAGCTCTCGCCGTCGCTGCGCTGGGTGACCACTTCTGCCGCTACTTCCTGCATCTCATCGCGCTGCGCCTGCCAGAACAGCTCACCGAACGCGCCATAAGGCAGATTACCGGCCGCACGATGATGCGCATAAAGCCGCTGAGTATCCTCGCCTTCGACCAGGGCATTCAGCAACTGCGCGTTAATCTGATAACGCTCAAGGTTGTCGAGCGCAAACGGCTCGCTGTCGGGCAGTTCGTTCTCCTCCAGCCAGAAACTCACGCCAAGCCGCTGGTGGAACCAGGCCCGGACCGGATGTCGCCAGAAGCGCAGGAACGCCTCCAGCGTCAGCGTGTCAATTAACGGCGCCTCCAGCGGCTGCACAAAATCGGGCTGCGGCTGCCCCGCGCCTCGCGCAGCAGGCAGCCACTCACGGGCGAAACTTTGCAGTCTGGCAGCAGGCTGGAAATTCTCGGCGGCAAACGGCATCCGGCTGTGCAGGTGCTGCAGGTGCATCCGCACCCGTTCGGCACTCTCATCCAGCTCAAGATGGCCATCACCGTCCAGATAAAAACTCTGTCCAATGTAATCCAGCAGTTCTGTGACCAGCACCGAGGGGTAGCGTTCCGTATTATCCTGAATCGCCCGGCCGATATAACTGATATAGAGCTGCTGCTGCGCCGAAATCATCGCCTCCAGGAAGAGATAGCGGTCATCATCGCGGCGACTGCGGTCGCCTTTGCGGGACTGCTGCTGCATCAGATCAAAACCTAACGGTGCTAAAGTACGGGGATAGACGCCGTCGTTCATGCCCAGCAAACAGACCAGCTGAAAAGGAATGGAGCGCATTGGCATCAGGGTACAGAAGTTAATCTGCCCCGCCAGGAAACGCTGACTGATGCGCTGTTGATCAAGCCGGCTACGCAGATCATCGCGCAACAGCGCCACCGGAATCGCCTCTTCAAACCGCGCATCCATGCCATATTCAATCAATTGCTGCCACTGCTCTTCCACCAGCAGCAAGGCGGCCTCGGTTTCTGCATCGGGGCTGAAAAAGGCATTGAGCAGTTCCCGGCACATGGGCAGCCAGGCCGCCAGTGGCCGGGGTTCGGCAAGCAGCTGCCGCCAGTGATTAAGCCGGGAGAGCAGCTCGGCCAGATGTCCCGCCAGCTCCCCCACCAGACCACCCGACTCGTCATAAGGCAGAATTCCTTCCCAGTCACCGTTGTGGCTCTCCATCGCATAACCCAACAGCATACGCTGCAGGCCAAAGCGCCAGGTGTGCTGGCCGGTAACCGGAAGTGACAGGGCTTCTACGCTGGCATCATCCAGCCCCCAGCGTACCCCCGATTCGCTGACCCAGCGCCGCAGTAAACGTAGGCCGCTTTCATCAATGGCGAAGTGGGAAGCGAGCGCCGGGACATCGAGCAGCGCCAGCACATCCTCCGAGACAAAACGGCTGTCCGGCAGTGCCAGCAGATGCAAAAACGCCACAATGGCCGGATGAGCCTGACTGGCACGGCGATCTGAAATCGCAAACGGCAGATAGCGATCGGCAGGTGCATTGGCGAACACCGCCTGAATAAAAGGGGCGTAGGCGTCGATATCCGCCACCATGACGATGATGTCACGTGCTTTCAGCGTCGGATCGGCCTCCATCATTGCCAGCAGATGATCCTGCAACACTTCAACTTCGCGCTGGGCACTGTGGCAGACCTGCACCGCAATTGATCGATCCTCCGGATCAAGGCAGCGCTTCTGATCGCTGTGTGCCAGTTCCGCCGCATTCAGTCCGATGATGGCGTTATCCTGCAGATTGAGAAGATCGTGCTGCATACAGTGCAGCAGGTTGTCCGGCTCCACATCGACAAAAGCATCGATGTCGTCGTTTGACTCCATCTGACTGAGCAGAAACAGGTTGTCACGCCCCAGCTTGCCCCAGGAGGCGAGCAAAGGGTTGGTCAGTTGCTGTTCACCAGCGTCGTTAAACAGCGCCGGTGCCTGCTCTGCATCCCGGAAGAGTCCGCGTGATTCATCAGCACCATGGCGGCGGCGCTGACGACTTTGCAGTTTCGCCAGAAACGCATAATCCTGAATATCGCCCCAGTAATCGCGGCAGGGATTGGTGAACAGCAGATGGATGTCGATGTGACGTCCCAGCGCCTGCAACGCCTGCAGATAGACCGGCGGCAGCGCAGAGATGCCACAGATAAAGACCCGTTTGGGCAGATTTTCCGGCGTGCTTTTCGCCTGATCCAGCGTCTGGATAAATCGCGCATAGAGGTTGGCGCGGTGCCATTCAGGCTGGCGCAGGGCCTGGGTATAACTCACCAGATCGCGCCACAGTGCGGCCTGCCAGCGCTGCGCCTCGCCCAGCCCCTCAATGGTTTCGCCGCGCTCCCAGCTGTTGAGCCAGTCGGCACGATAGACCAGATACTGGTCGAACAGATCGGCCACGCGGGAGCTGAGCTGAAACAGTTTACGCTTGTCGCCGTCGTCATGGAGATAGTGACGCAGAGAGGTAAACTCTTCATGCTTCAGCATCTCCGGCAGCCGGTGCATCAGCTTCCAGCCCATGCTGGCCTTACTGAAAGCACTCTCTACCGGGATATCGGGCAGTACGCGGACGAACATCTCCCAGATAAAACTGGCGGGCAGCGGAAATTCGATATTAGCAGCAATACCAAAGGTTTGCGCCAGCTCCATCTGCAGCCACTGCGCCATACCCGGACTCTGCACCAGCACCATTTCTGAGGCGAAAGGATCATCAAGAGGGTCATGTTTAATCACCGCAGCCGCCAGAATCTTCAGCACATCAAGCTGATTTGAGTGATAAACGTGAAACATGAAAACTCCTGTGATAACTCAGAACGTGACTGCGGTATTGCGGCTCTGTCACTTTACCGCGTATCGCGGTTGAAACCCATCAAAAGGGCGACCGGGGAGAGTTAACATCGCAGCCGCGTCAGGGTGGCACGGCGCTGATAAGGCCCCGTCACGTCAGCCCGATCCAGGGTGCAACCTGAAGGGCCGCTCTGCTGTTGCAGTATTGAGGTCCAGCCGGGGCTCTCATGTCCCATCAGTTGCTGCTCAGCCACCCGCCATGCCTCACGCTGATACCACTGCTGGCTGAATCCCAGTGCCAGTGCGCGATGATAGTGCAACAGCGTGCTGCTGCTTAATGCCATTAACAGCAGAGCAAACAACACTTCCGGCAGGCTGAATCCACCGCGCTTACTGGCAGGTGGCCGGGGGCGTAAGCGGGCAGTAGTCAATCCAGCCGTGCGGCAACGCGGTAATCTGATTGCCCCGTAACCGCACCCACTGCCAGACTGCCATGCCACTGCCGCTGGCCTCCCCTTTAAGCAGACCTTCATCCTTTTCACCTCGTTGTAAACAGCTGCGCCAGCCCTGGCGATCATCCTGCTGACAGCTGGCCGCCTCACTGGCTGACCAGCTCAGGGAGAAGCCCCATTGCAGCGCAGACTGCGCCCGCCAGAAATCCTGAATAAACTGCTGCTCATCCGCCAGCAGTCGCATTCCCTGCTCAGACATCTTACGGCTGGCATGCAGCGTAAAGCTGCCAATGACCATAATCATCAACACCATGCCCAGAGCGCTGCTGCCTCGCTGCTTCACAGGTTCTCTGCCTCAATCCAGCTCTCCATCGTTTCAAGCCAGCGTCCGGCCCGTCCCTGCAGCACTAATCTGACCTGCGTGCCCTGCTGGCTGACGCTGAACTGCTCCAGCGTCATAAACGCGGGGTCGGAGAGCCGCTCCCAGCCCGCTGACTGACACTGGTCAACACCTCGCTGCATCTCAAGCTGCTGTTGTCGCAGGCGATAACCGTAATAGTCACTCTCTGCATGGCTCACCCCTTCCCATTTACCGTTGCTGTTCTCATCCCAGCGCAGCAGCAGGCAGTTCTCTCTGATTTGCAGCGCCCCACTGCCACACTCACCGTGACAATAACCGGCACGCCGCACCGCTTTTTCCAGTGTCGCCATCATCTGCTGTAACTCCTGACGCAGCTGCGCTCGTTGCATCACGCCGGCGTTCTCTGCCAGCAGCAGCGGCAGAAAACGGCCAGCACTTAACATCACGACGGCGCTGATTGCTAAGGCGATCAGCATCTCCAGCAGGCTGAATCCGGCCATTTTCAACGGCACGTCTCCTCATCCGTCATGCAGAGGCGAATACGGGCTCTTGCCGAGATAATCAGCCGCATTCGTCCGGTGCTGTTACCCAACTCAATGCTGCCCGCCCGGGCCACATTACGTCGGCCATAGAAGCCCGGTTCACCCCGGATGTCATAGAGCGCAACGCCAGCGTGCGGCGCTACGAATTGCAGCCGTTTTCGGCTATCACAGCCTGCAACGGGGCGGCTTCCGGCACCGATGCACCAGGGATCGCCAGGCCGTGACCATAAAATCAGGTCGCTATTTTGCCGGTTGGCCTGGGCACGCAGCCCAAGCAGGAATCCCTGCAGTTGCTGAGCGCTGTCGCGCAGTTGCTGCCGCTGTTGCCAGCGCTGCCAGCCATGCAGCGCGGCAACGCTCAGCATGCCGGCAATCACCATCACCAGCAGCAGTTCCGGTAGGGTAAAGCCGCGTAAGTGTGCTGTTTTCATGGTGTCAGAGTGCGGGTGATGAACAGATGAAACAAGGTGCGGTTTGGCAGGCTGGAAAGCACGTCGCAGAGAATCTTCCCCAATAGCATGAATTGGCAGAAGCGTGCGAGCGTTGCCGCAGATTTACCGGTTTGCGGGCAAAAAAAAAGCCCCGGCGAAGTGCCAGGGCGTTATCTTTTACCGCGAATCAGATGGCGACAGGGGCTTTGATCGCGGGATGCGGATCGTAGCCTTCAATCTCAAAATCTTCGAACTGATAGTCAAACAGCGACGCCGGTTTGCGTTTGATAACAAGTGATGGCAGCGGACGCGGTTCGCGGGTCAGCTGCAGGCGCGCCTGCTCCAGATGGTTACTGTAGAGGTGGGTATCACCGCCGGTCCAGACGAAGTCGCCCACCTGCAGATCGCACTGCTGCGCCACCATATGTACCAGCAACGCATAGCTGGCGATGTTAAACGGCAGGCCCAGGAAGATGTCGCACGAGCGCTGATAGAGCTGGCAGGAGAGTTTGCCGTCCGCCACGTAGAACTGGAAGAACGCGTGGCAAGGGGCCAGCGCCATCTCGCTCAGCTCGCCGACGTTCCAGGCAGAAACGATAATCCGGCGTGAGTCGGGATCGCGCTTCAGCTGCTCCATCACCTGGCTTAACTGGTCAATCTCCTGGCCGCTGGCCGTTCCCCAGCTGCGCCACTGTTTGCCATACACCGGGCCGAGATCGCCATTCTCATCCGCCCACTCATCCCAGATGGAGACGTTGTTTTCTTTGAGATAACCGATGTTGGTATCGCCTTTCAGAAACCACAGCAGCTCATGAATAATCGAGCGGATATGACATTTCTTGGTGGTGACCAGCGGAAAACCATCCTGCAGGTTGAAACGCATCTGGTGACCAAAAATTGAAAGCGTACCGGTGCCGGTACGGTCAGCTTTTGGCGTGCCTTCGTGCAGCACATGTTGCATTAAATCCAGATACTGTTTCATTTTTCCTCGCGAAATTGTGGCTGCGGGCGACGACGATACGCCCAGATCATCATAATAATACCGGCAATAATCATTGGCACAGAGAGGATCTGTCCCATACTGATTCCGCCTTCAAACAGGCCAAGCTGGGCATCCGGCTGGCGGAAGAACTCAACGATAATACGGAAGGCGCCATAGCCAATCAGGAACAGGCCAGAGACGCTGCCCATCGGGCGTGGCTTACGAATAAACAGATTCAGGATGATAAACAGCACTATCCCTTCCAGCACCAGTTCATAGAGCTGCGAAGCATGACGCGGCAGCACGCCGTAGGTGTTGAGCAGCGCCTGGTATTGCGGATTGGTGGCGGCCAGCGCGACATCTTCGCTGCGGGAGCCAGGGAACAGCATGGCATAGCGGAAGCCCGGATCGACACGGCCCCAGAGCTCACCGTTAATGAAGTTGCCGAGACGACCGGCACCCAGACCGAACGGGATCAGCGGCGCGATGAAATCAGCCACCTGGAAGAAATTACGTCGGGTGCGGCGGGCAAAGACCAGCATGACGACAATCACCCCGATGAGGCCACCGTGGAACGACATGCCGCCATCCCAGACTTTGAACAGATAGAGTGGATTTTCCAGGAACAGCGGTAAGTTGTAGAACAGCACATAGCCGATGCGTCCACCCAGGAAGACACCCAGGAAACCGGCATAAAGCAGGTTCTCCACTTCCTCTTTTTTCCAGCCGCTGCCCGGCTGATTGGCGCGGCGGACAGCCAGCCACATGGCGAAAACAAAGCCCACCAGATACATCAGACCGTACCAGTGAAGCGAAACCGGTCCAATCGAGAAGATCACCGGATCGAACTGCGGAAATGCAATATAACCGTTATTCATCATTCACCGTCTATTTTTCAACCCTGAAAAGGGGCGTTGTCAGGCACATAAATTAAGGCTGCGCATCATAGCACAGCCGGTTTTGTGAATTGTCCCGCAAATGTAAACGCGGATAACGCCCAGAGTCTGACCCGTCAGGCGTACATTGTTGCAGCCAGACTGGTCACGGACAGCGCGCAACAACCGGAGCGTACACGTAGTACGTAAGGATTACTCGCTGTGCTCGCCCCTTCAGGGCCGCCCTGACGGGCGTTCAGGTTGCTAAAGCAGCCTGTGTGAGCACTGCCCGGGGCCAGAATGGCAAATAAAATAGCCTGAAGTGGCGCTTAGCGACCGCCGCGGATCAATCCACCCAGCCCGCGACGCTCCATAAAGGTCGAGACCAGATGACGAACCTCGGTGGCGGTATGAGCATTCATCCCCTGCTCACTGAGCTGCTGCGCTTCTTCGTGATCCAGATGGCGCAGCAGGTATTTCACCCGTGGTACGTTTTTGCCGTTCATGCTGAGATGGTGATACCCCAGCCCGACCAGCAGCGCCACGCACATTGGATCGCCGGCCATTTCACCACACAGGCACAATTCCAGATTGGCCAGACGGGCTTCCTGCGCAATCGTATTCAGTGCACGCAGCATCGCCGGATGCAGCGAGTCGTAGAGATTGGCCACGCGGGTGTTGTTGCGATCCACCGCCAGCAGATACTGGGTCAGATCGTTGGTGCCAACCGAGACAAAATCGACCCGTGACGCCAGATGCGGGATCATAAACAGCATCGACGGCACTTCAATCATGATGCCGATGCGCGGCGCGGGGATCGTATAGCCCAGCATCTCTTCGACTTCGCGTCCTGCGCGATCGATCAGCTTTTTCGCTTCGTCGATCTCATCGATATGGCTGATCATCGGCAGCAGAATACTGAGGTTGCCGGATGCGGCGTTAGCACGCAGCATCGCGCGCACCTGCACCAGGAAAATTTCCGGCTGGTCAAGCGTCAGGCGGATGCCGCGCCAGCCCAGACAGGGATTCTCTTCACTGATAGGCATGTAGGGTAGCTGTTTATCTGCCCCCACATCCAGGGTACGCAGCGTCACAGGCTTGTTGTGAAACAGCTGTAACATGCCCTGATACTGTGCCACCTGCTCCTCTTCCGACGGGAAGCCGTTCTGCAGCATAAACGGGATTTCGGTGCGGTAGAGACCGATGCCATCCACCCAGTTGCCCAGCGTCTGCTCATGCTCCGGGCTTAAGCCGGCATTCAGCATCACCTGCACGCGCTCGCCACTTTTCAGCTCACCGGGCTGATCGACCACGCCTTCCGCCATTTTGCTCAGCGCATTCTCTTCGCTGATCAAACGCTGGTACTCCTGCACCAGCACCGGCTCGGGATCGATCAACAGCTCACCGCGATACCCATCGACGATCAGCAAACGTTTGTTGAGCTGATGGGGCTGGATATCAGCGCCCATGACCGTCGGGATCCCCATCGCGCGCGTCAGAATCGCCGCATGGGAGTTGGCTGCGCCGTCACGCACCACCACGCCCGCCAGCCGCTCATGCGGCAGCTCAGCTAATGTGGTGGCGGTCAGCTCATCGGCCACCAGCACAAAGCGTTCCGGCCAGGCATTGGTGCCGACCAGCGTATCGTCAAGGTGAAACAGCAGGCGCTGACCCAGCACCCGCAGATCGCCTGCGCGTTCACGCAGGTAGGTGTCCGTCAGGCTGGCAAACTGTTCAGCAAACTTCTCGATCACCTGTTTCACTGCCCATTCGGCGACCGATCCGCGTTCGATCTCATCGAACAGATCTTTTTTCAGTCGGGCATCGGTTAACAGGTGAGAGTAAAGGTCGAAAATGGCCGCACTCTCTTTCTGAGCGCTGGCGCTGAAGCGTTTACTGAAGCGACGAAATTCACTGGTGGCTTCACTCATGGCGAGCGACAGACGCTCACGTTCGCGATGAACATCCAGCGTTGAGGCAGCCGAAACCTGATCGAGCAGTGGCTGCGTCTCATCTACCCAGCCCGGTGCCACCGCCACGCCAGGCGCAGCTGCAATCGCGCGCACCCGCGTCTGCCGGAACTGACCAAACAGCTGAGCCATCTGCGACTGCGACAGCAATGCCGCCATCTGGGTGGCAAGGGTGACCAGAAACGACTCTTCGCTTTCATCAAACTGACGGTGCTCGCGCTGCTGTACCACCAGCACGCCCAGTAACTGGCGACGGCTGATAATCGGCACGCCGAGGAAGGAGCGGTAGCGCTCCTCTTTCACTGCGGGGATATATTTAAAGCTGGGATGACTCTGGGCGTCAGCAAGGTTAATCGGTTCGGCCAGACGGCCCACTAAACCGACGATCCCCTCGTCAAACGCCAGGGTCACGGTGCGGCCACGCGGTTTTTTAAGTCCGCGCGTCGCCATCAGGTAGTAGCAGTGACGATCGTGGTCGGCGAGGTAAACGGAACAGACTTCCGTATCCATCGCCAGACAGATCTCATTAACCAGGATGTCGAGTGCTTCATTGAGACGCGGCGCACTCGCCACTTTTTCTACAATTTCGCGCAACTGAGTGAGCATAAAGGGCGTGGCCTATCCTCTCTTACGTCGATGGGCAGGATTATTTCGCTGCCCCGCACTCTCCTGCATAGACATCACCACGCCAGCGAATTCCTTCATCACCCGACGATAAACGTCGCGCTTAAAGGAGACAACCTGACGCACCGGATACCAGAAACTGACCCAGCGCCAGCCATCGAACTCGGGCGTGCTGCTGTGCTGCACATTGATATCCGCGTCATTACACATTAACTGCAGAAGAAACCACTTTTGTTTCTGGCCGATACATACCGGCTTTGTGTCCCAACGCACCAAACGTTTTGGCAACTTGTAACGTAACCAGTTACGGGTAGAAGCAAGTATTCGAACATCTTTCCGGTGTAATCCGACCTCTTCGAACAGTTCGCGATACATCGCCTGTTCTGCGGTTTCACCGGGATTGATGCCTCCCTGAGGAAATTGCCAGGAGTGCTGTCCAAAGCGCCTGGCCCATAACACTTGTCCCTGCCGGTTACAGATTACGATACCAACATTCGGGCGGTAGCCATCATCATCGATCACCGGACTACCTCAAAGCAAAATTTGAATGAGCTGATTGTTTCACACTCCTTACAGGCGGTAAACCACTGGATTCATGGGGGGTTAAGCCATCATCGTCGGGATAACTCACAGAAAATGGCAAAGTTATAAACAATGACCGAGAAAAAGATCGATCTTATTCACCTTTTCTGTGGATAGCTTTGTGCAGAACGCGGGAGTTATCTGAATAACCTTTTCAGTGCGCTCTGAAGAGCCAAAAAGAACCAACAACACATCAGTATGATTTTTAATGAAATTAAATCGAAAATCTTACCGGTAAATCTTTTATAAACAGTGAATATTTTCATGGCAACTGACAATTGCTTAAAATATAAGCACACTGCTTTTTATCCACAGATAATCGCTCAGGGTTAGGCCAGAGCAGCGAAATTATGGCCAGATCGTGAAAAGTCAAGGCTGTAAATGGAACCAGTACCGCACTCAGACGGTGGTTATCCCATTTTTCTGTGGATAACCGGGCTGGAGATCCTGTTCATTGTTGCGGGTAAGCTGGGATAACCCTGAAGCACCTGGGGCGGCGAGCGTGCAATCCGCTAAAAAAAGCACGATCTATCATGTTATTATCGATCCCTGACGCGGATTATTTATGTGAGAAACGTGACTCACCTGCTGTTGTACAAATTTTAATCATTGCGAGTGTTCACCATGAGTTACCAGCCAGGACCACCTGAAGATGAAGCCAGCCTGCTGGCACGCGCGCAGGATTTAGCCGGTTTGACCCTGGAAACCCTGGCCGCGCGCGCCGGTCTGCCCATGCCTGCGGATCTCAAACGTGATAAGGGCTGGGTCGGCATGCTGCTGGAGTGGCATCTTGGTGCTAGCGCAGGCAGCAAAGCGGAGCAGGACTTTGCCCATCTGGGTATCGAACTGAAAACCATCCCGATTGATGCGCAGGGTAAACCGCTGGAAACCACCTTTGTCTGCGTGGCACCTCTGACCGGCAACAGCGGCGTGACCTGGCTCACCAGCCATGTGCGCCACAAGCTGGCGCGGGTATTGTGGATCCCGGTTGAAGGCGGGCGTGAGATTCCGCTGCGGGAACGCCGTGTCGGCGCGCCGCTGTTATGGAGCCCCGATGCGGAAGAAGATGAGATGCTGCGACAGGACTGGGAAGAGCTGATGGATATGATTGTGCTGGGTCGCGTAGAGCAGATTACCGCGCGACATGGTGCCTGGCTGCAAATCCGGCCCAAAGCCGCCAATAGCAAAGCGCTGACAGAAGGAATCGGCGATCAGGGCCAGCCAATCATGACGCTGCCGCGCGGTTTCTACCTGAAGAAAAGCTTCACCGGGCCCCTGCTGGCGCGTCATTTTCTCCTCTGAATATCGCCACCCGCGTTGATGTGTCGCAATTTTGTGGGAGATCGGCGAAATGAATGCGTATAATCGCCGTTTACTTTTCGTTTAGGATTAAATGTCGGTATGTTTGAGTGGATTTCCGATCCCAACGCCTGGCTGGCGCTGGGCACCCTGACCATCCTTGAGGTGGTGCTGGGTATTGATAACATCATTTTCCTGTCGCTGGTGGTCGCTAAACTGCCAAAACACCAGCAAGCCAGCGCACGTCGCATTGGTCTGATGGGCGCGATGCTGATGCGTCTTGGCCTGCTGGCTTCTATCGCGTGGGTAGCCCGTCTGACTAACCCGCTCTTTACGCTTATGGATCATGCGTTCTCGGCGCGCGATCTGATTCTGCTGTTTGGCGGACTGTTCCTGCTGTGGAAATCGAGCATGGAGATCCATGAAACGATCGAAGGCAGCGAAGGCGAACACAACACCCGCGTCCATTCCTTCCTGGGTGCGATTGTACAGATCATGATGCTCGACATTATTTTCAGCCTCGACTCGGTGATCACGGCCATCGGCCTCTCCGATCATCTGTTCATTATGATGGCGGCGGTGGTTATTGCCGTGCTGATGATGATGTTCGCTGCGCGCGCGATCGGTGAGTTTGTTGACCGCCATCCGTCAGTGAAAATGCTGGCTCTCTCTTTCCTGATTCTGGTCGGTTTCACCCTGATCCTGGAGAGTTTTGCGGTCCACGTACCAAAAGGTTACATTTATTTCGCTATGTTCTTCTCAATGGCGGTTGAGTGTCTTAACCTGATGCGCAGTAAGAAAAAGCACGCCTGATAAAGTCAAGGGCGAGCCTGCTCGCCCGGTTATTTTCAGATTCATACGATTAACCCTGCCGGCAAAACCATTTATTACTACACTGTTTGCACTTGACCATTTGTGAGGATTAGGCGTGATGAAAGGGTTGGCAGGAGTAGCACTGGTGATGGTAACCGCCGCATTCTTAAGTGGATGCAGTTCTGATTATGTCATGGCGACCAAAGATGGCCGGATGATCATGACCGAAGGCAAGCCGAGCATTGATAAAGAGACCGGCCTGGTGGAGTACACTGACCAGACGGGTCATATGGTGCAGATTAACAGCGATGAGGTTTCTACGATCATTGAACGTTAAGTGCCCGATTTAATCACCTGCCACCGATTCCCGGCTGGCAGGTGATTTCCCCGACTTTTCCCCCTTCCTTCCCCGCCATTGCTCGCGCTATAGTCCCTGAGGACACAACATTCCATTCCATAAAGAAAAGGAAGCTGGCAATGCACTATCATCGTATTCCCCACAGCACGCTGGAAGTGAGTCAGCTGGGGTTGGGCACCATGACGTTTGGCGAACAGAACAGCGAAGCCGACGCCCATGCTCAACTGGATTTAGCTATCCGTTCCGGCATCAACTTTATTGATACTGCCGAGATGTATCCGGTGCCCCCGCGTCCGGAAACCCAGGGTCTGACCGAACAATATATTGGCAGCTGGCTTAAACAGCGCGGCAGCCGCGACAAAATCATTCTTGCCAGTAAAGTGGCCGGGCCTTCACGTGGCAATGATGCGTCGATTCGCCCGGATATGGCGCTGGACCGTAAAAACATCCGCGCAGCACTCGATGCCAGCCTGAAACGCCTGAATACTGACTACCTTGACCTCTACCAGCTGCACTGGCCACAGCGTCAGACCAACTATTTTGGCAAGCTTGGCTATCAGTACAGCGAAACCACTGCTCAGGTGACGCTGCTGGAGACGCTGGAAGCGCTGACCGAACAGGTGCGCGCTGGTAAGATCCGCTATATCGGGGTGTCGAACGAAACCGCGTGGGGCGTGATGCGCTATCTGCAGCTGGCGGAGAAGCATGAGCTGCCGCGCATTATCAGCATTCAGAATCCCTACAGCCTGCTGAACCGCAGCTTTGAAGTGGGTCTGGCCGAAATCAGCCAGCATGAAGGCGTAGAGCTGCTGGCGTATTCCAGCCTGGCGTTTGGAACGCTGAGCGGCAAATACCTGAATGGCGCGCAGCCTGCGGGCGCACGCAACACGTTGTTCAGCCGCTTTACCCGCTACAGCGGCGAGCAGTCACAAAAGGCGATTGCCGAATATGTGGCACTGGCTCAGCAGCATCAGATCGACCCGTCGCAGATGGCCCTGGCCTATGTGCGTCAGCAGCCGTTTGTGGCCAGCACGCTGCTGGGCGCCACTACGCCTGAACAGTTGCAGATCAATATCGACAGCTTCAATCTGACCTTAAATGCAGAGATCCTGGAAGGCATTGAGGCGATCCACCGTCGTTATACTTATCCGGCTCCCTGAGCGTTCTGTTGCCAGCTGCCGCGATGGCGGCTGGCATCACTTACAGGTCGCGATAATAGAGTTTTACCGGCTTAGCGGGATACTCCAGCGCTTCGCCCTGTGGCAGCCAGCCATAACGTTCGTAGTAGCCCCCAAACGTTGACCATAACCACAGCCGTGGATAGCCCTGTGCCTGCGCATAGGCGATGACATGCTGCTGCAGTGCTTCACTGACACCTTTGCCGCGCACCGACTCATCAATATAGAGCGCCGCCAGCCAGGGGAAAAGATCCTGACGGCTGATCAGGTCGCAGCGCCAGAATCCCACCGTGCCGACTGCCCTGCCCGCCTCCACGGCAACGAAAGTCACCGGAAAATCAGCACCGATAAGGCTGCTGTTCACCACACTGGCAAAGAACGCCCGGCTGGTGGCTTCACCAAATGCGCGCCACTGCCAGTCGATGATCTGATCGGCAAATTGGGGGGCATCGCTGAGCGATACAATCTCAATCACATCAGTTTCCCCTGAAAGATCGGGACTGAATCAAACAGGTAGCCATCAAAGTCAGGCGCATCGGCGTCGGAAAGCTCCAGCAGCGTATTCTTGACGTTCTCAAGGTGCTGCCAGGTAGATTGCCAGGCCCCCATCACATCACGCCGACGCAGAGCGGCCAGGATAGTCTGGTGATCGCCAAGCCACTTCAGGCGATAGGCGCGGGTTTCAAACTGCGGGCGCAGCTGCTGCCAGAGCGGGCTGCTGTCATGATGTCGCCAGATGCTGGTGACGGTATCGAGCAGCATCTGGTTCTGACTGGCACCCGCCAGCAGCAGATGAAACAACTTGTCGTTGTCCTGACTGCTGTCGTTGGCGGCGATAGCACGCTGCTCCTGTTCCAGCGTTCGGCGCAGATTTTCAATGTCCGCTTTGGTCGCCATTTTTGCGGCAAAGGCTGCAATATTGCTCTCCAGCAACTGACGTGCCTGTAGCATTTCAAACGGGCCAACGTCGCTGCGGAAGAAGGCCTCTTCTTCATCATCACTGGCGGAAGGAATACGCATCACATAGACGCCGGAGCTCTGGCGGATATCCACCGTACCTTCCAGCTCCAGCATCAATAATGCCTCGCGCACGATGGTCCGGCTGACGCCCCAGGTTTCAGCCAGCTGACGTTCAGGCGGCAGGCGCGATCCCACCGGATAGTGCCCGTCACAGATCTGCTGACGCAGGTGCTGACCAATTTCCTGATACTGCTTTTTTTCTTGCGGCGCTTCGGCTTTGTCCACACTGTCACCCTTTGCAATCAATGCGCTAACGGCATTGCCGCGGTTCCCTGCGCGACAATGCCCGCGAACCGGAGAGGCTGGCTCGCAAACTGGGGCTCAGTGTATCAAAGCCAGCGCCTGATCGAGTACCTTTGCACCATTCAGCGTGCCGTAAGCAACCGTATCGATCACCGCGATGGGCAACTGATAGCTGTCGGTGAGTTTTCTGTTCTCCTCCAGTTTGAAGCGCACCTGTGGCCCGAGCAGCACGACCACCACCTCGTTGCCGTAGTTTTGCAGCTCTTCACGCAGGTTTTGCTCCGGAATGGCGTAGATCTGAAATGCCAGTCCGCGAGCGGCAGCCTCCTTTTCCATCCGCGTCACCACCATTGAGGTCGACATGCCCGCAGCACAGGCCAGAACAATTCGTTTCATGCTCGTTTCCTCGCGTTATTTCGGCTCATCATCAAGCCACAGGGTAAATTGCTGCGTGTCGCGCAGCGTACGGAACCAGTGGGCAGATTTCTTCATACGGCGCTGACGCTGCTTATCTAAGTCGATTTCGATAAGACCATAGCGATTTTTAAAGGCATTCATTGGCGAGACATTGTCGGTAAACGCCCACAGCATGTAGCCCTGACAGTTAATCCCCGCCTGACTGGCGCGTATCGCCAGATGCAGGTGCTCGCTGATAAACGCGATGCGGTAATCGTCCTGAATCTCCCCGTCGGCATTTTTGAACTGCGCTTCGTTCTCTATTCCCATACCGCTTTCCGCCACAAACCACGGGATATTGCCGTACTCATCGCGCATCCGCTGCGCCATATCCCAGATAATTTCAGGCTGAATTTCCCAGCCGCGTGAAGGGTTCATCCGTCGCCCCGGCAGTTCAAAGTGTTCGTAATACCAGGCGGGATGAAAGGGTGTCTCGGGATGCCAGGCGCGGGACGGTGCCTTCACGCGATGCGGATAGTAGAGATTAAGCCCGACTTCATCGACGGTATTGGCGGCAATAATCGCCAGCTCTTCCGGGGTGGTTTCCCACTCAATCTGATGCTTATCAAGCAGCGCCAGCAGCTCCGCCGGATACTCGCCTTTAATGGCGGGATCGAGAAACACCCGGTTGTAGAACAGGTCATAAATATGCGCCGCCTTCTGGTCGTGCGGGGCTGACGATCGCGGATAGGTGACTTCCGGATTGAGTATGGTACCAATGCGACCGGCATAGCCTGCCGCGCGGAACAGCTTCACTACCCGGGCGGTAGCAAGATTCTTGTGGTGGTTCCACTGCATCCATTTATGGGTGTTCTGCTCATAAGGCCAGCGCAGCGCGTCGAGATAGACGCGGGTCTGCACCACAATCGGCTCGTTAAACACAAACCAGCGCGTGACCCGACCGGCATAGCGTTTAAACACCTGTTCGACATAACGGATAAAGAGTTCAACGACATGCTTTGACTGCCAGCCGCCATACTGCTCCAGCAGCGTGGCGGGCAGCTCGTAATGCTCCAGACAGAGCATCAGTTCAATGCCCTGGCGCTGCATTTCATCAATCAGCCGGTCATAGTAAGCCGCGTATTCCTCATCGACCGTAGCGGTTTCGTAATCGATCAGGAAACGCGACCAGTTGATTGAAGTGCGGTAGTGGGTCAGCCCGCTGGCCTTCATTAGCGCCACATCCTCACTAAAGCGGTTGATAAAGTCGGTGGCAACCGCCGGGCCGTAGCCGTTGTGCCAGACGTGACGATCCTGCTGATACCAGGCGTCAGGCCAGGAGTCCTGCCCCGCTTTTTTTCCGCTCCAGCCTTCCGTCTGCCAGGCGGAGGCAGCAGCTCCCAGAATGAAATTCTCAGGTATGTGGACAGTCTGACGACTCATAACACCTCCGTTCGGTTAGGGTTCAGCTCAGGTTGCAGGCTCTTTGCTTCCGCTGCTTCTGCTGCATCCGCGCGGCGGGCTGCGACTTTCACAAATGGCAGATAGATAAGTACTGACACCAGAATGCAGACGATCTGCGTCACCACCGCACCCATCGATCCGGCCGTTGACAGCCAGGCATTGATAATCGGAGGCGTGGTCCATGGCACCATCACCACGGCTTTCCCGGCAAATCCCATCACCGTAGCGAAGTAGCCGATAGAACCTGTCACTAGCGGTGTGATGATGAAAGGGATAGCCAGTATCGGGTTAAGCATAATCGGCATACCAAATATAACCGGCTCGTTGATATTGAAAATGCCTGGCCCGAACGACAGTTTGGCGATTTCACGCATCTCTTTGCGTCGCGTTGCCAGCATCACGGCGGTGAGCAGCCCGATGGTCAGGCCGGAGCCGCCGATGCTCATATAAACATCCCAGAACGGCATGGTGATGATGTTCGGTGCCTCTTTTCCCTGCTCAAAAGCGGTCATGTTGACCATAATCGCGCCCAGCAACAGCGGCTCACGGATCGGCTTCACCATCTGGTTGCCGTGAATACCAATCACCCAGAACAGCTGGGCGACGAACATCAGAATCAGAATGCCCCACAGGCTCTGCACCACCGACTCCAGCGGCTGCTGCACCACCTGGTATACCGCATCGTAAAGGTACATGCCGGTGACGCGATGGAAGATAAAGCCAAAAGTCGCTATCAGCGTCACGGTGATGATTGAGGGGATTAGCGCGGAGAAAGAGGCGGCCACGTTGGGCGGCACCGTGTCGGGCATTTTGATTTTCAGCCGCTCAACCTGTTCGAGGCGGCAGTAGATCTCTACTGATAGGATGGCGATAAACATGCCGAGAAACAGGCTTTTGGTATCGGAGAATTGTTTGGCCAGCACGTCGGTGACCAGGTGCATCTGCCCATCGACCATCATCTGTAAGGTGGTCGGCGTCACGGATACAAAGCAGATGATCGCCAGCAGGCCGGGAAACAGCGTTTTTATACCGTTGATGCGCCCAAGCTCAATACCAATCAGGAACACCGCACCAATGTTGAGAAAGCTGAGCGTGGCGTAATTGATACTGCTGGTGATGGGCTTGAGGTCAGCTAAAAAAGCCAGGGCGGCAAAGCTGGCAAGGCCATTTTTGCTGTCCAGCACCATGTTAGAGATCAATACCGAGAAAGCGCCAACAATGATCACCGGCATCAGGGTAATGAATGAGGCTTTAATCGCCATGATGTAGCGATAACTGTTAAAGCGGGTAGCAAAGCTGCCCAGGGAATCGATAAGGCGGTCCTGTAGAGACATGATCAACCCTCAGAGATGTAAGATCGGTATTCCTGTAATCGTCGTGGTCTTCCCTGTTAGTGGCATACCAAAATGACGAATCCCCTCGGTTTTTTCTGTGACGAGCCTCCCGGAAACGCTTATTGGCATTCCAGTATGATTAAAACGGCCAATTTGGCATACCAATAGCGGAGGCGTTATGGATTACGAACAGACCATGATGGAATTGCTGATCAATGCAGGGGAAGCCCGTTCGTCGGCGATGATGGCGATTCAGTGTGCGCGCAAACGCGACTGGACCGGGGCTGAAGCGGCGCTGGCAGCTTCAGATACCGCGGCAAAAGCGGCACATAAAATTCAGACCGCGTTGATTGGTGCAGACGAGGGAAGCGGAAAATTGCCGGTCACGCTGATTCTGGTGCATGCGCAGGATCATCTGATGAATGCAATGCTGTGCCGCGAGCTGGCAGAGGAGCTGGTCATGCTGCGCAAAGAGATCTATGGCTGACAGGCGGCGCGCTGGCCGCCCGAGTGAGGTGATTAGCTGATTTCCAGTGCCAGTAGCGACTCAATAGTCTGCGCGCGGCGGATCTCGCGCGGCTGGCCCTGCTCAAACAGCACTTCCGGGATCAGCGGACGGCTGTTGTAGTTAGAGGACATGGATGCACCGTAAGCACCGGTGTCGTGGAAGACCAGGTAATCGCCAACCTTTGCCGCCGGAATCGCGCGTGGTTCGACCATGCCGCCCTCCAGCTGGGTAAAAACATCACCCGATTCGCACAGCGGGCCAGCGACCACGGTGTCGATAGTCTGCTGCTCATCAATGGCCCGCTCATCGCCCGCCATCAGCGAGATATGGTGATAGCTGCCATACATTGAGGGACGCATGAGGTCACTGAAACCGGCATCGACCAGCACGAAGTGACGGCTGCCCATCGATTTAACCGCCCGTACCTGAGAGACCAGCACACCGGCCTCGGCCACCAGGAAACGGCCCGGTTCGATCTCCAGCTTTATCGCGTGACCCAGATGCTGGGCGATACGCTGCCGCGCTGCATCCCACAGGCCGAAATAGTGATCGGTATCGATCGCCTCTTCGCCATAGCGATAAGGCACAGAGAGGCCGCCGCCCGCAGAGATCGCGGTCAGATCCTGACCCGACGCCATCACCAGTTCAACCATCGCATCACAGACCTGCTGCAGATGCGCATAATCGACGCCTGAGCCGATATGCATATGAATGCCCACCAGTTGCAAGCCGTGCTGCTTAATCGCCGCCAGCGCCTCGGCTAAATCGGCGTGCCAGATACCGTGCTTGCTGTTTTCGCCACCGGTATTGGTTTTCTGACTGTGGCCGTGACCAAAACCAGGATTGACCCGCAGCCACACCGCATGTCCCGGTGAGACCGCGCCGAGCTGATGCAGCATATCGATCGATCCGGCATTAACCGGCACCTTTAACGCGGTCACCCGCTCCAGCGTCGGCTGATCGAACAGATCCGCGGTAAAGACGATCTCATCACCGCCAGGCTGGTAACCCGCGGCCAGCGCACGTTCGATCTCACCCAGCGATACCGAGTCCACTTTCACGCCTGCTGCGCGCATCAGGCGCAGGATATGCGTATTCGAGCAGGCCTTCTGCGCAAAGCGCACCACATCAAATGCCTGCAGCTGGGCAATACGCGCCTGAATAATCTGCGCATCATAAGCCCAGAATGGCCCGGTGTAGCGGCGTGCCAGCGGCAGCAGGTTAGCGGCGCTGAGTGCGGTTTCGGTACTCTGTAAGGAACGTGGCATGGCAATTCTCCTGTGGCAATAGCTGCATTAAGCCAGAATCGTGTCATAGCGAAAAATATCTGTTTTAATAGCATCTATGCAGAATGGATATAGGAAGGGTGCGTGGCGAACATTAACTGGCGGCATATCGAGATTTTTCATGCGGTGATGACTAGCGGCAATCTGACTCAGGCCGCGACACTGCTGCACACCTCACAGCCGACGGTGAGCCGGGAGCTGGCACGCCTGGAGCAGCAGCTGGGATTAGAGTTGTTCGGACGGGTTCGTGGTCGCCTGCAACCGACGGTGCAGGGATTGCGTCTGTTTGAAGAGGTGCAGCGATCCTGGTACGGACTGGATCGCATCATGGAAGCGGCTGAAGGGCTGCGCCAGTTCCGTCAGGGTGAGCTGTCGATCGCCTGCCTGCCCGTTTTTTCGCAGTCGCTGCTGCCACCACTGTGTCAGCCCTTTTTACAGCGCTACCCGGATGTGAGCCTGAATGTGATTCCGCAGGAGTCGCCGCTGCTGGAGGAGTGGCTGTCAGCACAGCGCTACGATATCGGCTTAACTGAAACTCAGCACGCTCCGGCCGGTACTGACCGTCTCGCCCTGCTCACCTGCGATGAAGTGTGCGTATTGCCTCAGCATCACCCTCTGAGTCAGCGTTCAGAGCTGACGCCGCACGATTTTGCGGGCGAACAGTATGTGAGCCTGTCGCGCAGTGACAGCTATCGTCAGCTGCTGGATGCGCTGTTTCATGAGCAGGGCGTCGAGCGGCGGCTGGTGATGGAGACGCACAGTGCCGCTTCGGTGTGCGCCATGGTCAGAGCGGGCGTGGGCATTTCAATTGTGAATCCGCTGACGGCGCTGGATTACGCCGACAGCGGTGTGGTGATGCGTAAGTTCAGCGTGGCGGTTCCGTTTACCGTCAGCCTGGTGAGGCCGCAGCACCGCCCTGCATCGGCGCTGGTCGATGCCTTTGTCAGCCATCTGCAACGGCAGGTGGCTGACTTTCCGGCACGCATCGCCGCCCGCCTGGCTTAAGCGCGAACCCTGGCGGCTGCGCGGCCCGATTTGCGGAAGGTGATCAGACAGATCAGCAGGCCGATTGCCGCCAGCGCAGCGGCAGCAACCGGCACCGCCGTCAGACCATATCCACGGCCAATCACCGCACCGCCGACCCAGGCACCCAGCGCATTGCCCACGTTAAACGCCGAAATGTTCAGGGTTGAGACCAGGTTAGGCGCCTCTTTGCCGTGCCGTACCACGTTGATCTGCAGACCCGGCACCGTCGCAAAGGTCGCCATCGCCCACAGGAACAGGGTGATCTCCGCCAGCCACAGCGCATGGCTGGTCCAGCTGAACAGCAGCGAGAAGATGGCGATCAGTGAGAAGCTGAGGATCAGGCTAAAGGAGACTTTCCAGTCGGCCAGTTTGCCGCCAAGAATATTACCGACCGTCAGGCCTGCGCCAATCAGGAACAGCGTCCAGCTGACGCCGCGATCGCTGATGCCCGTCACCTCTAGCAGCAGCGGCGCAATGTAGCTGAACAGCGCAAACATCGCCGCGGCAAAGAACACCGTCATCAGCAGCGACAGCCACAGTTTCCCGTTGGCCAGTGCACCAATTTCACTCGCCAGGTGAACCGGCTTTTCCTGTTTATTGTTGGGCAGACTCACGATCAGGGCGATAAACGCCAGCACGCCAATCACTGCCACGCCCCAGAAGGTGGCTCGCCAGCCAAACATCTGTCCGAAACTGGTTCCCAGCGGAACGCCCAGCACGTTGGCTAAGGTCAGTCCGGTGAACATCAGTGCGACAGCGGAAGCCTGGCGACCGGCTGGTACCAGACTGGCGGCGACCACCGCGCCAATACCGAAGAAGGCACCGTGACAAAGCGCGGTGACGATGCGTGCCAGCATCAGCAGGTTATAGTTGTAAGCCAGCGCACACAGCAGGTTGCCGACAATAAATATCACCATCAGCAGAATCAGCGTTTTTTTACGCGGCAGCCTGGCGGTGAGCAGCGCCATAATCGGCGCACCAATCGCCACGCCCAGCGCGTAGCCGCTGATCAGCCAGCCCGCCGACGGAATTGACACCTGAAGGTCACGCGCCACCTCCGGCAGCAATCCCATAATGACAAACTCAGTGGTTCCGATGGCGAACGCACTCAACGCCAGCGCCATTAATGCTACAGGCATAACACTCTCCCAATATCATTTGCAGGTGAACTGCACAGACGCGCAGCCCCTCGACGCTTATTAAAATTTGATCTGCGTCACGGTGAGCATTACAGCACAGTGCTGATGCGCGACATAGCCTGCGCGCAGCAAAGGATTATTGCCGGGGCCGCAATAATCCTGCCGCTTTGCCGGAACAAATGGCTTTGTCAGCCTGCTGGCTAAGCCCGTTAAAGCGCACATGACCCAGGGTCAGGTTGTCATTTCCCGCGAACCCGTTACGCTTTTTAGTGCGTATTTAATTAATAAATCCTTAACGTTGCCGATATATCCCTAATCAATTGCCAGGTGATGTGATCAACTTCTGACGCAGGGAGAGAGAATGCAACGACTCATAGCCTTAATGGTGTTTGGCTTAACCGGTTGCTCGGTAGGTCATTATGAGTACAGTAAAGAAGCTGAAAAACGGGTGGATATGACTGTGACCGGCATTCCCACCGTGCTGGGTTTAGGCACGCTCGGTACCACCATCCCACTGACGCCGGAGTACAGCCTGACCGCCGCACATGTGGCAAAGTTTTCGCTTTACCGGGTCAAAGCCTGGCATCCGCAATGCGATCTGGCCGTGGTCTACCATAAAAACAGCGAAATGAACCTGCCACCCAACTTTCGTAACAGCCACATCGGCGATCAGGTCAATCTCTACGGCTACAGTTTTATTTCGGCCATGCCGGTCAGTTCCAGCGGGCAGAACCTGATCAATACCACGCTGGCGAACAGCTGGAACAAATCAGACTGCGTCGTGGTGGCGGCGAATGCGGGTGTGGTCAAAGGGATGTCGGGCGGCGCAGTCTATAACGCCTCTGACGATACGCTGGCGGGCGTGATTATTGGCTACAGCAATAACATCAACGACAATGTCAGCGGTAAGACACTCTATAAGAACGTTGCGCTCTATGTGCCTTACTCGCGATTTCAGACATGGCTGGATCAGGCGATTAAATCCTGATATCTGCTGAACGAACAGATGTAAAAAAGGCCGGAATTTCCGGCCTTAAGCTTGGTGACAAAGTCGGGCCTGGTTCGCTGTAAGACCGAGCCTGCACAGGTAACACGGTCAGATCGGAAAGACGCAAAAACTGTCATCCATGACCGCTCGGCCCACGCGATTACGCACCTCATCCCTGAGGTGCGCCCGTAGCCCGGGCCAACGCTTTGCGTTGTTCAAAAACGCTCCCGGCGTTTTTGTCCATTCGCGGGACGCTTTCCTCTTCTGACCGTGTTCCCTGTGCCGTGAGTTTATCAGTTGCTGCCAAATTCACTCTGATTCGGCTTTGTCATCACGCTGTCAGGCCTGAAGATCAGGCCTGACAGCGACTCATAACGATTACTTGCTGCCTGGACGCAGTGCCGGGAACAGAATCACATCGCGGATAGTGTGGCTGTTGGTAAACAGCATCACCATACGGTCAATACCGATACCCAGACCGGCGGTTGGCGGCAGACCGTGCTCCAGTGCGGTGACATAGTCTTCGTCGTAGAACATCGCTTCGTCGTCGCCAGCATCTTTGGCATTCACCTGCTGCAGGAAACGCTCAGCCTGATCTTCCGCATCGTTCAGCTCGGAGAAGCCGTTACCGATTTCACGACCGCCAATGAAGAACTCAAAGCGATCGGTGATTTCCGGGTTCTCGTCGTTACGACGGGCCAGCGGAGAGACTTCAGCCGGATATTCAGTGATGAAGGTCGGCTGAATCAGATGCGCTTCTGCGGTCTCTTCGAAGATTTCGGTTACGACACGGCCCATACCCCAGCTTTTCTCAACCTTGATGTGCAGTGATTGAGCAATCGCCACCGCTTTATCAAAGTCTTCCAGATCGGCCAGATCCGTTTCCGGACGGTATTTCTTGATCGCTTCACGCATGGTCAGTTTTTCAAACGGCTTACCGAAATCAAACTCCTGCTCGCCGTAAGGCACCACGGTGCTGCCCAGCACATCCTGCGCCAGCGTACGGAACAGGCTTTCGGTCAGCTCGATCAGATCTTTGTAATCCGCATAAGCCATATAGAGTTCCATCATGGTGAACTCTGGGTTATGACGTGGCGAAATACCTTCGTTGCGGAAGTTACGGTTGATCTCGAACACGCGATCGAATCCGCCCACCACCAGACGCTTCAGATAAAGCTCTGGAGCGATACGCAGATACATGTCGATATCCAGCGCATTGTGATGGGTGATGAACGGACGCGCAGACGCGCCGCCAGGGATCACCTGCATCATCGGGGTTTCCACTTCCATAAAGTCGCGGCCCACCATGAACTGGCGAATACCGGCCATGATCTGCGAACGAATTCTGAAGGTGTTGCGCGACTCCTCGTTGGCGATGAGATCAAGGTAACGCTGACGGTAGCGCGTTTCCTGATCGGCCAGGCCGTGGAACTTGTCCGGCAGCGGACGCAGTGCTTTGGTCAGCAGGCGCAGTTCAGAACAGTGAATCGACAGTTCGCCGGTTTTGGTTTTGAACAGTTTGCCGCGCGCGCCCAGGATATCGCCGAGATCCCACTTTTTGAACTGCTCGTTGTAGATGCCTTCAGCCAGATCGTCACGCGAGACGTAAAGCTGAATCCGGCCACCCACATCCTGCAGGGTCACGAAAGAGGCTTTACCCATGATACGACGGGTCATCATACGTCCGGCAACACTGACTTCGATGCCGAGATCTTCAAGCTCTTCGTTGCTCTTCTCGCCATAGCTCTCATGCAGCTGGTTTGAGAGACTGTCACGACGAAAATCGTTAGGAAACGCCACGCCATTTGCACGCAGCACGCTCAGCTTTTCGCGACGCGCTTTCAGTTCGTTATTTAACTCAACGGCGGCATCAGCGCTCTGCGGTTGTTGTTCAGACATGTCGGTTCCTTATAACCCTGCTTTTAAACTAGCTTCAATGAATCGATCCAGGTCGCCGTCCAGCACCGCCTGGGTGTTACGCGTCTCTACGCCGGTGCGCAGATCTTTGATGCGTGCATCATCGAGAACGTAAGAACGGATCTGACTTCCCCAGCCGATGTCGGACTTGTTGTCCTCCAGCGCCTGTTTCTCAGCGTTTTTCTTCTGCATCTCAAGCTCGTACAGCTTCGCTTTCATCTGCTTCATCGCCTGATCTTTGTTCTTGTGCTGAGAACGGTCATTCTGACACTGGGTGACGGTACCGGTTGGAATATGGGTAATACGTACCGCAGATTCCGTCCGGTTAACGTGCTGGCCGCCCGCCCCTGACGCGCGATAGACGTCAATGCGCAGATCGGCCGGGTTGATGTCGATATCAATATCGTCATCCACTTCCGGATAGATAAAGGCGGAGCTGAATGAGGTGTGACGACGGCCGCCGGAGTCAAACGGGCTCTTACGCACCAGGCGATGCACGCCCGTTTCTGTACGTAACCAGCCAAAGGCGTAGTCGCCTGACACGCGAATGGTCACAGATTTAATGCCTGCAACTTCACCTTCAGACTCTTCGATAATTTCGGTTTTGAAGCCTTTGGCTTCAGCCCAACGCAGATACATACGCATCAGCATGCTGGCCCAGTCCTGCGCTTCGGTGCCGCCGGAACCCGCCTGCAGATCGATGTAGCAGTCGGCGCTGTCATACTCGCCAGAGAACATGCGGCGGAATTCCAGCTCGCCCAGCTTGCCCTCAAGGACATCCAGCTCGGCAACCGCTTCGTCGAAAGTCTCTTCGTCTTCCGCTTCTACCGCCAGTTCAAGCAGACCCTGCACATCTTCCAGGCCCTGCGACATCTGATCCAGCGTCTGCACGATCGCTTCCAGCGAGGAGCGCTCTTTGCCCAGCGCCTGAGCACGCTCAGGTTCGTTCCAGACATCGGGCTGTTCCAGCTCGGCGTTTACTTCTTCGAGGCGTTCTTTCTTGGCATCGTAGTCAAAGATACCCCCGAAGAACGTCGCTGCGCTCACTGAGGTCCTGAATACGGTTTTTGACCGGGTTGATTTCAAACATGGCTTTAGCGTCTTTCTTATGTTCGATGGGACAGGAAATTTAACGCACAAGTTTACCCGAAACTGGCGGCAGATTGTAGCGCTGAGACAGCGGGCTGATGCCGGGGCGGCGTGACGCGTTGCATTTGCTTATCGGGCTGCGACGACAACCGCTCGCACAGCAGGTTAACGCAGGGAAAAAACAGGCTGACGCGCCTCTGCCGTGACCGGAGACGCGCGCGCCTTATAAAAATCAAAGCGGCCAGATATGGTCAATGATCAGCTGTACCGAGCGGTTACCGCGATACTCATTGATATCCAGCTTATAGGCCAGCTCGACCTGACGAATGCTGCTGTCGGGCCACAGGGTGGTATCGACATTAAAGGCGATCCCGTCGATCAGCGGACCGCCGTCCAGCGGTTCGACCATCACTTTCAGATGTCGCTCGCCCACCAGCCGCTGTTGCAGCAGCTTAAATTTTCCGTCAAAAGCGGGTTCCGGGAACGCCTGGCCCCAGGGGCCCGCTTCGCGCAGCATCTCAGCGGTCTGCAGCGAAAACTCCTGCGGCTGCAACGCACCATCTGACCAGATGATGCCCTGCAGAGATTCGCCATCCAGCCACTCACCGACCAGATCGGCAAAGCGCTGACGAAACTCCTCGTAGCGTGCGGTTTCCAGTGATAAGCCTGCCGCCATGGCATGACCGCCAAACTTCAGCATCAGGCCGGGATTCAGCGTATCCAGACGCTCCAGCGCGTCACGCAGATGCAAACCAGCAATTGAGCGGCCTGAGCCTTTCAGCGTGCCGTCGCCCGCCGGCGCAAAGGCAATCACCGGACGATGGAAACGCTCTTTCAGACGGGAGGCGAGGATCCCCACCACCCCCTGATGCCATTCGGGATGATAAAAAGCCAGCCCCAGCGGCAGATCGCTCTGCTCACGCTCCAGCGCCTGGCACAGCGCCAGCGCTTCGCTCTGCATGCCCTGCTCTATCTCTTTGCGCGTCTGGTTCAGCGCGTCCAGCTCACTGGCTAACATCCGTGCCTGACTGAGATCCTCAGTCATTAACAGCGCCACGCCCACCGACATATCGTCGAGCCGGCCTGCGGCATTGAGCCGTGGCCCCAGCGCAAAGCCGAGATCGCTGGCCGCCATCTGACGCGCATCGCGATTAGCAATCTCCAGCAGCGCCCGGATGCCTGGCCGGCATTTTCCGGCCCGGATGCGGCTGAGTCCCTGCCACACCAGAATGCGGTTGTTGACGTCGAGCGGCACCACGTCGGCAACCGTGCCGAGCGCCACCAGATCCAGCATCTCTGCAAGATTGGGTTCGGTGCGGGTGGCACCAAACCAGCCCTGGGTGCGCAGATGGGCGCGCAGCGCCAGCATCAGATAGAACGCAACGCCCACGCCCGCCAGTGCACGTGAGGGAAAGTTGCAGTCCGGCAGATTGGGATTAACGATCGCCTCAGCGGCCGGTAAGGTCTCGCCCGGCAGGTGGTGGTCGGTAATCAGCACCGGAATCCCGTGCTGATGGGCACATTCAACGCCGGCGTGGGAGGAGATGCCGTTGTCGACGGTCAGGATCATCGCCGCGCCGCGCGCCCGCGCCTGCTCAACCACTTCAGGGCTGAGGCCATAACCATCTTCAAAGCGGTTAGGCACCAGATACTGCACGTTGCCGCCGCCCATGCTGCGCAGCGCCATGACCGTCAGCGCGGTACTGGTCGCGCCATCGGCATCAAAGTCGCCCACCACCATAATGCGACGCCCATCCAGCAGCGCCTGATGCAGCAGTTCCACTGCGCTCTCAATCCCGCTTAAGGACTGGTACGGCAGCAGGTTTTTCGCCCCGCGCTCCAGCTCTGCCGCGTCGCGCACGCCGCGTTGCAGATAGAGTCGTTTCAGCAGCGGCGGCAGCGTCGCCGGAAGCGCATCATCAACCGTCACCTCACGGCGACGGAGTTCCACATCCTGTTTTACCACCGATTAACCACCACGCTTCTGATTGTCCAGCACCTGCTTCAGCTCCTGCGGCGACTGATAACCTGGGATCATCATGCCGCTGTCAGTCAGCATCGCGGGCGTGCCCTGAATGCCGAACAGCACGCCAAGTTTATAGTGCTGGGCAATATCGATTTTGCAGCTGTCTGGTGCGGCCATCTTCGGCGCATTGCCTTTCATTGCCTCATCAAACGCTTTATTGCGGTCAGCGCTGCACCAGATCGCTTTCATCGCCGGTTCAATCTGACCGTTCAGCCCTTCACGCGGAAACGCCAGGTAGCGCACGGTGATGCCCAGCGCATTGTAGTCCGCCATCTGCTCGTGCAGCTTGTGACAGTAGCCACAGGTGATGTCGGTGAAGACCGTGATCACGTGCTGCTCTTTAGGCGCTTTGTAGACGATCATCTCCGGCACCAGCGCCTCGACTTTTTTGTCCAGCAGCTGGTTAGTGACGTTGACCGGCTGTTTGCCGCTGACGTCATAGAGTGGACCCTGGATCATATGTTTGCCGTCGTCGGTCACGTAGAGCACGCCGCTTTCTGACAGCACGGTTTTAAAACCCGGCAGCGGTGACGGGCTAATTTCTGTCTGGTTCAGACCGAGCTTTTTAAGTGATTGCTGAATGGCGCTGTCATCGGCCTGTGCGAGACCGGAAAAGGCGCTGGCTAAAAGAGCCAGCATGGCAAAATGCTTGTTCATTTTTGTCCTTATCGCCGCGGTCAGGCCCGCGGATGGTGTTGTTGATGCAACTGACGCAGGCGCTCAGTGGCGACGTGCGTATAAATTTGGGTGGTGGAGAGATCGCTGTGTCCCAGCAGCATCTGTACGACACGCAGATCGGCACCGTGGTTCAGCAGATGGGTCGCAAAGGCATGGCGCATCACATGCGGTGATAACTTTTCGCTGTCGATCCCCGCCAGCGTGGCGTAATGCTTGATGCGATGCCAGAAGGTCTGGCGCGTCATCTGCTGCGCCCGATTACTGGGAAACATCACGTCCAGCGTCTGACCGTTGAGCAGCCACGGACGACCATGTTCCATATATTGCTCCAGCCAGTAAACCGCTTCTTCACCTAAAGGCACCAGCCGCTCTTTATCCCCTTTACCGATAACCCGGACAACGCCCTGGCGCAGGCTGATGTCGCTGAGCGTCAGGCCAATCAGTTCGGAGACGCGCAGGCCCGTGGCGTAGAGCAGCTCCAGCATCGCTTTATCGCGCAACTCCAGCGGGATATCGATATTCGGTGCCTGCAACAGCCGCTCGACCTGTGCCTCACTGAGATCTTTCGGTAAACGCTGCGGCAGTTTTGGGGCTGACAGCAGCGCGCTGGGATCGTCCGGGCGCAGCTTTTCGCGGTAAAGATACTGGAACAGGCGACGCATGGCGCTGAGCAGCCGCGCTGAGCTGGTCGCCTTGTAGCCTCCCTCCAGCCGTTCAGCCAGAAACTGCTGCAGATCCAGCGGCGCCACGCTAAGCAGCGTCAGCTGATGATGTGCCAGCCATCCGGTCAGCGTCTGGAGGTCCTGGCGATAAGAGGAGAGAGTGTTCTGCGCCAGATTGCGTTCAATCCAGAGCGCATCAAGAAACTGTTCTGTCAGATCGCTGTCCTGCACGTTATCTCCGCCGTCTGGTGTAAAATCATGCTCATTATGCCTGATTCAGCAGCGCTTCTGGTACAATTGCGCCAAAGTCAGTATTTACAGAGTGTTATCTGCATGAAAATCGGTCTTTTTTACGGTTCCAGTACCTGTTACACCGAAATCGTAGCGGAGAAAATTCGCGATTTTATTGGCGAAGAGTTAGTGACGCTGCATAACGTGAAAGATGACGACCCGCGCCTGATGGAGCAGTACGACTTGCTGATCATGGGCATCCCGACCTGGGATTTCGGTGAGTTGCAGGAGGACTGGGAGGCGATCTGGCCGCAGTTGCCCGCGCTGAATCTGCAAAACAAGATTGTCGCACTGTATGGCATGGGCGATCAGATTGGCTATGGCGAGTGGTTTTTAGATGCGCTCGGCATGCTGCACGATTTGCTGCAGCCGATGGGAGTACGTTTTGTTGGCTACTGGCCGCTTGAAGGCTATGAGTTCACCAGCCCGAAACCGCTGAGTGCAGATGGCTCGCAGTTTGTGGGTCTGGCGCTTGATGATGTGAATCAGTTCGAGGTCACCGATGAGCGCGTTGAGCAGTGGTGCGAACAGGTGTTAACCGAAACCGCAGGACTGCTCTGACGGCCCTTCTGCCGGTGTCGAACCCTGGCATGAACAGGTGAGCGGCTTTAATCGCTCTTGCCTGTCATTATTGAACCACAGTGCAGGCAGATGAACGGCTTCAGACGCTCTTGCCTGCACTGCTGCCATTAATGCCGCGCCGGGCTGAAGCAGCAGGCGCGTAACGCCCGCCATTCGCCAGGCTGCATATTGTCCTGCATCAGCCACCAGCGCAGCGTGGCACCCTGTTCGCTCTTCGCCACCAGCAGCACGCCAACGGGTAACCAGCGAAGTGGCTGAGTTGGCCGCCAGCGTTTTCCCTGCCAGATCCAGCAATGGACGCTTTCCCGCTGTAACGTACCGTGCCGTTGAATCAATCGCCAAACGCTGCGCCAGCCCTCAGCCAGCAACAGCAGAATAATCGGCGCTTTAACCAGCCAGCCGCCTGCAGGCAGCGTCATCAGCACCACGCCAGTCACGGCTGCTATCAGCCAGGCGCAGACTAACCCGCACGCCAGACGAGAGGGGCGTAGCTTACATTGCCACCGGGCCGCGAGCATGGTTACGCTGCTGGATCAGGTTCACCATCCGCTTAAGCTCCGGATCCTTTGGCTCACCGTGATTCATCAGCCAGTTAAACAGATCGGGATCGTCACTCTTTAGCAAATCCACAAAGACCTGCTTATCGGTGTCGCTCAGCGTCTCATACTCAAATTTGAAGAACGGCATAATAGCCACATCCAGTTCCAGCATGCCGCGACGGCAGGCCCACTGAATGCGTGATTTATCATTAATATCCATGCATCAATTTCCACAATTTACAACGTGGCGCCTAGTGTAACCTGGTTTAATGCCGCTCGCAGGCGCAGCGTCGCATGCTGTGCAACCTGCCACATTTCAGGCTGGATCTTTTCAGGGTTATCGCGCCTTTTGTGCGCCGTTTTCCGTAAACAGGTTGCATTGCCAGTCGGCTCTTTTAACATTGAAGATATTATTCCGGATGAACCTTCTTATACAGGATATCTCCATGCCCACATTTACTTTACCGCCGCGCCAGCCTGCCGCGTCGTCTCGTCTGCCGTTAACCCTGATGTCACTGGATAGCTGGGCGCTGGTTTCTATTACTGGTGCCGACAGCACCTCTTACCTGCAGGGTCAGTTAACGCTGGATGTCGCCGCGCTGGATGCCGACCACCATTCGCTCGCCGCACACTGCGATGCTAAAGGCAAAATGTGGAGCAATATGCGCCTGTTCCATCGCGGTGAAGGCTATGCTTATCTGATCCGTCGTGAGCTGCGCGACACCCAGCTGCCCGAGTTAAAGAAATACGCCGTGTTTTCGAAAGTAACGATGGTGGCTGATGATGAGTCAGTATTGCTGGGCGTGGCCGGTTTCCAGGCGCGCGCCGCGCTGGAAAATCTGTTTGATAGCCTGCCCGACAGCGAAAAACCGGTGGTGCAGCAGGGAGAAACCACGCTGCTGTGGTTTGCCCATCCGGCCGAACGTTTTCTGATTGTCACTTCGCTGGCCCAGGCAGAAGCGCTGAAGCAGAAGCTCAATGACGATGCACAGTTTAATGACAGTCAGCAGTGGCTGGCGCTGGATATTGAAGCGGGCATTCCGGTGATCGATCCTGCCACCAGCGTGCAGTTTATTCCGCAGGCCACCAACCTGCAGGCGCTGGATGCTATCAGCTTTAAAAAAGGGTGTTATGCCGGTCAGGAGATGGTGGCCCGGGCGAAATATCGTGGCGCCAATAAACGCGCGCTCTACTGGCTGGCGGGTCAGGCAAGTCATCTGCCCGAAGCCAATGCCCCGCTGGAGTTGCAGATGGGTGAACGCTGGCGTCGAACCGGCAGCGTGCTGGCTGCGGTGCAATTAGATGACGGGATTAGCTGGATTCAGGTCGTGATGAATAACGATCTGGAGCCGGACAGCGTGCTGCGGGTGGAAGGCGATGAAGGCGGACATCTGACCATTCAGCCACTGCCCTACTCGCTGGATGAAAGCTGATTGAGCGTATGGCCCTTCCGCTAAGGGAAGGGCCAGTGCCACAATTCAGAGCAGGCTCAATTCAGCGCACATAAAAGTAGATAGCGCAGAAGTGGCAGAGACTCCCACCCAGCACGAACAGATGCCAGATGGCGTGATTAAACGGAATACGGCGTGCCACATAGAAAATCACCCCCAGCGAATAGATAATCCCGCCTGTGGCAAGCAGCCAGATGCAGCCCGACGGCAGGATCATCGCCAGCTGATAAACCACAATCAGCGACAGCCACCCCATACAGAGATAGGTCACCAGCGACAGCGCTTTAAAGCGATGCGCAATCGTGAGCTTGAACAGAATACCGGCCAGCGCCAGCCCCCAGATCACCGCCATTAATCCATACGCCAGCGGCGTCCTCAGCGCGACCAGCAGAAACGGCGTATAGGTGCCGGCAATCAGCAGATAGATGGCGCAGTGATCAAACTTTTTCAGCCAGGGTCTGGCCGGGCCAGCCGGAATAGCGTGATAGAGCGTCGAGGCCAGAAACAGCAGGATCATGCTGCCACCATAGAGGCTGTAACTGATAAAAGTGAGGGTGTCGGCCTGCCTCTCCGTTGCCTGATTGAGCATCAGCACCAGTCCGACGATACCGAACAGGCAGCCAAGACCGTGACTGATACTGTTGGCAATTTCCTCGGCGAACGAATAGCCCGCAGCGTGTTGATGTTTGTGAGAGAGTGTGGGGGTCATAACAGGTTCCTGATCAGCTCCATAGCAGTGATATCGTTATCCAGCGTAGCCAACACTTTTTTCAGTGTACACTTGTACGCTAAAATTATCCTGGTGAAATTCACTATCCCTTAAACCGGGTGATGAATCTGGTAAACTGGCCGCCAGTCAACTGTTCAATGAGTCATTCATGTTTTCGCATAGCGATCTCGCCCGCCTTAACGATCTGGAAATGCAGGTCTATCAGTTCATCATTAAGCACCGCGAAGGCGTCAGCTACATGACGATCCGCGAGCTGGCTGAGCAGGCTGGTGTCTCCACCACCACCGTGCTGCGTTTCTGTCGCAAGATGGGCTGTGAAGGCTGGTCGGAATTCCGCATCCGCCTGCGCTTAAACGAACAGCAGAGTGCGCCAATGCTCAACACGGCGGGCGTCAGTGAAATGCTGAGCTTTTTTAAGAGCATCAATAATCCGGAGTTTGAACAGCTCATCGCTGAGGCCGCGCAGAAGATTAATCAGGCTGAGCGGGTCTTCTTTATTGGCGTCGGCACCTCCGGCAGCCTGGCAAAATATGGCGCACGCTTTTTCTCTAACCTCGGTAAATTCAGCCACGCGATTGACGATCCCTATTATCCGGTCAGTCCCGATCTCTATGAAAACGCCATTGCCATTATTTTATCGGTCTCCGGCGAAACGGAAGAGATCCTGCGCATTGCCAGCCAGTTCAGCCTGAATAAGTGCAAAATCATTGCGATAACCAACACGGAGAGCTGCTCACTGGCGAAGATCGGTGATTTCAACCTCTGCTACCATGTGCCCATCATCCGTATGGCGGACAATTCCGACATTACGACTCAGGTGCCAGTGACCTATATTATTGAAGCAATCGGCCGCCAGCTGGGGAAATAAAACAGCCTGTTTTTTGGATGTAACAAACGCAATTATTGCCGCGCTGTTATATCGTGACTTTCATTATTGCCTTGCTACACTCAGCTCAATTTCAATATCCGTAATGGGGTGAAGCATGAGTGCAGAATTGCAGTTACCAAAAGGCTTTCTTTGGGGCGGAGCGGTGGCAGCGCATCAGGTTGAAGGCGGCTGGGATCAGGGCGGCAAAGGCGTCAGCATTGCTGACGTGATGACCGGCGGTTCACACGGCGTTGACCGGGTGATCACCGACGGCGTGCAGCCGGGTCATTTCTACCCGAACCACAAGGGTGTGGAGTTTTACTCCCACTACAAACAGGATGTCGCGCTGTTTGCCGAGATGGGCTTCAAATGTTTCCGCACCTCGATTGCCTGGACCCGTATCTTCCCTAACGGTGACGAGCAACAGCCCAACGAAGCGGGCCTGCAATTCTATGACGACCTGTTTGATGAACTGCTGAAGTATGGCATTGAACCGGTCATCACCCTTTCGCACTTCGAAATGCCTTATCACCTGGTCAAAGAGTATGGCGGCTGGCACAACCGCAAAGTGGTCGACTTCTTTGTGCGCTTCAGCGAAGTGGTGCTGAACCGCTATAAAAACAAAGTGAAATACTGGATGACTTTCAATGAGATCAACAACCAGCGTAACTGGCAGTATCCGCTGTTTGGTTACTGCTGTTCAGGCGTGATCTTTACCGAACATGAGAAACCTGAACAGGCGATGTATCAGGTGATGCACCACCAGTTTGTTGCCAGTGCAAAAGTGGTGAAACTCGGCCACGACATCAATCCTGACTTTCAGATTGGCTGCATGATCGCCATGGTGCCGGTCTATCCCTTCTCCTGCCACCCGGACGATGTGGTGCTGGCGCAGGAATCGATGCATCAGCGCTATGTGTTCAGTGACGTGCAGATGCGCGGCTACTATCCGGCCTACACCCTGAAAGAGTGGGCGCGCAAGGGTTACGACATTCAGATGGAAGCGGATGATGCCGAGACGCTGCGCCAGGGCTATGCAGACTATGTCGGTTTCAGCTACTACATGAGCAACGCGGTGAAAACCGATGCCAGCGGCGTTGACGATCCGATCACCGGCTTTGAAGGTGTGGTGAAAAACCCGCATGTGAAAGCGTCCGACTGGGGCTGGCAGATCGATCCGGTTGGTCTGCGCTACGCCATGAACGAGCTGTATGAGCGTTACCAGAAGCCGCTGTTTATTGTTGAAAACGGCTTTGGTGCTATCGATAAGCCAAACGCCAGTGGCGTAATTGAAGATGATTACCGCATCGACTATCTGCGTGCGCATATTGAAGAGATGAAGAAAGCCGTGGCGTACGATGGTGTTGAATTAATGGGCTATACGCCGTGGGGCTGCCTCGATTGCGTCTCGTTTACCACCGGCCAGTACGACAAACGTTACGGCTTTATTCATGTGAATAAAAACGATGATGGCAGCGGCGATTTTTCTCGTGGGAAGAAAAAGAGTTTCAGCTGGTATCAGCAGGTTATCGCCAGTAACGGCGAAAACCTGTAAGTCATCACGCCGCATCAGCGGCGAAGTGAGTTAACGCCCACCGGCAGCGTCAATGATGCTGCCGGTGACGTAAGAGGCCGCGTCGCTGGCCAGCCAGACGATCGCTTCCGCCACCTCTTCTGCTTCACCGCCGCGTCCCATCGGGATCACGCTGGCAAGCCTGTCCACTCTGCCTGGCTCTCCGCCATCGGCATGCATCTCTGTATAGATGAATCCCGGACGTACGCCGTTGACCCGAATCCCCTGCTGCGCCACTTCCAGCGACAATCCTCTGGTCAGCGTGTCCATCGCCCCTTTTGAAGCGGCGTAATCGACATATTCGCCAGGCGCACCGGTACGCGACGCTGCTGATGAGACGTTGACAATGGAGCCGCCCTGGCCGCCGTGATGCGTGCCCATCCGCTTAACCGCCTCACGACAGCAGAGAAAAGACCCAATCACGTTGGTGGCAAAGACCTTGTGCAGGCGTGCCGCATCCAGCTGCTCGGTGCGACACTGCTGAAACAAAATCCCGGCGTTGTTCACCAGCAACGCCAGCGGTTCGGACTGCTGGTCGAGCTGCGCAAACATCGCCATCACCTGGGCTTCATCACTGATATCTGCCTGAATAGCAAAGGCTTCACCGCCCTGCTGCTGGATCTGCGCCACCACCTGTTGAGCTTCCGCTTCGCGCTGACGGTAGTTCACCGCAACCCGATAACCCCGGGCGGCCAGTAACAGCGCTGTGGCCCGCCCGATACCGCGGCTGCCCCCCGTAACCAGTGCCAGTTTCATGCTGATTCTCCAGTACAAAGGGCCGACGAATCGGCCCTTTATGGTTAACGTTTGCCTGCGGGGAAATTACTGATAGTCGCTCATCGGCACGCAGGAGCAGAAAAGATTACGGTCGCCAAACACATCATCCAGACGTTTTACCGTCGGCCAGTATTTGTTGTGGCTGCCCGCCGGGAAGACTGCGAGTTCGCGGCTATAAGGATGTGACCACTCACTGACGATTTCCAGCTGAGTATGCGGCGCATTAACCAGTGGATTGTCATCCAGCGGCCATTCACCTGACGTCACCCGATCAATCTCCATGCGGATCGCCAGCATCGCGTCGATAAAGCGATCCAGTTCGATTTTGCTTTCCGATTCGGTCGGCTCCACCATCAGGGTGCCCGCCACCGGGAAGGACATCGTTGGTGCGTGGAATCCGTAATCGATCAGGCGCTTAGCAATATCCAGCTCACTGATGCCGGTCTGCTCTTTCAGCGGACGGATGTCGAGAATACATTCATGCGCCACGCGACCATCACGGCCGGTGTAGAGCACCGGATAGGCAGACTGCAGCCGGCGGGCAATATAGTTGGCATTCAGAATCGCGACCGAGCTGGCCTGTTTCAGCCCTTCCGCGCCCATCATGCGAATGTACATCCAGCTGATTGGCAGAATGGATGCACTGCCAAACGGCGCTGCGGATACGGCGCCCTGCTGCGTCAGCACACCGTCAATCTGCACCACGCTGTGTCCTGGCACAAACGGGGCCAGGTGCGCTTTGACGCCAATCGGTCCCATACCCGGACCACCGCCGCCGTGCGGAATGCAGAAGGTTTTATGCAGATTCAGGTGCGAGACATCCGCGCCGATATAGCCAGGCGTGGTGATGCCGACCTGCGCATTCATGTTCGCGCCATCCAGATAAACCTGACCGCCATACTGATGCACGATCTGGCACACTTCGCGAATGGTCTCTTCATAAACGCCGTGGGTTGACGGGTAAGTCACCATGATGCAGGAGAGTTTGTCGCCCGCCTGAGCCGCTTTTTCACGCAGGTCGCCAAGGTCGATGTTGCCCTGTTTATCGCAGGCCACCACCACCACGTCCATGCCCGCCATCTGGGCTGAGGCCGGGTTAGTCCCGTGCGCCGAGCTTGGGATCAGGCAGAGATGACGATCGCCCTCGCCACGGCTTTCGTGATAACGGCGGATCGCCAGCAGTCCGGCATATTCCCCCTGCGCGCCGGAGTTTGGCTGCATACAGAGCGCATCATAGCCGGTGAGCTGCACCAGCCACTGCGAAAGCTGGCCGATCATCTGCAGATAGCCGGAAGCCTGTTCAGCCGGGCAGAATGGATGCAGCTCCGCAAATTCCGGCCAGGTGATCGGGATCATTTCTGCCGCGGCATTGAGCTTCATGGTGCAGGAGCCCAGCGGGATCATCGCCTGATTCAGCGCCAGATCCTTTTTCTCCAGGCTGTGCATGTAGCGCATCATCTCGGTTTCGCTGTGATGACGGTTGAACACCGGATGGGTCAGGATCTCGCTGTGGCGTTGCAGGCCAGCAGGAATCGCGTGGCTCTCGCTGGCCACTTCGCTGTCGAGCTTTTCCAGGTCCTGACCGTGTTCATCACCCAGCAGAATGGCAAACAGCGCCAGAATATCTTCGCGGCAGGTGGTTTCATCCAGCGTGATGCCCACGGCGTTATGGATGTCGCTACGCAGGTTAACGCCAAAGCTCAGGGCGCGATTCAGCACAGCGGCTTTATCCGCCACTTCCACCGTCAGCGTATCGAACCAGTGCTGATGGCGCAGCTTCAGGCCGCCCTGTTGCAGCCCAGCCGCCAGAATGTTGGTGAAGCGATGAATGCGTGAGGCAATGCGTTTCAGGCCCGCCGGGCCGTGGAACACCGCATAGAGACCGGCGATGTTTGCCAGCAGCACCTGCGACGTACAGATGTTGGAGTTGGCCTTTTCACGGCGGATATGTTGTTCGCGGGTCTGCATCGCCATACGCAGCGCCGTGTTGCCCGCCGCATCACGTGAAACACCAATGATACGGCCTGGCATAGAGCGCTTATGCTCGTCGCGGCTGGCGAAAAAGGCCGCGTGAGGGCCGCCGTAGCCCATTGGCACGCCGAAGCGCTGAGCTGAACCAAAGACAATGTCTGCACCCTGTTTGCCTGGCGCTTCCAGTAACACCAGCGACATAAAGTCCGCCGCCACGCTGACCACTACTTTGCGGGCTTTCAGTCCGGCAATCAGCGCGCTGTAATCGTGCGCTTCGCCGGTGGTGCCCACCTGTTGCAGCAGCACACCAAACAGGTCGTCATGATCGGGCGCTTTGTCCGCGCTATCAATAATCAGTTCGAAACCGAACGTCTCCGCACGGGTGCGGACCACATCCAGCGTCTGCGGATGGATATCATCGGCAATGAAGAATTTATTGGCATTTTTGAGCTTACTTACGCGTTTTGCCATCGCCATCGCTTCAGCGGCAGCGGTCGCTTCGTCCAGCAGTGAGGCAGACGCGATATCCATGCCGGTGAGATCCAGCGTCAGTTGCTGGAAGTTGAGCAGCGCTTCCAGACGGCCCTGGGAGACCTCGGGCTGATACGGGGTATAGGCGGTATACCAGCCCGGATTCTCCAGCATATTACGCAGGATGACCGGCGGGGTGATCACCGCGCTGTATCCCATACCGATCCAGGATTTGTAACGCAGATTCTGGCTGGCAATCGCTTTCAGTTCGGCCAGAGCCTGCTGTTCAGTGGCGGCTTCGCCAACCGCTGGCGGGCCAGGCAGCTGAATGTCTGCCGGCACAATCGTGCTGATTAACGCTTCCAGCGAACGGGCACCAATAGCGTCAAGCATCTGCGCCTGCTGCTCAGGTGAAGGACCGATATGGCGCTCAATGAATGCACCGTTGTGTTCAAGCTGGCTGAGAGTCTGAGTCATTAGCAGTAAATCCTGAATCGGGCTGGGGGAACCGGAGAGCAAACATAAATCTGCGGCCTCAGTGTGAGGCCGCCTGACGACTACTCGTCGATGGAGGCTTTGTAAGCATCTGCATCCAGCAGCGTGTCGATTTCAGACGCGTCGCTGGCTTTGATTTTGAATAACCAGCCGCCTTCATAAGGCTCGCTGTTGACCTGCTCCGGTGAGTCAGTCAGTGCTTCGTTGACCGCCACAATCTCACCGCTGATCGGCGCATAGATATCTGAAGCCGCTTTAACGGATTCCGCGACCGCGCACTCTTCACCGGCGGCAAACGTCGCGCCCACTTCCGGCAGATCGACAAACACCATGTCGCCCAGTAACTCCTGCGCGTGTTCAGTGATACCCACGGTGTAGCTGCCATCTTCTTCTTTGCGCACCCACTCGTGGCTGTCGCGGTACTTCAACGTATTCGGCACATTGCTCATTGGCCATTTCTCCTGAATAAAATTTACTGAGCGACCGGTTTACCGGCGCGGACAAAAACGGGACGGGTAACCTGGACCGGCATCTGGCGGTTACGGATCTCAACGATGGCGGTGCTGCCGACTGAGGCCGGTACGCGCGCCAGGGCGATGCTGCAACCCAGCGTCGGAGAGAAAGAGCCACTGGTGATGATCCCCTCCTGCGGCTGCCCCTGGTCATCGGTGAAACGCACCGGCAAGCCGTTACGCAGCACCCCTTTTTCTGTGAGGATGAGTCCTACCAGCTTTTCGGTACCGCGTTCACGCTGCAGTTCCAGCGCTTCCCGGCCGATGAAATCGCGGTCAGCAGGTTCCCAGCAGACCGTCCAGCCCATGTTGGCAGCCAGCGGTGAAACGCCTTCATCCATCTCCTGACCATACAGATTCATACCCGCTTCCAGACGCAGCGTGTCACGTGCGCCCAGTCCGGCAGGTTTAACGCCAGCAGCCAGCAGACGCTGCCAGAAATCGGCCGCCTCCTCTGCAGGCATAGCAATCTCATATCCCGCTTCGCCGGTATAGCCGGTGGTGGCGATAAACAGGTCTCCTGACTGCACGCCGAAAAATGGCTTCATGCCGGCAACGGCCTGACGTTGCTCCTCGCTGAACAGCGTCTGAGCCTTCTGCTGCGCCTGCGGACCCTGCACGGCAATCAGCGCCAGGTCGTCGCGCTCCGTCAGCGTAATGCCATAGCCCTGCGCGTGTTGCGTGATCCAGGCGAGATCGTTTTCACGGGTGGCAGAGTTCACCACCAGGCGGAAGAACTCTTCGCTCATAAAGTAAACAATCAAATCGTCAATGACGCCACCCGAGGCATTCAGCATCCCGGTGTAGAGCGCTTTGCCTGGCTGGGTCAGTTTTGCCACATCATTTGCCAGCAGGTAGCGCAGGAATTCACGGGTACGCGGGCCTGTCAGGTCGACGATGGTCATGTGAGAGACATCAAACATACCGGCGTCGGTGCGCACTACATGATGTTCATCCATCTGGGAGCCATAGTGCAGCGGCATCATCCAGCCATGAAAATCCACCATGCGGGCACCGCAGGCCTGATGCTGTTCAAACAGAGGTGTTTGCTGAGTCATAACCATCCTGTGCAGAAGCGAGTAAGTGCAAAAGTGCGCCGGAATTCAGTGCCGACGCAAACGTTCTCTTAGGGCTGACGTTACCACCGAATCTGACGATTAACCATAAGCAAACCGGGGTCGAAAGCAGAGGCACAGCCTAACCAGGAACGGCTGCCAACAGGATATAAAACTGCAATTTTGTGATTAATCGCGCAATAAATGCAGGGGATTTAAATATACGCAGCAAATTTATGCGGGATGGCATTCAGGATGTTAAAAAAATCCCGCGCCCAGTGGACAGAAGAATGAGAAAAAGTAATGCGAATTCGCCCGCAAAATTAGAATAAATCAAACGAAGACCTCTGCTGGTGCAGCGTTGCCTTTTTGTGGTGCAGCGCGGTGTCAGGCATAAAAAAAGCCAGCAGAAGCTGGCTTAACAGAAGGGCAGATTTAGCGTAGCCAGGCGGGCAGATCATTCAGGCCCATCGCCTGCTTCAGCATCATGGGTTTAACACCCGGCAGGCGGTCAGCCAGTTTCAGACCCACGTCGCGCAGCAATTTTTTCGCCGGATTATTGCCTGCGAACATTTCACGGAAGCCCTGCATTCCCGCCAGCATCATTGCGGCGCTGTGCTTACGGCTGCGCTCATAGCGTCGCAGATAGAGGTGCTGACCAATATCTTTGCCCTGCTGATGCAGGCGGCGAATCTCACCGATCAGCTCGGCGGCATCCATAAACCCAAGGTTAACGCCCTGACCCGCCAGCGGATGAATGGTGTGAGCCGCATCGCCCACCAGCGCCAGACGGTGTGCCGCGAAGTTGCGGGCATAGCGCGCCACCAGCGGAAACGATTTGCGCTCGCTTTCCAGCTGGCACAGGCCGAGCCGCATATCAAACGCCACCGAGAGCTGCTGATTGAACAGCGCTTCCGGCATGGTTTCCAGACGGCTCGCTTCCTGCGGCGAGAGCGACCAGACGATGGAACTGAGATGCGGATCCTGCATCGGCAGGAAAGCCAGAATGCCGTCGCCGTGGAACACCTGGCGCGCTACTGCGTCGTGCGGCTTCTCAGTGCGGACATTAGCCACTAACGCATGGTGATCGTAATCCCAGAAGGTCAGCGGGATATCGGCTTTGTTGCGCAGCCAGGAGTTAGCGCCGTCAGCGGCAATCATTAATCGCGCACTTAGCATGCTGCCATCCTGCAGGGTAACAAAGGCTTCGTTGTCACCAAACGCGACCTGCTGTAACTGCGAAGGTGCCATTATCGTCACGTCGCTGCAGGCGCTGGCACGTTGCCAGAGCGCATTGTGGATCACCGGGTTTTCGATGATATGTCCCAGATGCGACAGGCCCTGCTGCTCATCATCAAAGGCGATGGAGCCGAAGCTGTCCTTATCCCATACTTCCATGCCGTGATAAGCGCTGGCGCGCAGCGAGAGAATGGTCGACCAGACATCCAGCTTCTGCAGCAGCCGTTCGCTGGCGGCATTGATTGCCGACACGCGAACTGACGGTGACGCACTCAGCGCCAGCGGTGGCTCCGGTGATTTTTCCAGTACGGCGATGCGCAGTCCGCTACCCTGCAAGCCGCAGGCCACCGCCAGTCCCACCATACCGCCACCGGCAATCACCACATCAAAAGTTTGCATCTGAGCCTCTTTATTAACGCTTAACCCAGCCAAGCGTGCGCTCAGCCAGTTGATTTCTTAACCACGGCAGATGATCCATCGCCAGCAGGCCCAGGTTACGTCCTGCCACCAGCGGGCCATAGCGATTCGCAAAGACGCGAACCAGTCCGTCGGTGATACCGATGGTGGCGGCGCGGTCGGGCTGACGACGCTGCTGGTAATGATGCAGCACCGCATAGCTGCCGGGGTCCTGCTGCTGCCGATGGGCGGCTGCCAGCGTTTCAGCCAGCGACATCACATCGCGCAGGCCCAGGTTGAAGCCCTGCCCGGCAATCGGATGTAGCGTCTGCGCCGCATTGCCCACTACCGCCACGCGATGCGTCACTGGCGAAATCGCCCGGTGCAGCGCCAGCGGGTAATACTCACGCTGGCCGGTGTGGGTGAATTTACCCAGCCGCCAGCCAAAGGCACGCTGCAGCTGGCTGAGGAATTCGGCCTCGCTCCACTGCTCAATGCGTTCACGCTGCGAAACCGGATGACACCAGACCAGCGACAGGCGATTGCCGGACATCGGCAACAGCGCCAGCGGGCCATGTTCGGTAAAACGTTCAAATGCCCGGCCCTGATGAGGCAGCGCGGTGGAGACATTGGCAATCACGGCAAGCTGTTGATAGTCGTCTCTTTGCCACTGAATGCCGCACGAAGCCGCCAGCGCAGAGCGCGTGCCATCCGCCGCCACCAGCAGTTTGCCGCTGAGTTGTTCGCCACTGTCCAGCGTCACCTCAACCTGCTGCTCACGGCGGTTAGCCTGGGTAACACGAGCCGGACAGCGCAGCGTTACGCCGGGTGCTTTTTTCAGTTCCGCAAACAGACGCTGACCGACGTCAAACAGCTCGACAACCTGTCCCAGCGCCGGAATAGCGTAGTCAGACGCCGCCAGCGACACAAAACCGGCGTGACCGCGATCGGAGACATGGATGTCGGTAATCGGCGTGGCACAACGGGCGATGTGCTGCCACAGATTGATGTCCGCAAGCTGCTGGCAGGTACCGGCAGAGAGCGCAATAGCGCGGCCATCGAAACCGGGATGCGCCCGACTGCCAGGCTCGCTGCTTTCAATCAGCGTTACCGGCAGAGTGCCCTGGGTCAGATGGGAGATCGCCAGCGCCAGCGTCGCCCCGGTCATGCCGCCACCGGCAATCAGAATCGTCATGCCTGTTTTGCCGCCGCCATCAGTGCTTCAATCTCATCCGCCTCTTTTACGACGCTGTCGGTGAGATTTTCAATGCCATCTTCAGTGATCACAATGTCATCTTCGATTCGGATACCAATGCCGCGATACTGCGCGGGCACGTCGGCATCCGGTGCGATATAAAGACCCGGCTCGACGGTTAACACCATGCCAGGCTCCAGTACGCGGTCGCGGCTCGGGGTGCCGTAGTGGCCGACATCATGCACATCCAGCCCCAGCCAGTGGCCCAGGCCATGCATATAGAACTGACGATGGACTTCCTCGGCGATCAATGTATCGACGTCGCCCTCCAGGATGCCCAGCTCCACCAGCCCGGTGACCATGATACGCACCACTTCATCATTCACTTCACGAATGCTGATGCCCGGCCGGAACAGTTCAAGCGAGCGGTTGAGGCAAGCCAGCACGATGTCATAAATCGCGCGCTGCGCCGGGCTGAATTTGCCGTTAACCGGGAAGGTGCGGGTGATATCGCCTGCATAGCCGTGGAACTCACAGCCTGCATCGATCAGCACCAGATCGCCGTCGCGCATTTCGCTTTCGTTTTCGGTGTAGTGCAGAATGCAGCCGTTAACTCCGGCACCCACAATGGTGTTATAGGAGGGAAAACGCGCACCGTGACGGTTAAATTCGTGCTGAATTTCCCCTTCGAGCTGATACTCGAACAGGCCTGGCCGACAGGCTTGCATGGCGCGGGTATGCGCCAGTGCACTGATTTTCCCGGCGCGACGTAACAGTTCAATCTCATCCGCATCTTTAAACAGGCGCATCTCATGCACCCAGGGACGCCAGTCAGTGAGGGTATCGGGCGCACTGAGATGCTGGCGGAAGCCGCGACGTAGCTTATCCAGCGCGCTGAACACCAGTGTGTCCGCGTGGGCATATTCGCCCTGCGCATGGTAAACCACATCCAGGCCATTCAGCAGCAGGTGCAGCTGGTCACCAATATCATTCCAGGGTAAAGCACGATCGACGCCCAGTTTGTCGGGTGCGGCCTCCTGACCCAGACGACGGCCAGACCAGGTTTCCGCCGCAGGATCGCGCACGCGATTAAACAACACGCTGTGGTTATGATTCTCATCGCTTTTGATCAGCACCAGCAACGCCTGCGGCTCGTTAAAACCGGTGAAATACCAGAAGTCGCTGCTCTGGCGGAACGGATATTCGGTGTCATTACTGCGCATCACTTCTGGCGCAGCAAAGATTAACGCTGCGCTGCCAGGCACCATCTTCGCCAGCAGCGCCTGACGACGCTGCAGGAATCGTTCCAGTGAAATCATCTCTGCACTCCCTGTAAACTGACCGGTTAAACTCGTTGACCTGAAATTAGTGTAGCGTCGGTTTTTGCACTTCTGGCGCGGTTGGCTGCGGGCGGGTGAACGTATCGTGGCACAGCAGCGCGGCGACACGTACATACTCAATCACCTCCTCCAGCGACTGCTCCAGCTCCTCCTGGTCTTCATCTTCTTCGTAACCGAGCTGTGCGATGGTGCGCAGATCATCGATTGCTTCGCCGGTTTCGCCGGTGACTTTATCCAGTTTAGGCTGTGTTACGCCCAGGCCGAGCAGAAAATGGTTAACCCAGCCCGCCAGCGCGTCGGCACGGTCAAATACAGTGATGTCGTCGTCAGCAGGCAGCAGCAGCTGAAACAGGAAGCCTTCATCTTCCAGCGTAGTCGCCGTATGCTCGTGTAGTTCCGCCAGCGGCACGGCAAGAGTGTGTGAAAACGCCATGCCTTCGTTAGCCAGATCGTGTACCAGCGTCTTCCAGCTGGTGTCCTGGTTACCACCGCAGAGGATCCCGCTCAGCAGGCCATGCATTTCCGCGGGCGTCATTCCAACGCCCTGCTGTGAGAGCACCGCCGCGAGCGCGTTGTAATCGGGGGTTGCGTTCTGTAAGGACATAATTTTTCATCGTCGTTGGCAGAATAAGTTCGTGTTATGCTACCACTAGCTGCCTCAAGGTTTCCAGAAAAGGGGTTGTATCTTATTTCGTGGGTCTATATAGTTGCCCGCCTCCCAAGCCATTGACTGCTAAGGGAGTTGCGAGCGAAGTAATCAGTCAGGAAGGTGGCATGTCTGCACAACCGGTAGATTTACAAATTTTTGGTCGTTCGTTGAGAGTAAATTGTCCGCCAGAGCAGCAAGATGCGCTCAATAGCGCGGCTGAAGATCTCAATCAACGGTTGCAAGATCTAAAAGTTCGCACTAGAGTCACCAATACAGAACAACTGGTGTTCATCGCCGCGTTAAACGTCTGCCACGAGCTGGCGCAAGAGAAAGTGAAAACGCGCGATTATGCTGCTAATATGGAACAGCGTATCCGTATGTTGCAGCAGACGATTGAACAGGCATTAGTTGAGCAGGGTCGCATCTCTGAGCGTGAGGGTGCGAAGTTCGAATAAAACTTCATGGTTGCTATACTTAAGTAACGGTGAGGTAAATTTTCTCTGAGATGTTTGCATGTGGGCCAGTCCCCTGAGCCGATATTTCGAAAAAACAGAATGTGACGCTCGTAACCTGTGTGCATGCTCGGTTCGTCCGAGAAGCCTGATGGTTATGACGGCATGTTCACCTTGAACCAAGGGTTCAAGGGTTACAGCCTACGGCGGCATCTCGGAGATCTCTCTTCCTGTAGTCCTGCTTTTTTCCCCTGACTGACATGTTATAGTCGCTCAACAGCGACTTATCCGGCGGGGAAATCATGTCTGAACCTTCCATGTCTGAACCTTCAATGACCCAGCGTCAGGCGATTCGCCAGCATGTGCGACATCTGCGACGGGCACTTACCGATGAGCAGCAAACGCAGGCCGCTGAGCAGCTCGCTGAACATGCGCTCAACTACGCCCCGGTGACTGAAGCGCGCAATATCGCCCTGTTTCTGTCGGTGGATGGCGAACTGAATACCCGTCCGCTGATTGCCCGCCTCTGGCATCTGAAGAAAACGGTCTGTCTGCCGGTTTTACACCCCTTCTCCCCCGGTAATTTGTTGTTTCTGCGCTACTCGCCCGATACCCCATTGCTCAAAAATAAGCTGCGCATTCCTGAACCGCCGCTGGATATCCGGCAGGTGATCACCCTTGATCAACTGGATCTGATGATGGTGCCGCTGGTAGCGTTTGATCAGCATGGACAGCGTCTGGGGATGGGCGGCGGCTTCTACGATCGCACCCTGCAGAACTGGCGGCAGCACGGTTTTTTGCCGGTGGGCCTGGCACACGATTGTCAGCAGGTCGATAGCCTGCCGGTGGCAGAATGGGATGTGCCTTTGCCGGCGGTAATGACGCCATCAAAACTCTGGCAGTGGGAGTAGAAGAGTCGCTTTTGCAGACAAGTGAAAACCCATACCTGGGCGCATCTGGCTGCAATGAAATAGCTCAACGCGCAGGGAACATGGTCAGAAGAGGAAAGCGTCCCGCCGCCCGGATAAAAACGCCGGGAGCGTTTTTAAACAACGCAACGCGTTGGCCCGGTTACGGGCGCACCTCAGGGATAAGGTGCGTAATCGCGCGGGCCGGGCATGCCATGGATGGCGGCTTTTGCATCTTTCCGATCTGACCGTGTTCTCTTCGCAGTCTCGGTCTTACAGCAAATCGGGACAGCCTGTATTAACTACCTGAAGAGACGCGACTAAGCGCCTGTTCAGGTTGGTAGCGCTTAGTAAAGCAGACGGGCGCGAATGGTACCCGGAATCGCCTTCATCAGTTGCAGCGCGTTCTCAGCCACTTCCGGCTCTGCATCAATGTCGATCACCACATAGCCCATAAACGGCGAGGTTTGCAGATACTGGGCGGCGATGTTGATGCCCTGCTCGGCAAAAATCTGGTTGATGGCCGTCAGCACGCCAGGGCGGTTCTCATGGATATGCAGCAGACGACTGGCGCTGATACCGTGAATCGGCAGTGACACTTCGGGGAAGTTAACAGCCGAGAGAGTCGAGCCGTTATCGGAGTATTTCGCCAGTTTGCCCGCCACTTCAATGCCGATGTTCTCCTGCGCTTCTTCCGTCGAGCCGCCAATGTGCGGCGTCAGGATCACGTTGTCGAACTCACTCAGTGGAGAGATAAACGGCTCGCTGTTGGTAGCTGGCTCGCTCGGGAAGACGTCGATGGCTGCGCCACCCACATGCTTGCTGGCCAGCGCATCGCACAGCGCCGGGATATCCACCACCGTGCCGCGTGAGGCGTTAATCAGCAGCGCGCCAGGCTTCATCTGCGCCAGCTGCTCTGCACCAATCATATCCTGTGTAGAGACGGTTTCCGGCACGTGCAGGCTGACAACGTCGCTCATGTTGAGGAGATCGGCCAGATGGCGTACCTGCGTGGCATTACCCAGCGGCAGCTTGTTTTCAATGTCGTAGAAGAAAACATGCATACCCAGGCTTTCTGCCAGCACGCCCAGCTGCATTCCGATATGGCCGTAACCGATAATACCCAGTTTTTTGCCACGCGCTTCAAATGAGCCTTTGGCAATCTTATTCCAGATGCCACGGTGTGCTTTCGCATTCGCTTCCGGGATGCCACGCAGCATCAGCAGCATCTCACCAATCACCAGCTCCGCAACCGAGCGGGTATTTGAGAACGGCGCATTGAACACGGGAATACCCCGGCTGGCAGCCGCCTGCAGATCAACCTGGTTGGTACCGATACAGAAACAGCCAACGGCGACCAGCTTTTCAGCCGCCGCAAAAATCTCTTCAGTGAGCTGGGAGCGGGAACGGATACCAATAAAGTGTGCATCACGGATCGATGCTTTTAACGCGTCGGAATCCAGTGCGCCCTTATGGAATTCGATGTTGGTATAACCTGCAGCCCGCAGGTTCTCCAGCGCGCTCTGATGGACACCTTCCACCAGCAGGAACTTAATCTTATCTTTTTCCAGTGATACCTTTGCCATTTCCCGATCCTATTCAGCATTCAATGAGGACTACCATAAGCCAGCCTTCTGTCAAAATATCAAAAAAATCGCGTCGGGCAATACAAACGATTGCCCAGCCGCCAGCACGGCAGCGGCTGACGGCAGCACATTGCCGGACAAAATAAGGAGGTCGGACTGGAAGAGAGAACGAACCCACTGCCGATGACGGTTATGTGACATAAGTCACCAAATTTCACCGCAGCGAGAAAAGATGATTTGCAGGCAGAAATAACCGACGCCGCATCGACGCCGGACAGATCATTTTTTGATGGTTTTCACGCCATCAGGCCCGCCAATCAGTGCAATATCGGCACCACGCGCGGCAAAAAGGCCCACGGTCACGACGCCAGGCAAGGCGTTGATGGTTTTTTCCAGCTCAATGGGATCGAGAATGCGCAGATTATGCACATCGAGAATAATGTTGCCGTTATCGGTGACCACGTTCTGACGATACTCAGGCAAGCCGCCCATTTTCACCAGCTGACGCGCCACATAACTGCGCGCCATCGGGATCACCTCGACCGGCAGCGGGAAACGGCCCAGCACATCGACCTCTTTTGAAGCGTCAGCGATACAGATAAAGGTTTCAGCCACGGCGGCCACGATCTTTTCGCGCGTCAGCGCCGCGCCGCCGCCTTTGATCATCTGCATCTGTGGGTTGATCTCATCCGCGCCATCTACGTACACCGACAGCAGGTCAATCTCGTTCAGGTCGAACACCTGAATACCCAGGCTCTTCAGCTTCTGGGTTGAGGCATCCGAGCTGGAGACGGCACCTTCAATCTGATGCCTGACCGTGGCAAGCGCATCGATAAAGTGGGCAGCGGTGGATCCGGTGCCCACACCAACAACGGTGCCCGGCTGCACGTACTCAAGTGCAGCCCAGCCAACGGCTTTTTTCAGTTCATCCTGGGTCATGGTATGTTTAAAACCTGTGCGACAACGAAGTGCGCGTAGTATAAAACAAGGCTTGCTGAAAATGCTCGGCTGACCGACGCGGATTTATCGCTTTGGAAGCCAGCCCACAAAAAACAAGAGAGCCATCACAGGTGACACTTTTGTGGCATAGTGACATCCATCCTGAAGGAGAGAGAAGAATAATGAAACGCCCGGATTATCGAACGCTTCAGGCGCTGGATTCAGTGATCCGCGAACGCGGATTTGAGCGTGCCGCTCAAAAATTATGTATAACCCAGTCAGCGGTTTCACAGCGTATCAAGCAGCTGGAGAATCTGTTTGGTCAGCCGCTGCTGGTGCGAACCGTGCCACCACGTCCGACCGAACAGGGTCAGAAACTGCTGGCGTTGCTGCACCAGGTGGAACTGCTGGAAGAGGAGTGGCTGGGCGATGAGAACAGTGGCACCACGCCACTGCTGCTGTCGCTGGCGGTCAATGCCGACAGTCTGGCGACCTGGCTGCTGCCTGCGCTGAAAGATGTGCTGGCAGATTCCCCTGTACGCCTGAATCTGCAGGTCGAAGATGAAACCCGCACCCAGGAGCGTCTGCGTCGTGGTGAAGTGGTGGGTGCGGTGAGTATTCAGCCGCAGCCGCTGCCCAGTTGCCTGGTGGATCAGCTCGGTGCGCTCGACTACCTGTTTGTGGCGTCGCGTGACTTTGCCGATCGCTTCTTCCCCAACGGCGTCACCCGCTCTGCCCTGCTGAAAGCGCCTGCGGTGGCGTTTGACCATCTTGATGATATGCATCAGGCCTTCCTGCAACAGAACTTTGATCTCTCACCGGGCAGTGTGCCCTGCCACATCGTGAACTCCTCTGAAGCCTTTGTGCAGATGGCGCGACAGGGTTCAACCTGCTGTATGATCCCGCATCTGCAGATTGAGCGTGAGCTGGCGAGCGGTGAGTTAATAGATCTGACGCCAGGCTTGTGTCAGCGCCGGATGCTCTACTGGCATCGTTTTGCGCCGGAAAGCCGGTTAATGCGTCGGGTGACCGATGCGCTGATTGCGCATGGACATCGGGTGCTGCGTCAGGATGACGTCGCAGCCTGAAAACAAAAACGGGGCGAAAGCCCCGTTTTGACTGCTGACAAATTATGCCCCGAACGGCTGTAAGGATGGATTGGCTCAGGGAACAAGGTCAGATCGGAAAGGCGCTTAAGCCAATCCCTGGCCGCTCGGCCCGCGCCGTCCATGGCGCGGGACGCTTTCCTCCTCTGACCATGTTCCCTTCGCTTTGAATTTATTCATTGCGGTCAGATCCTGAGATTCATCGGCAGTCTTAACGGGGCATCAGCCCCGTTTTGCACTATGGCGTATTGGGCTTGATCTCAAACACCACATCAACCTGATCGTCAAAGTTGATGCTCTGCTGATCGTAGGTCTCCTGCGCCGAGGTATCTGCCGTTGCAGCCGCTTTATACATACGGTTCATCGGCATCGGCTGATAGTTAGCGACCTGATAACGAATGCTGTAGATTGATCCCAGTTTCGCGTTAAAGCCTTCAGCCAGCTGTGATGCCTGCTGCGTCGCATTTTTAATCGCTGCTTTACGCGCCTGCTCTTTGTAACTCTCCGGATTTGCCACGCCTAACTCGACGCTACGCACCTCATTCAGACCGGACTTCAGCGCCCCGTCCAGCAGATCATTCAGCTTGTCCAGCTGACGCAGGGTTACCTGCACCTGACGCACCGCACGGTAGCCTTTCAGGACGGATTTACCCTCTTTGGTGTAATCGTACTCAGGCTGGGTGCTCAGGTTTGCCGCATCAATATCTTTCTTCTCAATGCCGTTTTTCTGCAGAAAATCGAAATATTGTGCAACCCGGCTATCCGCCTGCTTTTTCGCATCTGCGGCATCTTTTGACGACACGTTCACCACGATAGAGAGTGTGGCGATATCGGGACGGGCATCGACCGTTGCCTTGCCTGAGGTCACCACGTGTGGCCCGTTCGGTAACTCATCAGCGTGTACGCCAGGCAATGCCCCGGCGCTCATGATTGCGGCCAGAGCCAATGCTTTCAGTTTCATGAAAGTCCTCCTTGAAAAGGTACTATGACGGCTTCCAACCGGCGAAGCCCAACAGCGCATCGGTATGCGCCATGCTTTGAGTGGTCATTATGGCAAAAGTTCGGCCTCCGCGCGGCAATAACCGCACCGGATCGACGTTGGGATCAAAATCCGGCAATGCCCTGGCGCGCCAGTTGCAGGGCGATAAACCACATCACCGCGCCTACCAGCAGGTTAATGATGCGCTGGGCTTTGGCGGTGCGCAGGCGTGGTGACAGCCAGGCGGCCAGCAGCGCCAGACCAAAGAACCACAGGATCGACGCACTGATGGTGCCCAGCGCAAACCACTGACGCGCGGTGGTGGTCGGCAACTGACCGCCAAGACTGCCCAGCACCACAAAGGTATCGAGATAGACGTGCGGATTGAGCCAGGTCACTGCCAGCAGCGTCGCGATAATGCGTCCCCTGCTCTGCTTTAATGGCTCACCATCCGCCAGATCGGCGTCGCCGCGAAAAGCGCTACGCAGTGCGCCCCAGCCATACCACAACAGAAAGGCTACGCCCGCCCAGGTGATCACCATCAGCAGCAGTGGAGACTGGCTCAGCAAGGCACTGCCGCCAAAGATCCCACCGCAGATCAGCAGAATATCACTCAGCGAGCAGAGGGCCGCCGTCATCAGATGATACTGACGCTTCACGCCCTGATTCATCACAAAAGCGTTCTGCGGTCCCAGCGGCAGAATCAGCGCGGCGCCCAGGGCAAGCCCCTGAAAATAGAGAGATAACACAGGATTATTTCCTCACATCGTTAGAGGAGGAGAAGTATAAAGAGAGAGGATGATTAGCGGAAATTGAAAGAATTAATCTGCGATTAGCAAAATGAATGGGCGACAGACGCCGCCCACTGAAAAATTACTGTGGCTGAACCTGGGTTGCTTCTGCTTCAGGCGTCGGCATCTGATGCAGATGCACATCCATCTGCGGATAAGGAATACCAATCCCTTTTCCATCCAGCGCACGCTTAAAGTTCTTCAGCAGATCCCAGTAAACGTCCTGCAGGTCGCCGCTGTTGCTCCAGCAACGCACCACAAAGTTCATTGAGGAGGCTGCCAGTTCGTTAAGACCGATCTGGATACCTTTATCTTTCAGCACGCGGCTATCCGCTTCTACAACCTGTTGCAGTAAGGCGATCACTTCATCCACATCCGCCTCGTAAGCCACGCCAATGATAAATTCATTACGGCGAACCGGTTCACGCGAGAAGTTGACGATGTTCCCGCTGATGATCTTGCCGTTTGGCACCACCACGATTTTGCCGTCTGCCGTTCTCAGCGTGGTGGAGAAAATCTGCACATGCAGCACGGTTCCCATAACGCCGCCCAGATCGACGAACTCGCCGGTGCGAAACGGACGGAAGGTGACCAGCAGAACGCCTGCAGCAAGGTTAGAGAGTGATCCCTGCAGTGCCAGACCCACGGCCAGACCCGCAGCACCCAGCACGGCAATCACCGAGGCGGTCTGCACACCGATGCGTCCCAGCGCTGCGATAACGGTGAAGGCGATAACCCCATAGCGCACCAATGCGGAGAGGAAGTCCGCCACGGTAGCGTCTATGTGACGGGCGCGCAGCAGGCGATTTACGGCATTAGAAATGATACGGGCGATAATCATCCCGATAATAATGATGGCAATAGCTGCAACGATATTTACGGCATAGCTGATGATCAGCGCCTGATTGCGAACCAGCCAGTTACCTGCGTTGTTTAAGCCGTCGACGACGTGTAACTCTTCCATTAATAAGCCCTGTTGTTAGATTCCCACCGGGAATGAAAAAACTGCCAGATGACATCCGACACCCTGCCATAAAGGGTAATCAATTATCTCCTTAAGCGCCAAACCGACCGGCGTTTAACCCTGTTTTTCCAGAAATTGTGCATAAAAAAAGGCCCTTTCGGGCCTTTTTTGTACGGTAACGACTCGTCAGTTACAGCACGTCGACAGCGTTAAGCTCTTTGAAAGCCTGCTCCAGACGCACCACCATAGAGGCCTGGGCTGAACGCAGCCAGACGCGTGGGTCGTAGTATTTTTTGTTTGGCTTGTCAGCGCCTTCCGGGTTACCCAGCTGCGACTGCAGATAGCCTTCGTTCTTTTTGTAGTACTGCAGGATGCCGTCCCAGGTTGCCCATTGGGTATCGGTATCGATGTTCATCTTGATCACGCCGTAGCTGATAGACTCTTCGATTTCTGCAGCAGAAGAACCTGAACCGCCGTGGAAAACGAAGTCCAGCGCGTTGTGCGGCAGGCCATGTTTTTCACACACATATTTCTGCGAATCGCGCAGAATGGTCGGAGTCAGTTTCACGTTACCTGGCTTGTAAACGCCGTGAACGTTACCGAATGATGCCGCAATGGTGAAGCGCGGGCTGATAGCATTCAGTTTTTCGTACGCGTAGTTCACATCTTCTGGCTGGGTGTAGAGTGCAGATGCGTCCATATGGCTGTTATCAACGCCATCTTCTTCACCACCGGTGCAGCCCAGTTCGATTTCCAGCGTCATGTCGAGTTTCGCCATGCGCGCCAGATATTTGCTGCTGATCTCGATGTTCTCTTCCAGTGACTCTTCTGACAGGTCGATCATGTGAGAAGAGAAAAGAGGCTTACCGTTTTTCTGGAAGTACTCTTCACCTGCGTCCAGCAGACCATCGATCCATGGCAGCAGTTTCTTGGCACAGTGGTCAGTGTGCAGGATAACCGGCACGCCATACTGCTCAGCCATCAGGTGGACATGGTGCGCACCCGCGATAGCGCCGAAAATTGCCGCGCCCTGTGGTTTGTCAGTTTTGAAGCCTTTACCCGCGATAAATGCAGCACCGCCGTTAGAGAACTGGATGATGATTGGCGCTTTAACTTTCGCCGCTGCTTCCAGTGCCGCATTGATAGAGTCAGTGCCGACGCAGTTTACGGCTGGCAGTGCGAATTTGTTCTCTTTCGCAACTTTGAAGATCTTCTGTACGTCATCACCAGTGACAACGCCGGGTTTTACGAAATCAAAAATTTTAGACATGATTGTGTCCTGTTTCGTGACCGTTGTTCCCCTTGAGGAACGTCGATTTAAACGCCCAGACGGGCAAGACTTCAGGCGATGCCGCCAGGCATCGCCCCCAAAGGATTACTGCTTCGCACGCTCTTCCAGCATGGCAACTGCAGGCAGTTTTTTGCCTTCCACGAACTCAAGGAACGCGCCACCGCCGGTAGAGATGTAGGAAATTTTGTCTTCGATGCCGAACAGGTCGATAGCCGCTAAGGTATCGCCGCCGCCTGCAACAGAGAAGGCATCGCTGTCTGCAATGGCGTTAGCCACGATCTCGGTGCCTTTACGGAAATTAGGGAACTCAAACACGCCCACCGGGCCGTTCCACAGGATGGTTTTAGCACCCTTCAGGATGGCAGCCATCGCCTGTGCGGTTTCATCACCAAAGTCCATAATCTCTTCGTTATCCGCAACTTCCGAAACCTTTTTCACGGTAGCGGTCGCAGTTTCAGAGAATTCTGTGCCGACACGTGAATCAGTTGGAACCGGAATACCGTGCTGATCGCGCAGGCCTTTAGCCGCTTCAACGAAGTCTGGCTCATACAGAGATTTGCCGACGTTATTGTCGATAGCGACGAAGGTGTTGGCAATGCCGCCGCCCACAATCACGGTGTCCGCGATTTTGACCAGAGATTGCAGCACGTCAAATTTGGTAGAGACTTTAGAGCCCCCTACCACAGCCACCAGCGGACGCTCCGGGTTGCTCATGACTTTACCCAGCGCTTCCAGTTCTGCAGAGAGCAGCGGGCCGGCACAGGCGATAGGGGCAAATTTGCCGACGCCGTGGGTAGAAGCCTGTGCGCGGTGCGCGGTACCAAAGGCGTCCATCACAAAGACGTCGCACAGAGCAGCATATTTTTTAGACAGTGCTTCGTCATCTTTCTTTTCGCCTTTGTTAAAGCGAACGTTTTCCAGCACAACCAGTTCGCCAGCGCCGACTTCAACGCCATCGAGGTAATCTTTTGCCAGGGTCACGGTGGTGCCGCTAAGCTTGTCTTTCAGGTAGTTAACTACCGGCAGCAGCGAGAACTCTTCATTGTATTCACCTTCGGTCGGACGACCCAGGTGAGAGGTAACCATTACTTTCGCGCCCTGTTTCAACGCCGCTTCAATGGTTGGCAGAGAAGCACGGATACGTGCATCAGACGTCACTTTACCTTCTTTAACCGGTACGTTCAGATCGGCACGGATCAGAACGCGTTTACCAGCCAGATCCAGATCGGTCATCTTAATTACAGACATGGTGAATCCTCTCGTTGATTCTCATAAGTTTTGCCAGACGCATACCGCGTCTTACCTGAAACCGCTTGCGGCCATCGCTAACGTCGTGTCGAGCATTCGGTTAGCAAAGCCCCATTCGTTGTCACACCAGACCAGGGTCTTGATAAGGTGTTGACCGCTGACCCGCGTTTGTGTTCCGTCCACAATGGCACTGTGCGGATCATGGTTAAAATCTACTGAGACTAACGGTAATTCCGTATAGTCAACTATACCACGAAATGTCCCTTCTGCCGCGCTTCGCAACAGGGTGTTAACTTCACACGCCGTCACCGCCTGATGCACAGAAACGCTGAGATCAATGGCCGTCACGTTAATCGTCGGGACGCGAACGGCTATCGCCTCGAAGCGATCGTTGAATTTCGGAAAAATACGGGTAATGCCAGCCGCCAGGCGAGTGTCCACCGGGATGATCGACTGACTGGCTGCACGCGTACGGCGCAGATCGCTGTGATAGGCGTCGATCACCTGCTGATCGTGCATCGCCGAGTGGATCGTGGTGACGGTGCCGGATTCGATACCAAACGCATCATCCAGCAGTTTGATCACCGGGATAATGCAGTTAGTGGTACAGGAAGCGTTGGAGACGATGCGGTCACTGGCGGTGAGTAACTGCTGGTTAACGCCATACACCACTGTGGCGTCGAGATCGTTTCCGCCGGGATGAGAGAAGAGCACTTTTTTGGCGCCAGCCTGAAGATGCGCTTCGCCATCAGCGCGTGAGCCATAGACGCCGGTGCAGTCCAGCACCACATCCACGTCGAGTTCACGCCACGGCAGATCGGCAATGGCTGCACGGTGCAAAATGCGCAGGGTATCGCCACCCACCCACATTACATCGCGCTCCTGGCGGACATCGAAAGCAAAACGGCCATGGCTGGTATCGTATTTCAGCAGATGCGCCATACCGGTGGCTTCTGCCAGCTCGTTAATCGCGACCACGGTGATCTCTGCACGTCGGCCCGTTTCATACAGCGCGCGCAGGACGTTGCGTCCAATCCGGCCAAAACCATTTATCGCTATCCGTACCGTCATTTCTCTCCTGCCACGTCAGACTGAAAAAAACGTGCCGTTAGCCTGAGCGTTTCACTGCATTTTGTACAGGAGATTCTTACCCGGCATTGTCCGAAACCAGGGCGATTTGCCTGGCGACTGAAACGGTTCAGCTACAATAATAGAAGGAAGGAATAACAGGAATGATTGTGATCAATCTGACTGCTTAAATTTGGATCTGCGTCACAAATTAAGGCAAAAGGCGGTTATTACTGCAGGAATAAAAAAATAAAAGGGACGAAAATCTCGTCCCTCTGTTTTTACAGCCGGGCGGAAACAGGCCCGCCTGACCGGTTTTACGCCAGCAGCGCTTTCGCTTTCGCGACGACGTTGTCGACGGTAAAGCCAAACAGTTCGAACAGCTGATCGGCAGGTGCAGATTCGCCGAAGCTGGTCATGCCCACGATAGCGCCGTTCAGGCCGGTGTATTTGAACCAGTAATCAGCGATACCCGCTTCGATTGCGACGCGTGCGCTAACCGCTTTTGGCAGCACGGATTCACGGTACTCATCACTCTGCTTGTCGAAGGCATCCGTTGATGGCATAGAGACCACGCGCACTTTGCGGCCTTCGCTGGTGAGTTTGTCCCAGGCACCGACAGCCAGCTCAACTTCGGAACCGGTGGCGATCAGGATCAGCTCAGGCGTGCCATCGCAATCTTTCAGCACGTAACCGCCGCGCGCTACGTTAGCCAGCTGTGCCGTGTCACGCTCCTGCTGCGCCAGGTTCTGACGGGAGAAGATCAGCGCAGTCGGGCCATCTTTACGCTCAATGGCATATTTCCACGCCACCGCGGATTCAACCTGGTCACATGGACGCCACAGGCTCATGTTTGGCGTGGTGCGCAGGCTCGCCATCTGTTCAACCGGCTGGTGCGTCGGGCCATCTTCGCCCAGACCGATAGAGTCGTGGGTGTAGACCATGATCTGACGGATCTTCATCAGTGCCGCCATACGCGCTGCGTTACGCGCATATTCAACGAACATCAGGAAGGTCGCGGTGTAAGGCAGGAAGCCGCCGTGCAGCGCCAGGCCATTGGCGATTGCGGTCATACCGAACTCACGCACGCCGTAGTGGATGTAGTTACCCGCAGCATCTTCGTTGATCGGCTTAGAGCCAGACCAGATTGTCAGGTTGCTGGGTGCCAGATCTGCTGAGCCGCCCAGGTATTCCGGCAGAATTTTACCGAAAGCTTCGATAGCATTCTGTGAGGCTTTACGGCTGGCGATCTTCGCCGGGTTCGCCTGCAGCTGCTCAACGAACTTCTGCGACTCTTCCTGCCAGTTAGCTGGCAGTTCGTTGCTGACGCGGCGTTTAAACTCGGCAGCAAGTTCAGGATGAGCCTGTGCGTAAGCGGCGAATTTCTCATTCCATGCAGACTCTTTCGCCTGGCCCGCTTCTTTCGCGTCCCACTCAGCGTAGATATCAGAAGGAATAACGAACGGCGCGTGGTTCCAGCCCAGCTGCTTGCGGGTCAGTGCCACTTCATCATCACCCAGCGGTGCGCCGTGTGAATCATGGGTACCGGCTTTGTTCGGTGAACCAAAACCGATAACGGTTTTGCACATCAGCAGTGAAGGCTTGTCGCTGACGCTTTTCGCTTCTTCGATCGCTTTCGCAATCGCATCCGCATCGTGACCATCGACGCCGCGCACCACGTGCCAGCCATAAGCTTCAAAGCGCTTAGCGGTGTCGTCGGTGAACCAGCCATCAATGTGACCGTCGATAGAGATACCGTTGTCATCATAAAACGCCACCAGTTTGCCCAGCTTCAGCGTACCGGCCAGTGAGCAGACTTCGTGCGAGATACCTTCCATCATGCAGCCATCACCCATGAAGACATAGGTGTTGTGGTCTACGATGTCATGACCCGGACGGTTGAACTGTGCTGCCAGCGTGCGCTCAGCAATGGCAAAACCTACTGCGTTAGCGATGCCCTGCCCCAGCGGACCGGTAGTGGTTTCAACGCCCACGGTGTAGCCATATTCCGGGTGACCTGGAGTTTTTGAGTGCAGCTGACGGAAGTTTTCCAGTTCGCTCAGGGGCAGATCGTAGCCGGTCAGGTGCAACAGGCTATAGATCAGCATTGAGCCGTGACCGTTAGAGAGCACGAAACGGTCGCGGTCAGCCCACAGCGGGTTGGTTGGGTTGTGGTTCAGGTAGCCGCGCCAGAGTACTTCAGCGATGTCCGCCATGCCCATTGGGGCACCCGGATGTCCCGATTTCGCTTTCTGTACTGCATCCATACTTAACGCACGAATGGCGTTGGCAAGCTCTTTACGAGAGGGCATTTTCTACTCCAGGTCGGATTAATGCTTCGCACCTTAACTTATTGTTATTAATGAGTTACCGGGCAAAACAAGGAAAAAGTTGCCCATCAATGTACATGAGAAACGGGGCAAAAGTACATGCTGTAAAACGCTAAATGCAGCCGCTTCGTATGGCTTTTCCAGCCATATCTGCTAGCAAAGTGCAGACTGGCACGCTATAACCAAATCGTTTATTCACCTGTCTGAGTTTCAGGTGTTTGTTTTTCTTACCTTGTTATGAATGGGATACAGCATGAAAATCAAAAAAATGGTGTTAGCGCTTGGACTGACGACGCTGCTGAGTGGCTGTCAGGGTTTAGACAATAATGCGCTGATGCAGTCGGGCGCGCAGGCGTATCAGGCTTATACCCTCAGCGACGATCAGGTAAAGCAGCTGAGCGATAAATCCTGTGAGCAGATGGACAAAGATAATCAGATTGCGCCTGCTAACAGTGATTATCAGCAGCGTCTGAACAAGATCGCGGCGGCGCTGGGCGATAACATCAACGGCGTACCGGCTAACTACAAGGTTTATCAGACCAAAGATGTCAACGCCTGGGCGATGGCAAATGGCTGTATTCGTGTTTACAGCGGTCTGATGGATATGATGACTGACAATGAAGTGGAAGGCGTACTGGGTCATGAGATGGGCCACGTCGCGTTAGGTCATACGCGCAAGGCAATGCAGCTGGCATATGCCACAACCGCGGCCCGCACCGCAGCCGCCTCGGTTGGCGGCGTGATTGGTTCACTGTCGCAGTCGCAGCTGGGTGAAATGGGTGAAAAACTGGTGAATGCGCAGTTCTCCCAGACGCAGGAATCACAGGCGGATGACTATTCCTACGACCTGATGAAGAAGCGCAATATCGATCCAATGGGCCTGGCCACCAGCTTTGAAAAGCTGGCGAAGATGGAACAGGGACGTCAGAGTTCGATGTTTGACTCGCATCCCGCCTCTGAAGCGCGCGCAGCGCATATTCGTGAGCGAATTGCTGCCGACGGCAAGTAATTCCGCCGCTGAGCGCGCATGCATCCGGCATGCGCGCTTAGCCGTGCGAAGTCCGCTAGCGCTTAAATATCTGATCCACCATCGAGCCCAGATCCAGCTTATTGTCATGCAGCGCCTGTTCATCCATGTGTCCCTGCGGCGACATTTTATCAATCAGCTGCGGCAATAGCGCAGCCAGCGTACCCGATGCCCCTTTCACATCGGTGCCGAGTTTGTCGGCCAGTGACTGCAGTTCATCCTGACCAAAAGCAGACTGAATCTCACTGTGGCCAACCGGATGGTTATCGCCGGTGCCGATCCAGGAACCAAACACCTCACCCAGCCCGCCCTGCTGGAATTTTTGCAGCAGCACTTCAATACCGCCCTGCTCCTGCACCCAATGCCAGACAGCCTGTAACTGTCCCGGCGGATGCCCTTCACTCTGGTTGCCATCCAGTGCGCCAGCCAGTTCATCAAGAAAGCCCATGATTATCTCCACTACGCCATTTTTACGCTGTAAGTTTAGTTGCAGATAGGGGTTCGCGCCTGACGGTTACCCGTCGGGGTCAGAAGGGAATCGATCGGATCATGGCAAAGAGAGGAAGATCACAGCAGCGGCGTCTGCCCGATGGACAGGACGCCGCGTTCAGCGCCTGCCGGACTGAAGCCGACAGGCAGCAGGCATCAGCCTTTGTTTACAGCCTGAACATGCAGCATATCCAGCGCCAGCGTAGCCGCTGCCAGTGCCGTCAGATCAGCATGATCGTAACCCGGTGCGACTTCCACCAGATCCATGCCGACAATGTTCATGCCCTGCAGGCCACGGATCAGCTTGGTCGCTTTATCGGTGGTCAGCCCGCCAATCACCGGCGTGCCGGTGCCAGGCGCATGCGCCGGATCCAGACAGTCAATATCGAAGGTCAGATAGACCGGCAGATCGCCGACGGTGCGTTTTACTTCGGCGAGAATATCGTCAACGCTGCGGTCATTGACCTGCGCCGCATCCAGCACGTTGAAGCCCAGGCTCTTGTCGAATTCGGTACGGATACCAATCTGCACTGAGTGCTGCGGATCGATCAGACCCTCTTTCGGCGCGGTAAAGAACATGGTGCCGTGGTCAAAGGTCGGGCCGTTGGAGTAGGTGTCGGTATGCGCATCAAAGTGCACCAGCGCCATCTTGCCGAAGTGTTTTGCATGGGCGCGTAGCAGCGGCAGTGTGACATAGTGGTCGCCGCCAAAGGTCATCATGCGCTTGCCATTGGCCAGCAGTTTTTCAGCATGGGCCTGCAATTTGTCGGAGAGATCCTGCGAATCACCGAAGGCGTAAACCAGATCGCCGCAATCGACGACGTTCAGACGCTGACGCAGGTCGAAATCCCACGGCCAGCGGCAGCCTTCCCAGGCCAGATTGGTGGAGATCTGGCGAATCGCACCCGGACCCAGGCGGCTGCCCGGACGACCCGAGGTCGCGGCATCAAACGGCACGCCGGTGATAACCCACTCGGCGTCGCTGTCGTAAGGCTGAAAATTCAGCGGAAAACGCATGAAACCAAAGGCGTTAGAAACCAGGGAGTTGTCGTACTGATTGCCAAGCGTGTTATACATAATTGCTCTCTCTATGTGCGTAAGTCGGGCCAGCCCGCAAACCATTAAGGTTGAGATGAAAAAAATCCCCTCCGCGTCGTTAGGCCCGACGAGGAAGGGATTGAGTGAGTCAGATTATCGACATAGTTAACGGCAACTGCAATATGCGATTACCGGTCGCCATAATCGATTATTCATCTTCTAAATAGGTATAGCCGTAGAGGCCGCTCTCGAACTCTTCCAGGAACTGCGCGCGCAGCTCTTCGTCGAGATCGGATGCCTGAACCTGATTGCGGAACAGCGCCATCAGCTCGTTGGGATCAAGCTGCACGTAACGCAGCATGTCCGCCACGGTGTCGCCTTCATCGGAGAGCTGCACTTCCACATCGCCATTTTCGCGTGCGTAGACATCCACCGCTTCGGTGTCACCAAACAGGTTATGCATGTTGCCCAGAATTTCCTGATAAGCGCCCACCATAAAGAAGCCCAGCATGGGTGGGTTATCAAGGTCATATTCCGGCATCGGCATGGTCGTCGCGATACCGTCGCCATCCACGTAGTGATCGATGGTGCCATCGGAGTCACAGGTGATGTCGAGCAGCACGGCACGGCGCTCCGGCTTCTTGTTCAGGCCTTCCAGCGGCAGTACCGGGAACAGCTGATCGATACCCCACGCATCCGGCATTGACTGGAACAGCGAGAAGTTAACGTAGATCTTATCCGCCATCCGCTCCTGCAGTTCGTCGATGATTGGACGGTGTGCACGGTTGCTCGGATCGAGATGCTGCTGAATATAGTGGCAGATGCTCAGATAGAGCTGCTCAGCCCATGAACGCTGCTTGAGATCGTAGGTGCCTGACGAGTAGCCGGTATGGATATCAAACAGATCCATCTGGCTGTCATGCAGCCATTCACGAAGCGAGCGGCGGGTACTTGGCTCGTGCATCTCCTGCCAGGTTTCCCACATGCTGAGGATCGGGCGCGGCGCATCCGCATCCGGCGTTTCAGGTTCGCTGAACTCGTTGCGCTCCACCCCAATGATGTTGGAGACCAGTACCGTGTGGTGCGCGGTTACCGCACGGCCCGACTCGGTGATCACCGTCGGATGCTCCAGACCGTGCTCATCACAGGCAGCACCAATCGCCCAGATTACGTTGTTGGCGTACTCATTCAGGCCGTAGTTGACCGAGCAGTCAGACTGCGAGCGCGTTCCTTCGTAATCGACGCCCAGACCGCCGCCGACGTCGAAACATTTGATGTTGACGCCCAGCTTGGCCAGTTCGACATAGAAGCGCGCCGACTCACGCACGCCGGTAGCGATGTCGCGGATGTTGGACATCTGCGAGCCCAGATGGAAATGCAGCAGCTGCAGGCTGTCGATGCGACCTGCTTCGCGCATGATCTCAACCAGTTTCAGCACCTGGGTGGCTGACAGGCCAAACTTCGACTTTTCGCCGCCGCTCGACTGCCATTTACCGGAGCCCTGCGAAGCCAGACGTGCACGGATACCAAGACGCGGCACCACATTCAGACGCTCTGCTTCTTCCAGCACCAGCCGCACTTCGGTCATCTTCTCCAGCACCAGATAGACCTTATGGCCCATCTTCTCACCGATCAGCGCCAGACGAATATATTCGCGATCTTTATAGCCGTTACAGACGATCACCGAACGGGTCTGACCGGCGTGCGCCAGCACCGCCATCAGCTCGGCTTTTGAGCCCGCTTCCAGTCCCAGCGGTTCGCCGGAGTGGATCAGTGACTCAATCACGCGTTTGTGCTGGTTAACTTTAATCGGGTAAACCAGGAAGTAGTCGCCTTTGTAACCGTAGGATTCACGCGCACGTTTAAAGGCGGCGTTAATGGAACGCAGACGGTGTTGCAGGATCTGCGGGAAGCAGAATAAAGCGGGCAGACGCTGGCCCTGCGCTTCGCGCTCTTTGACCAGACGGGCTAAATCGACGCGCACATCAGGACGATCCGGATCGGGACAGACACTGATGTGGCCCAGTTCGTTAACGTCGTAATAGTTGTTGCCCCACCAGGCGATGTTGTACGTACGCAACATTTTGCTCGCATCCTGATCGTTCATTGCAACCTCCTGCATGGAGCGGAGTGTACCCTGTTCGCCAGCTGACGAACCTTTGATATTCTTCATGTCGTCAGACATCGCGAACCTCAATTTTCCGTTGAAAGATGAAACTGTTAACCGGCTTTATGGCCGCTAATCTGAAAACCTGTTGCCACATTAAACGCAATGTCCTGTTCACCTGACGTTGCCGTCAGCGCGATTCACGCATGAGAGTTAAGTGTAAAACACCCGGGCCATCTCCGTTTAAACAGAGAACATTTAACTGATCTGTATTGACCATGGATAACCTGCGTCGTTCCGCTGCGCGAACGCAGAGAAGAGACAAAACCGATCGAGCAGAGATAAAGATTAGCCTGCGCCTGTGTCGGTAAAATTACCGCATCGGACATCGCGTCGGCAGGAAAGAGAAACAGATGGGAGGCAGGAGAGAGCCAGCGCAGCGCCGCAGCGCAGAGAACCGGAAGAAGAAAAAGCGTGGTTCATTACTTGTATCACCTCCGCATATGCCAGGGGCACATGGAAAACAACCTGGGTGAAAGCCAGACCAGAGTCTGACAGGCGCGACGCAAACAGTGGCGTCATCCTTGCTGCTGCTATCAAAGCAGCGGCGTTTTATACAGTTTACAGCCGTAAAATGCAAAAATATTATCGGGGAATTGCGTGTAGCGTCAGCAAATTATGCCGATAACAGAGACAGGTTAAATGCTGAAACAGAAAAAGGGCTGGTAATTGGTTTACCCTCTATCCTAAAATAGCCGTCCAGATGGTTTTCCATCTAAACAGGTTACTATCCAGGCGGTGTTGGCCTGCTGTGCTGACACAACCTCACTGCTCGCGGCTTTGCCTGAAGGGGCGTCAGGTCAGACCACCTCACTGGCGCTATGCAGTCGTACTCAAACCATATTTAAGGTAAAGAACAGAATGGCTAAACACCTTTTTACGTCCGAGTCTGTATCAGAAGGACATCCCGATAAAATCGCCGACCAGATCTCCGATGCTGTGCTGGATGCGATCCTTGAACAGGATCCTAAAGCGCGCGTGGCCTGCGAAACCTACGTTAAAACCGGTATGGTGCTGGTTGGCGGTGAAATCACCACCAGCGCCTGGGTTGATATCGAAGAGATCACCCGTAAAACCGTACGTGAAATCGGCTATGTCCATTCCGATATGGGCTTTGACGCCAACTCCTGCGCGGTATTAAGCGCGATTGGTAAACAGTCTCAGGATATCAATCAGGGCGTTGACCGTACCGATCCGCTGGAACAGGGCGCGGGCGACCAGGGCCTGATGTTCGGCTATGCCACTAACGAAACAGACGTGCTGATGCCTGCGCCGGTGACCTATGCGCACCGTCTGGTACAGCGTCAGGCTGAAGTGCGTAAAAACGGCACCCTGCCGTGGCTGCGCCCGGATGCCAAGAGCCAGGTCACTTTCCAGTATGACGATGGCAAAATCGTGGGCATCGATGCAGTTGTGCTCTCTACCCAGCACGCTGAATCCATCAGCCAGAAAGATCTGCAGGAAGCGGTGATGGAAGAGATCATCAAGCCGGTTCTGCCTGCAGAGTGGCTGAGCGCCTCGACCAAATATCATATCAACCCAACCGGTCGCTTTGTGATCGGCGGCCCGATGGGCGATTGCGGTCTGACCGGTCGTAAAATCATCGTAGACACCTACGGCGGCATGGCGCGTCACGGTGGCGGTGCGTTCTCGGGTAAAGATCCATCTAAAGTTGACCGCTCTGCAGCCTATGCGGCACGTTACGTGGCGAAAAACATCGTAGCGGCCGGCCTGGCTGACCGTTGTGAAATCCAGGTCTCCTACGCTATCGGCGTGGCTGAACCCACTTCTATCATGGTGGAAACCTTCGGTACCGAGAAAATCTCTACCGAACAGCTGACGCTGCTGGTGCGCGAGTTCTTCGACCTGCGTCCATATGGTCTGATCCAGATGCTGGATCTGCTGCACCCAATCTATAAAGAGACCGCAGCTTACGGTCACTTTGGTCGTGAACATTTCCCATGGGAAAAAACCGACAAAGCTGCCCTGCTGCGTGAAGCGGCTGGCCTGTAAGGTTACCGGCTGCTGATAAAAACCCTGCCACTGCGGCAGGGTTTTTTATTGCCTTTTCAGCCCCATTGCTAACCGGAGCAATTTTGCTCCCGCTACCCTTCTGAACGAACAGGCCAGCGCATTTTCTGGTGAGCGCGTGACGACAAAAAAACGCATCTGCCCGACATCTTCTTCTCTCTGCAGCAAATTTTCAGTTCTCAGCTACACTTCTTTTCGCTTTTTCTGACGACTAAATGTTAACGATTACAAATTGAAATGCTTTGTTTATCCGATATTTAGGAATTAACGCACGTAGTTATTCTGCTGAAAATGCGTTATTTTCAGCGTCGTCTGATAGCCAGTAAATAGAGCATTGTCAGAAACTTAATGAGTGCTATACCTCACTGGTTAATTAATCTTTCCGGGAAAAATATGCTGAATTTCAGGGTTTCAGCGTGTGTAAGCGATTACACTGATGTGATCAGGCTCACTTTTTTCCCGCAAAAGGTTTTTTAACATTGATAAAAACAATGATGGATAAACCTGGAGGCTAAAATGCCTGGCAATACACACAAAAGCAGAACTTCAAATAAGGCGATGACCTTATTTGTCTGCTTTCTGGCGGCCCTTGCGGGTCTGCTGTTCGGTCTGGATATCGGCGTTATCGCCGGTGCTCTGCCGTTTATCGCAAAGGACTTTAACGTCACCCCTCATCAGCAGGAGTGGATCGTCAGTTCCATGATGTTTGGTGCGGCGGTCGGTGCTATCGGCAGCGGCTGGATGTCATCCCGCCTGGGCCGTAAAAAAAGCCTGATGGCCGGTGCGATTCTGTTCGTTATCGGTTCACTCTGGTCGGCGATGTCGCCAAACCCGGAAATGCTGATCAGCGCCCGCGTTCTGCTGGGCCTGGCAGTCGGTATCGCCTCTTATACCGCCCCGCTTTATCTTTCTGAGATCGCTCCGGAAAAAATTCGCGGCAGTATGATTTCGCTTTATCAGCTGATGATCACCATCGGTATTCTTGGTGCTTACCTGTCCGATACGGCGTTCAGCTTTACCGGCAACTGGCGCTGGATGCTGGGCATCATCACTATTCCGGCACTGTTGCTGCTGGTCGGCGTTTTCTTCCTGCCAAACAGCCCACGCTGGCTGGCGGCGCGAGGCAACTTCCGCGATGCACAACGCGTACTGGATCGTCTGCGTGACACCAGCGAGCAAGCAAAACGTGAGCTGGAAGAGATCCGTGAAAGCCTGAAGATCAAACAGTCTGGCTGGGGTCTGTTCACCAGCAGCAGCCACTTCCGTCGTGCGGTCTATCTCGGCATTCTGCTGCAGGTGATGCAGCAGTTTACCGGCATGAACGTCATCATGTACTATGCGCCAAAAATCTTTGAAATCGCGGGCTTCACCAACACCACCCAGCAGATGTGGGGCACGGTGATTGTGGGTCTGGTTAACGTACTGGCGACCTTTATTGCCATTGGCCTGGTGGATCGCTGGGGTCGTAAACCTACCCTGATTCTGGGCTTTATGGTGATGGCAGCCGGTATGGGCGTTCTGGGTACGATGCTGCACTTCGGCATTCACTCGGCGGGCGCACAGTACTTTGCGGTAGGTATGCTGCTGATGTTCATCATCGGTTTTGCGATGTCAGCCGGTCCGTTGATCTGGGTACTCTGTTCCGAAATTCAGCCGCTGAAAGGCCGCGATTTCGGTATCACTGTCTCCACCACCACCAACTGGATCGCGAACATGATCGTGGGTGCGACCTTCCTGACGATGCTGAATACGCTGGGCAATGCGAACACCTTCTGGGTCTACGCACTGCTTAACCTGTTCTTCATTCTGCTGACGGTGATGCTGATCCCTGAGACCAAAAACGTCTCGCTGGAACACATCGAACGTAACCTGATGGCAGGTAAAAAACTGCGCGACATCGGTTCACGCGACTAACTTTACCCGGTAAAAAACGCGGTAAAAAAAACGGCGGGGTTTCTCTGGAAACCCCGCCGTTTTTATTTGTTCAACGCCCCACTACGCTGTGGTTACCCGCGTTACCGGCAGGGGCCGCCGTATGCAGCAGAGCGCCAGCGCCATAATGAAAATGGTCGCGGTCTGATTATAGGGCAGCACCGAATCGGTCAGTCCGGTGGTAAACAGTGCCACCATCGGCAGCGCCACGCCACGCAGATCACACTTCTTCAGCCAGCCCGCCAGCACCGTCAGATAGAGCAGCGCCAGCGACGCCGTACCCAGCCAGCCCTGCAATGACGTCACTTCGAGGAACTCGTTGTGCATGTTGTATTTAACGTTGGTAAAGCCTTCAACATTGAGAGGATAGTGCGCAGTGATGAACTGACGCGCCTCAGTGGTGCGCGCATCCGGCGTCGCAAAACCGCCATGGTGCTCAATAAAGTTGACCGCCCCGCCCCAGATGGCGACACGTGCGCCCAGCGAGGTCGAACTGTTTGAACCAAAGTTCTCAATATCCTGCACTCCCTCTACCCAGCGGTTGCTGGTCATCAGAATCAGCACCGCCATTACGCCCACCAGCAAAGCGCTAATCCGCCAGTTAGTCAGCAGCGACAGCCGGTAGGTCTGCACCAGGAACAGCAGCCCCACTGCAATCAGCGCAATCAGAGTCACACGGGTGCCGCACAGGTAGAGCAAGGCAAAGGTCACTGCCAGCACAGCGATATCGGCAACCTTCCAGTAAGCGTGCGTCTCATAGCGGCTTAGCCACAGCCAGGCACAGTAGATAAACAGAATCATGTAAGAAGACATGGAGGCGGCTTCGGTGGTGAGCTTGATGCGGATATTCTCAGTGTAGAGATGCTCGTGGATACCAAAGCCCAGCGTAATCAGCAGGCCAAGAAGGATGAGCCCTTTTCCGACGCGTAGCGTAGTCAGGGAGACACGATCCCCATAAACAGCCAGACTGAGCAGCACAAAGGCACCCATCAACAGCCGCTTCGCGCCCAGCAGATAGTTGCCCATATTAGTGATGGCATCGCCTGAGGGCGCGGTTTCGATCCCCTTCACGTGAATCGCCCAGAACAGTCGAATCAGGGCAAAGATAATCAGCACAGCAAACAGGGCGATATAAAAACCGTTCTCTTTAAAGTCCACCCGCCTGCGCACCAGGCCATACAGCACGGACGCGATAGAGAGATAAGAGACCAGATAAAATATTTTTTGCGGCAGGCCGGTAACAAACATATTCAGTGACAGCGCCAGGCAGAGCGCAATAACTGAAAAATTAACCATTAACGTTAATCCATTGCGACTGATTTTATTCGTCATGCTTAACCTCAGTAAGGCGGTTAAACACACTCATCAGGTGCTTCATATAATTTTCCTCATAAAAACCGGTGATGCTCGCTTTAATAGCCTGATGATCGGGGAAGTGGAAATCCCCGCTCATAGCGTTGAGAATCGCGGCCAGCGCCATGCTGTCATGGGTGGGATAGAGCTGACCATTAATACCGTTCTGAATAATTTCCGCCGGGCCGCTGATGCAGTCGGATGAAACACAGTAGACGCCGCGCGACATCGCCTCCAGCAGGATCAGCGGGAAGCCTTCGAAGTTAGAGGTCATGACCAGGCAGGTGACCTGTCTGATATGGCGGATGACATACTCCCAGGCATTCTCCTGCCAGCCATGCCAGGTGATGCGATCCTGAATGCCGAGTTGCGTCACGTAGTGCTGACATTGCGTCAGATCTTCCCCGTCACCCACTATCTCCAGCGTCCAGGGCGCATCCAGCTGCTGCAGGGCATCAAACAGATCTTTAAGCTGTTTCTGCCGCTGATAATGGACGCGACCAATATAGAGAAACTTCAGCGCCTGGGGTCTGCCGATTACCGTGTCATTGCGTTTGATCGGGTTATAGATCACGTCAACGTCAGTGGCGCGTGCGCCCAGTTCCACCAGCTGCTCTTTAATCTGATTACTGATCGCAAAATGGTGATCGGCCCGCAACAGATAATGGGGACGATAACGTTCACGCGGAGGCAGGTGCATCCAGCTCGACAATACGATTTTACGTCCTGAAAGCGTGATTGCCCGGCGCGTCATCAGGCAGGGAATGGTGTTGAGGGTCAGGACATGATCGGGCTGATAACGACGAAAGAAGGCAGCCATTCTCAGCGTATGAATAAGATTTTTTATTTTCTTATTCCGCAGCGTGCAGACGCTCTCAGCCAGAACAGCATTGGCGGTCCAGGCGCGGGAGTGGCTCTCCTCTCCGCTGTTGATAATAAACAGCCCTGCTTCGGTACCGGGTTCCGCATTCAAGGCCTTAATCAACTGACCGGTCACATTTTCCATCCCACCACGACCGGCCATCAGATCCGTCACCAGCACAATCCGTTGTTTCCTGACGTTATCATTATTTTTCATTGGTTTATCCATGCCCTGTGCCGTTCGCTTTTCATCCATCCACTCTGCGGTGAATGTCATTAATAGAATATTCTAAAAAAGCCCATAACAATATTTAAACCAGAAATTTTCCCCCAGCCAGAACCACACTTGTCGCTGGCGACGTTGAGTTCCTGCGCGGCGGCGATTATTCTGAGCGCCATGAAAACGCCTCGTCTCCCCATTGCCCTGCAGCAGGCCGTAATGCGCTCGCTGCGCCAGTCGCTTGAACGTGCGAATCAGGCGCTGAAAACCCGTTATCCGGAACCGAAGCTGCTCTACCAGCAGCGTGGTACGGCGGCGGGCACCGCCTGGCTGGCGTCCTGGGAAATTCGCATCAATCCTGTGCTGCTGCTGGAAAACCAGCAGGCATTTATCGATGAAGTGGTGCCGCATGAGCTGGCGCATCTGCTGGTCTGGAAGCAATTTGGTCGCGTTGCGCCGCACGGCAAAGAGTGGAAGTGGATGATGGAGCAGGTGCTGGGCGTTCCGGCACGGCGTACTCACCAGTTTGAGATCGCATCCGTGCGCAGCAACACCTTACCCTACCGCTGTCAGTGCCAGCAGCATCAGCTGACCGTGCGCCGCCACAATCGTATACTGCGCAAAGAGAGTGAATATCGCTGCGTGCACTGTGGCAGCCTGCTGATCGCGGGTGAATTTGTCGCGTCCTGAGAAGAATCCCCATTCCGCCCTATTCCACATTCTGTTACCCTGCCGCCCTTTTTCGTACTGAGTAGAAATCTGGAATATGTCTCGCATACTAAGTCTGGCGGTTGCGCTGCTGTTTGCGCCCGCCGCTGACGCCCTCAACCTGAATAACTATCATCAAAATAACTTTCAGCAGGCCAAAACCTTTGCGGCGGCGATCAACGCCGATGCACCGGGTTCTTTTTACTGTGGCTGTAAGATTCAGTGGCAGGGAAAAAAGGGGATTCCCGATCTCAACAGCTGTGGCTATCAGGTGCGCAAAAACGCCAATCGCGCCGCACGCATTGAGTGGGAACATGTGATGCCCGCCTGGGAGTTTGGCCATCAGCGTCAGTGCTGGCAGGATGGCGGTCGTAAAAACTGCAGCAAAGATCCCGACTACCGCCGCATCGAAACCGACCTGCACAACCTGCAGCCTGCGGTGGGTGAAGTGAATGGCGACCGTGGCAACTTCGCCTACAGTCAATGGAACGGCAGCGAGCAGCAGTACGGCCAGTGTGAGATGAAGATCGACTTTAAACTCAAACAGGCGGAGCCACCTGCGCGGGCGCGTGGTGCCATTGCCCGCACCTATTTCTATATGCGCGACCAGTATCATCTGCGTATTTCGCGCCAGCAGACGCAGCTGTTTACCGCCTGGAACAAGCTCTATCCCGTAACAGTTTGGGAGTGCGAACGCGACCAGCGCATTGCAAAGGTTCAGGGCAATCACAATCCTTATGTGCAGCAGGCTTGCCAGCGCTAAAATCCCTGCCCTACACTAGCTCTTTTTCCAATGACGCCGCTGCAGCGCGGCGTCCGGTCTCAGGAACCTTATGCGTATACCTCGCATCTATCACGCCGGGCCATTAAGCATCGGCAGTGAAATTACCCTGGATGAAGATGCATCCAATCATGTGGGCCGGGTGCTCCGGATGACGGCAGGTCAGCGTCTGGAACTCTTTGATGGCACTAATCTGACTTTTGCAGCAGAGATCACGCATGTAGATAAAAAGCGTGTAAAAGTATCGGTCACAGAGAGCCAGCCGGACGATCGCGAGTCACCGTTACATCTGCATTTAGGTCAGGTGATGTCGCGCGGTGAAAAAATGGAATTCACTATCCAGAAATCGATCGAACTGGGCGTGAATGTCATTACACCCTTGTTTTCCGAGCGCTGTGGCGTAAAGCTTGATGCTGAGCGTCTGGCGAAGAAGATCCAGCAGTGGCAGAAAATTGCTATTGCCGCCTGCGAGCAGTGCGGCCGTAATCGCGTGCCGGAGATTCGTGAAGCGATGACGCTGGAAGCCTGGTGTGCAGAAGCAGATAGCGGACTGAAGCTTAATCTGCATCCGCGCGCCAGCCACAGCATCAACACGCTGCCCCAGCCTGTTGAGCGGGTAAGGTTGCTGATTGGCCCTGAAGGCGGTTTGTCTGCGGACGAGATTGCGATGACGGCGCAGCACGATTTTACTGACATTCTGCTTGGCCCACGGGTATTGCGTACCGAAACTACCGCGCTGACGGCCATTACGGCACTTCAGGTGAGGTTTGGCGACCTGGGTTAAGCGATACTTTCAGCGGAAAGAGAGCAGGCATGATGTCCTGACCGATCGGCCCACTGCAGACCGAACCAGACGAGGCGGTAAATGCCGCCTCACCGAGGAGATAATAATGATTAAACTTGGCATCGTGATGGACCCTATTTCGTCCATCAATATTAAAAAAGACTCCAGCTTCGCTATGCTGCTGGAAGCACAGCGCCGTGGTTACGAAATTCACTATATGGAGATGCACGATCTCTCCCTGCGCGGTGGCGTGGCCTCGGCCCGCACCCGCCTGCTGACCGTCGAGCAGAACCCTGAGAACTGGTATCAGTTCGGCAGCGAGCAGGTGATCCCGCTGGCTGACCTGAATGTGGTGCTGATGCGCAAAGATCCGCCATTCGATACCGAGTTCATCTATGCGACCTACATTCTGGAGCGCGCTGAAGAGCTGGGTACGCTGATCGTGAACAAACCGCAGAGCCTGCGTGACTGTAACGAAAAGCTCTACACCGCCTGGTTTGCCGAGTTTACGCCTGACACTCTGGTGACCCGCAGCAAAGCGCAACTGCGCGCTTTCTGGCAGGAGCATGGCGACATCATCATGAAGCCGCTGGATGGCATGGGTGGTGCGTCGATTTTCCGCGTGAAGAAAGATGATCCTAACTTTGGCGTGATTACCGAAACCCTGACCGAGCATGAGAGCCGTTTCTGCATGGCGCAGAATTATATTGCGGCGATCACCGAGGGTGACAAACGCGTGCTGGTCGTCGATGGCGAGCCGGTGCCTTACTGCCTGGCGCGTATCCCTCAGGGCGGTGAAACGCGTGGTAACCTCGCCGCCGGTGGTCGCGGTGAAGCGCGTCCGCTGAGCGAAAGCGACTGGGAAATCGCGCGCCGTGTTGGTCCGACGCTGAAAGCAAAAGGGCTGATTTTTGTCGGTCTGGACATCATCGGTGATAAACTGACTGAAGTTAACGTGACCAGCCCAACCTGCATTCGTGAAATTGAGGCTGCGTTCCCGATCTCCATCACCGGCATGTTGATGGATGCCATTGAGAAGCGCCTGGGCTGAGCATGACGCCGGGGCGAAGCTCCGTGATCAACCCAATACCGGTGCGGCCGTCGCGTGCCGGTTATTTTTTTGGTACATCGTGTGAGAATGAATTTACAACATCACTTTTTGATTGCCATGCCTTCATTGCAGGATCCTTTCTTCAAACGTTCCGTGGTCTATCTCTGCGAACATAATGAAGAGGGTGCAATGGGACTGATCATCAATAAACCCATGGAAAACCTGACGGTTGAAGGCATTCTGAAGAAGCTCAAAATCTCTGCTGACGATCGCGATCCGGCGATCAAGCTGGATAAACCGGTGTTTACCGGCGGCCCGCTGGCGGAAGATCGTGGCTTTATCCTGCACTCCGCGCAACGCACCTTTACCTCCAGTATTCGTGTTTCCGATAACACGATCATCACCACGTCCCGTGACGTGCTGGAGTCGATCGGTACGGCGTCTCAGCCCACTAACGTGCTGGTCGCGCTGGGTTACTGCGCCTGGGAAAAAGATCAGCTGGAGAATGAGCTGATGGAAAACGCCTGGCTGACCACGCCCGCTAACAGCAACATCCTGTTCCAGACGCCGATTTCAGAGCGCTGGCGCGAAGCGGCGCGCAGTATTGGCGTCGATATTCACAACATGGCCAGCGACGCCGGACACGCCTGATGTCAACTCAAACTCTGTTAGGATTCGACTTCGGCACCAAAAGTATTGGTGTCGCCGTAGGTCAGCAACTCACTGGCAGCGCCCGTCCGCTGACCGCCCTGAAAGCGCAGGATGGCATCCCGGACTGGCTGGTAATTGAAAAACTGCTGAAAGAGTGGCAGCCCGATTTCGTGGTGGTGGGATTACCGCTGAATATGGATGGCACCGAGCAGCCGCTGACCGATCGCGCACGTAAATTTGCCAACCGCCTGCACGGGCGCTTTGGCATCCGCGTGGAGCTGCAGGATGAACGACTCAGCACGGTAGAAGCGCGTGCTGGCCTGTTTGAACGCGGCGGCTATCGCGCGCTCAATAAAGGATCGGTCGACTCACAGTCTGCTGCCATCATTTTGCAGGACTGGTTCGAAAACCATTACTGACATCCTCACTCAATCAGTCCGGCTGCCTGACGCGCCAGCCTGCTCTGCTCAAACGTCTGCATACCGGCCTGTGCGCCGGTTTGTAACAGCGCAGGGATCTGGTGCATCTTGCCTTCTCTGATCAGATTGGTGATGCCCGGCGTGGCGATCAGTACCTCAAACAGTCCGATGCGCGAACCGGCAACTGACGGCACCAGCCGCTGTGCAATTACCGCTTTCAGGCTGCCCGCCAGCTGAGTACGCACCAGCTGTTTCTCCTCTGCCGGAAAGACATCAACCAGCCGATCCACCGCCTGCGCTGCGCCACGCGTGTGCAGCGTCGCCAGCACCAGATGGCCGGTCTCCGCAGCAGTCAGCGCCTGACGAATAGTCTCGCTGTCACGCAGTTCGCCCAGCAGTATAACGTCGGGATCTTCACGCAGTGCTGCCTTTACTCCCAGCGAGAACGAACCGCAGTGCAGGCCGATTTCACGCTGCTGTATCAGCGACTGCTGGCTGTGATGGATAAATTCAATCGGATCTTCCAGCGTGATGATATGCCGCGCCTGCTGGCGGTTCAGCGCATCGACCAGCGCCGCCAGCGTGGTTGATTTACCGCTGCCGGTCGCACCCGTCACCAGAATCAGCCCATCCTGCTGCTCCAGCAGCGTCGGGACAATGGCGGGCAGTTGCAGGCTTTCCAGCGTCGGGCATGCCGTGGCGATGATGCGCAGTGCCAGTGACAGGCCGTTGCGCTGCATAAAGAGATTCGCGCGCAGACGCTGACCATCGGCCAGGCTCAGGGCGAAATCGAGCTGCCCTGCGCGCTCCAGCTCCTGACGCTGCGGGTCACTTAGCCAGCGGGCCATAAACTGCGCCATCCATGCACCAGAAAGCGGGTACTGCTGCGGCATCGCCTCCAGCCTTCCCTGACGCCGCCAGTAGGGCAAATGTCCGCTGCAAAGGTGCAGATCGGCGGCATTATGCTTTACACTAAGCCCCACCATTTCATCCAGATTCATAATTTCTCCTGACTATGACCTCAATCCAGCAGAACCTACAGCAAGTGCGGCAGCGAATCGCTGCTGCTGCCGCGAGTTGCGGCCGCGCACCAGAAGAAATTACCCTGCTTGCAGTCAGTAAAACCAAACCTGCGAGCGCGGTCGAAGAAGCCTTTGCCGCTGGCCAGATTGCCTTTGGTGAAAATTACGTTCAGGAAGGGGTTGAAAAGGTCCAGGCACTGGCCGCACATCCTGAGCTGGAGTGGCACTTCATCGGCCCGCTGCAGTCCAATAAAAGCCGTCTGGTGGCGGAACATTTCGCCTGGTGTCACACCATTGACCGTCAGCGCATCGCGCAGCGGCTCAACGATCAGCGGCCTGCTTCGCTGCCACCGCTGAATGTGTTAATTCAGGTAAATATCAGTGACGAGAACAGCAAATCTGGCATCATGCTGGAGGCCGTTTCCGGGCTGGCGGAACAGATCGCTGCCCTGCCGCAACTGCGGCTGCGCGGATTAATGGCGATTCCGGCAGCAGAGAGTGATTACGCGCGGCAGCTGGCGGTGTGTCAGCAGATGGCGGAAGCCTTCCGGCAGCTGCAACAACACTATCCGCATGCAGACACGCTTTCGCTGGGAATGAGCGATGACATGGAGGCGGCAATCGCCGCAGGCAGTACGATGGTGCGTATCGGCACCGCCATTTTTGGCGCACGAGATTATGCGCACAACTCACAACAATAACAGAGGAACTTCATGTTAACACTGACGTTTTTAGTAAAAACGCTGATCGATCTCTACGTCATGGTGCTGCTGTTACGCATCTGGATGCAGTGGTCCCGCTGCGATTTTTACAATCCAGTGGCGCAGTTTGTCGTAAAAGTGACACAGCCGATTGTTAAGCCGCTGCGCCGTATACTGCCGGCACTGGGACCGATTGATACCGCCTCGCTGCTGCTGGCATTTGTGCTGACTACGCTGAAATACCCGATTTTATTGCTGATTCAGGTGGGCGTCTTCTCGGTCGACCCAACCAATCTGCTGGTCGGCCTGCTGTCGCTGGTTAAATCCGCCGGCTATCTGGTCTTCTGGGTGATTATTATTCGCTCCCTGATGAGCTGGATCAGCCAGGGCCGGGGGCCTGTCGACTATCTGCTGGTGCAGTTAACCGAGCCGATGATGGCACCTGTTCGCCGTATTCTGCCTGCGATGGGCGGCATCGATTTCTCAGCGATGATCGTCATCCTGGTGCTGTATGCCCTGAACTTTCTCGGCATGGACCTGTTCCCGGGTCTCTGGTATCTGCTGTAAATGAATCAAACTGGAACTGTTATGCAAAAAGTTGTCCTCGCAACCGGCAATCCCGGCAAAGTGCGTGAACTGGCGGAGTTACTCTCCGCCTTTGGTCTGGATATCGTCGCACAGACCGACCTTGGGGTTGAATCGGCGGAAGAGACCGGCCTGACCTTTATTGAGAACGCGATTCTCAAGGCGCGTCACGCGGCACAGATCACCGGATTACCGGCCATTGCCGATGATTCCGGCCTGGCCGTAGATGCGCTGGGCGGCGCGCCCGGCATCTACTCGGCGCGCTACGCCGGTGAAGAGGCCAGCGATCAACAGAACCTGGAGAAGCTGCTGCAGGCGCTGGAAAACGTACCAGACGGTCAGCGCCAGGCACAATTTCACTGCGTGCTGGTCTATCTGCGTCATGCGGAAGATCCGACCCCGCTGGTGTTCCACGGCAGCTGGCAGGGTGAGATCACCCGCGCCGCCGCTGGTGCCGGTGGTTTTGGTTACGACCCGATTTTCTTTGTCCCGGCGCTGGGTAAAACCGCGGCCGAACTGAGTAAAGCGGAAAAAGGTGCAGTTTCTCACCGGGGTAAAGCATTGACGCTGTTGCTGGAAGCGATGTGTAATGCCTAATCTGCCGCCGTTAAGTCTCTATATCCACATTCCGTGGTGCGTACAGAAATGTCCCTACTGTGATTTTAATTCCCACGCGCTGAAAGATGAGGTGCCGCACGTTGAATACGTGCAGCACCTGTTGCGCGATCTGGAGATCGATTTACCGCTGATCAATGGCCGGGAAGTGCGCACGATCTTCATCGGTGGCGGCACGCCCAGCCTGCTGAGCAGCAGCGCGATGCAGATGCTGATGGATGGTGTGCGGGAGCGTCTGACGCTCTCGCCCGATGCGGAAGTGACCATGGAAGCCAATCCGGGCACCGTGGAAGCGGACCGGTTCAGCGCCTATCAGCGCGCCGGTATCAACCGTATTTCGATTGGCGTACAGAGTTTCAGTCCGCAAAAGCTGCAGCGTCTTGGCCGCATTCACGGCCCGGAAGAGGCGGTCCGCGCCGCTGAACTGGCAGAGTCGCTCTCGCTGCGCAGTTTTAACCTTGACCTGATGCATGGCCTGCCCGATCAGTCGCTGGAAGAGGCGCTCGATGATTTACGTCAGGCGATTGCGCTTAATCCACCGCATCTCTCCTGGTATCAGCTCACGATTGAACCCAACACCCTGTTTGGCTCACGCCCGCCGGTGCTGCCGGATGATGATGCGCTATGGGATATTTTCGAACAGGGCGATCAGCTGTTGCAGGCTGCCGGTTATCAGCAGTATGAGACCTCTGCCTACGCGAAGCCGGGTTATCGCTGTGAGCACAACCTCAACTACTGGCGCTTTGGCGACTATCTGGGGATTGGGTGTGGCGCACACGGCAAGCTGACGCAACCGGATGGCCGCATAGTCCGCACGGTGAAAACCCGTCATCCGCGTGGATTTATGCAGGGGAACTACCGCGAAAAACAGTATGACGTTGCCGATAGCGACAAGCCGTTTGAATATTTCATGAACCGCTTTCGCCTGCTGGAAGCCGCGCCGCGCGACGAGTTCAGCCGCTATACCGGTTTGTCAGAGCAGGTGATCCGTCCGCAGATGGATGCTGCGATTGCCGCGGGTTACGTGACTGAAACCGCGGAGCAGTGGCAGATTACGGAGAAAGGGAAGCTGTTCCTGAATTCGCTGCTGGAGCTGTTCTTAGCGGAAGAGTAACAAAAGCGCCTCAGCCCGACAGGCTGAGGCGTTGACCTATTTTTTCAGTGCGCCGGTAAGCTGTTTACGCTGATCTTCCAGCGAAATAACGCGATTACACACCTCGTGACCGAAGTTCTGGAAATCCTGCTCCTGCTTGCTCCACTCAGCCTGAATCGACTGCTGCAACCCGCCCAGATTACCCATAATCGCCTGCAGCGGATTACTGCCGCCGCTGCCCTGCTTACTGCCCATCTCGTTCAGGCTATCCTGCATCACGCCGCCCAGCGTCGACTGCACCAGCCTTTCACCTTCGGCGCGAACCTGATCAATCGCCTGATGGTGGAACGTCAGCCCATCTTCACGGTGTTCAATGATGCGGTTCATCTGCTGTTTCAGCTGACCATTCAGCGTGGTCAGGCGATTACGCACGTTGCTGTCGGTGCCCAGTTTTTCAACGATGACCTGATCCAGTGCCGCACGCCCTTTCTCCAGACGTGATGTCGCCCCGCTGTCGATCCACGGCAGATCGCGACGCAGCGCGTTCTGATAGTCGATCGCTTTCTGGCGTCCGGCCGTATCGAGCGTGACCTTCTGTCCATTGAACTGCACGTCGCCCTGCGGCGAGATTTCCATATTGCCGTTGGCACCGACCACCTGCACGCTCTGCGGCTTAATCACCACATCGTCCTGCGGCTTAACGCTGCATTCATAGGCTGCCTGAGCCTGGGTTGCTGCCACCAGCAGCACAGCAAGAAGCGCTTTACGCATCATATCTACTCCCTAAGATCGGGTCTGAAACCCTCTGATCGGGCCTCAGCCCGACACTGTGTGACGACTTAGTCCCACCAGACGTCAAAGAGTTCAGTCATCTGAACGTCCTGCAGCTTGCGATCTTCCAGCCATTTGCGGACCAGAGCACGATGCTCATCGGTGCATTTGCCGGTTTTCTGCAGGCAAACCAGACCTTCCCACACCAGGTAACCGCTGCCATCGAAGGCCAGGCCGTTAGGGTCGATCGCTTCATTGATGAACTGGTTCAGCGTCTCATCAATTTCGCTTTCGCTGGTGCCTTCCGGGAAGCGCCAGGCAACCGAGAAGCCCAGTTCCTGAAACTCATCAATGTGCAGTTTTTTACGTAAACGGCGGCTGCGTTGTGTGGCCATTATTTCACCCTCTCAAACATTAAATCCCATACGCCGTGGCCTAAACGCTGCCCGCGCTGCTCAAACTTGGTCAGTGGACGCGTCTCAGGACGCGGCACATAATTCTGTTGTTCTGACTGGTTGCGGTAACCATCGATGCTGTTCATCACTTCCAGCATATGCTCCGCGTAGGCTTCCCAGTCGGTCGCCATGTGGAAAACGCCGCCCAGCTTCAGTTTACGCATCACCAGCTCGGCAAAAGGCACCTGGACGATACGGCGTTTATTGTGACGCGCTTTATGCCACGGATCGGGGAAGAAAAGCTGAACCATGCGCAGCGAGTTATCCGGAATCATCTTCTCAAGCACTTCCACCGCGTCATGGCACATCACCCGAAGGTTCTGCACATCGGCTTCTTTGGCGGCGGCCAGACAGGCACCCACGCCCGGCGCATGCACTTCAATACCCAGGAAGTTCTGATGCGGCGTGTTCTGCGCCATCGTTACCAGCGAAGCGCCCATGCCAAAGCCAATTTCCAGCGTCACCGGGGCTTCGCGGCCAAACAGCGCGGGCAGATCGACAGGCTCCGGCTGATATTCCACCCCCATGACCGGCCACAGGGTGTCCAGCGCCTGCTGCTGGCCTTTGGTTAAGCGGCCCTGGCGGCGCACAAAGCTGCGGATCCGGCGTAATGGCCGCCCGTTCTCATCAAATTCTGGGGTGATGACGTCATTAATCATGTAAAAGCCTGCTGGTTAGCCTGTTCCGGGAAACGGGCATTATGCAAAGTTCATAAGCAGAAGCAAGCCTTTGCAATCTTCCGGTTTACACCCAGGTGCGCATGTGCTGGAATTCCTGCCTGAGTGTAGAGTAAACACGGAAAATTTCCTTCTTATGATGCAAGCGCCGCAGTTCGCGCAACAGGTGCTGGACTGGTATCAGCGCTTTGGTCGCAAAACCCTGCCGTGGCAGCTGGAGAAAACGCCTTACAAGGTGTGGCTCTCCGAAGTGATGCTACAGCAAACCCAGGTTGCCACGGTTATTCCCTATTTTGAACGCTTTATGGCGCGCTTCCCCACGGTTACCGATCTGGCTGCGGCTCCGCTGGATGAGGTGTTACATCTCTGGACCGGCCTCGGCTACTACGCCCGTGCGCGTAATCTGCATAAAGCCGCAAAGCAGATTGTCGAGGTTCATCAGGGCGAGTTCCCGCGTAATTTCGATGATGTCTCTGCCCTGCCCGGCGTAGGCCGCTCCACGGCGGGCGCGATCCTGTCGCTGTCACTGGGGCAGCATTTCCCGATTCTGGATGGCAACGTCAAGCGCGTGCTGGCCCGTTGCTATGCTGTCAGCGGCTGGCCGGGTAAGAAAGAGGTCGAAAAGCGGCTCTGGCAGATCAGCGAAGAGGTCACACCCGCCGAGGGCGTCAGCCAGTTTAATCAGGCGATGATGGATCTGGGTGCTATCGTCTGTACCCGATCGAAGCCGAAGTGCGAAATCTGCCCGCTGAACAGCGGTTGTGAGGCGTATGCCAGCAGCAGCTGGGCGAGCTATCCCGGTAAGAAGCCTAAGCAGGTGCTGCCAGAGCGCAGCGGCTGGTTCCTGATGATGCAGGATGGTGATGATGTCTGGCTGGAGCAGCGCCCGCCTGTGGGCTTGTGGGGCGGCCTGTTCTGCTTCCCGCAGTTCAAAACGGAAGCGGCGATGACAGACTGGCTGGCGGCCCGCGGCATCCATGCAAAACCGCAGCAGCTTACTGCGTTCCGTCACACCTTCAGCCATTTCCATCTCGATATCGTGCCAATGTGGCTGACGTGGCCTTCTGTCGGGGCGGCGATGGATGAAGCAGGCGGTCTCTGGTATAACTTAGCGCTGCCACCATCTGTGGGATTAGCCGCACCCGTTGAGCGCCTGTTACACGAGCTGCGCCATCCCCGACAACTGGCTTTGAACAGTTGTGAGATTAATGAGGAAGAATAATGAGCCGCACTATTTTTTGTACTTTTTTACAGCGCGACGCGGAAGGACAGGATTTTCAGCTCTACCCGGGCGATCTGGGTAAGCGCATTTACAACGACATTTCTAAAGAAGCCTGGCAGAAGTGGATGGCGAAACAGACCATGTTGATCAACGAGAAGAAGCTCAACATGATGAATCCCGAAGATCGTAAAGTGCTGGAGAAGGAGATGATCAATTTCCTGTTCGAAGGTAAAGACGTTCATATCGAAGGCTATACACCGCCAGAAGCGTAAACATTCCGGGCCTCATCGCTGAGGCCGGTTATCCAGGTCAGGCTTGCATTCCCAATGAATAAAAAATTAATCGCCCTGCTGGTGATAGCACCACTTTTGGTTTCCTGTTCCGGGTCAAAGAAACAGCAGTCCCACGAGGAGTGGGTAAAAGATACCAACGCCTTTGATATTCTGATGGGGCAGTTTGCTCATAATATTGAGAATATCTGGGGTATCAATGAGGTCCTGATCGCCGGACCCAAAGATTACGTCAAATATAGCGACAACTATTACACCCGCAGCCACATTAACTTTGAAAGCGGTAAGCTGACCATCGAGACGATTTCTGGCACCGATCCTATGGCCAGCCTGCGTCAGGCAATCGTGACCACCCTGTTGATTGGCGAAGATCCGGGTAATGTCGATCTCTACTCTGACGCCAACGATATTGAAATCAGTAAAGAGCCGCTGCTGTATGGGCAGGTGCTGGATAATACCGGTCAGCCGATTCGCTGGCAGGGTCGCGCGGAAGCCTTTGCTGACTATCTGATTCAGAATAAATTGCAGCGCCGCACCTCGGGTCTGCATGTGATTTACACCATTTCGATTCCGATGGTGCCGAACCACCTGGATAAGCGTGCGCACAAATACCTGCCGATGGTGCGTAAAGCCGCCGATCAGTATGGTGTTGATGCCTCGTTGATTCTGGCGATTATGCAGACCGAGTCGAGCTTTAACCCCTACGCCGTGAGCCATTCTGATGCGCTGGGTCTGATGCAGGTGGTGCAGCATACTGCCGGTGTTGACGTGTTCCGCATGAAGGGTAAATGGGGCAAGCCGAGCCGCAGCTATCTGCTTGATCCGGAGAACAATATTGATGCGGGTACCGCTTATCTGTCGCTGTTGCAGCGTAGCTATCTGGGCGGTATTCAGGATCCGGTGTCACGTCGTTATGCGGTGATCACCGCCTATAACGGCGGCGCAGGCAGCGTGCTGCGCGTCTTCTCCAGCGATAAAGATCGGGCGTTTTCGATGATTAACGGCATGTCACCGAGCAAAGTTTATTCGACCCTGGCGAACCAGCATCCGTCGGCGGAATCGCGTCGTTATCTTTATAAGGTGAGTACCGCGCAGAAGAGTTATCGGGGATTCTGATTGGCTCAGCGCTAAAGCCGGGGGGAGTGTTCGCTGCGCGAACGGGCTTGGGTGCAGCGCCTGAAGCTGGGAT